>DCXR01000007.1:85702-93147 GCA_002329075.1 Candidatus Neomicrothrix sp. UBA2131
GCAGATCCTCGGTGGCGCCGGCTATGTGACCGACCATCCGGTCGAGCGTTGGCACCGGGATTCGAAGATCTACGACATCTTCGAGGGCACCGAACAGATCCAGCAGTTGGTGATCTCGAGGGCCGTCTCCGGCATGCGCATCGAATAGGGGCGGATCGCCCCCCTCACTCCACCAGGCCTGCCTCGGTGAACAGGTCGGGCAGCGGGTCGCCGATCGACAGCAGCAGGTCGAAGCCATGCAGTTGCGAACGGAACCGACGCAGCGTGTGTGGCAACTCGTCGACCCGGGCCACGTCGAGGTCGATGGCGAACACGACACGACCCTCTTCGAACCAACCCTTCAGGCCGGGCCGCGAGCGCACGATGCCGTAGATGCGCTGGCGCACGTCGCGGTCGTCCTCGACGTTGGTGGCGAGCACCGTCGAGAGCCGCAGCACCTGCTGGTCGACCACATCGTGGAAGGTGACCCGTACCGCCGGGTTCCCCGTCACCGAGAAGGCGTCCTCGGCGATCGGCGTCACGGACTCGCCGGCCTTTTTCAGGATCTCCGTGGCGTGGGGGATCCACCTGGTGCAGACGAGGTCCGTCGGCGGGACCCAGGCGGTCCAGTCGGCGGCGGTGACCCGCAGCCACTCGTCGAACACCGCGAGCGCGACCGTCTCCGAGCCCTGCGTCGCGCCCCTGACCAGGTCGGTGAGGCCGGTGGGCCAGAACCCGAGTTGGGCCGAGCCATCGGTTGTCGCCGGGGTCCGGAACGTGGCCCTGTGGCCCCCCGCCATCGACCAGTCGGCCAGGAACCCGATCTCGCCATCACCGATGCCCAACTCGAGGGGCGGCGGCTCCTCCTGCTCGAGCCCGGTCGGTGAGAGCGATGCCGGGTACAGGCAGTGGAACAGGCGGGCAGCCTCGACGGTCGCCGAGGCGGTCGGATGCCAGGGATTGGGGAGTTCGTAGGCGGATGGGACCGGCAGGAGGTCGTGGACCGAACTCGAGCCGTTGCCCCCGCGTACGGTTGCGTACCGGTTGTCGTCGATCGTGAGCACACACCCGCCTTCGAGGTCGGCGAGGACGGCGCCGTGGATGACGAGACGCGTGGGCAGCGCCACGGCGAACGGTTCGATCCACGGCACATCGTGCCGGACCTCGACGAGGGTGTCGTCGATGCAGCGCAGCCGCCACTGTGGATCGACCCCCGACTCGGGGAAGGGGTGCTGGAGGACCGGCGGGTTGTTCCGGTCGTCCCAGGCCGTGGCCTTGGCGACGCGCACGATGCGCTCCCACTCGTCGGACTCGATGGGAACCTCGATGCTGCTCATACCTGGCCCCCGAGGTGCGGGCCGACGGTCACCTCGACGGGTACGTCGGGCACGGCGACCGGAGCGACCGCTTGGCGGGCGGCCCGGTCGGCCTCGGTGGTGCGTCGGTGCGAACGCCGCTCGCCCCGGCGCTCGAGGCAGAGTTCATCGAGGCGGAACATGATGGCCTGCATCCTTTCCGGCTCGATGTCGCAAAACCTGTAGTTCCCGGTCTCGGGGTCGAACATCGCCCAGTCGTGGCCGAAGACGCCGTCGAGGCCGACGTCCTCGAGTAGGCGGCGCAGCTGTCGCAGCCGGACCTGGTCGGAGTCGTCGTGTTGTTTCGTGGTCGCTTTCTTCGTGGTGTGTCTACTCATGGCCAACGTGCCTCCTGCAGGGCGGTGGTTGAAGAAGTCTCCAGGGGTGGTGAGTACCTCACCGGTGTGACACGGGGGTCACGGTGGTGCAGACCTCGAGTACGTCCGGGCCGTGCAGGACCCGGGCGAGCCTGCGGAGCACGGAGACGGCCTCGCGGGCGGTCAGGTCCTGGTTCTCGACCAGGTCGCCGACGGCCCGCTCGCAGTCGACGGCGCCGATTCCGGGGACGAAGCTGACCAGGACCGTCCCCCAGCCGGGTCCGGTCCCGGGGATCCCTCCGGATGCCGGGCGGACCGCCACTTCCCATGCGTAGCCGTCGGGCCAGGACCAGGAGAGGTCGGCCAACGCCGGGTGCGGATCGGGGCCGAGTTGTCCGAGACGGAAGTAGGTGCCGTCGGCCATGCGGGCGTCGGCCTGCCAGATGGAGCAGCGGATGCTGCAGGTGAGGAAGCGGTCCGGTCGCTTGACCGGGTACCCGCACCGGACGCAGCGGCGATGGACATCGGGCTCCGGCTGTTCGGCGGCCTCCCGTAGCCAGTCGACCGGCTCCGCCGCGGAGCGTGCCTGCCGCCGGGACGGCGGAAGGGCGTTGTTGCCCAGTGCCGCCTGTCGGACCTCCGGCCACTCGTCCTCGGCCAGCAAGTCGAGCAGGTGAGCCGGACAGCACTCGTGGGCAGCGAGGACCAGGCGGGCTCCGGGGTGCGGGTGGCGCGACCACTTCGTGAGGTCGGTCGGTTGAGCCCGCCAGAGGCGCTCGTCCAGGTCGGGCCAGAGGCGATCGCTGGCGAACGGATCGTTGGTCGGCCGCTCACGTCGGGCGGAGCGCGTCATCATCTGGAACGCGCCGTAACCCCGGATCTCGCGCAGCCAGCGCGCCAATGCTTCGAGGTCTGGGGCGTCGGCGTCGACCACGGGCGCGTCAGGTCCGACGAAGGGATCTGGGTGGGTCGTGTCAGGCATGGTGCCCTCCTCATCGGTCCTGGCGGGGCCACCGTGCCTGCCGTCGCCGGCGGGTCGGTTGGCGGATCTTCAGCGGGCCAGGCCCCTCGGATCCTCTGGATGAGTTGTAGATCGACGGGTACTCAGCCCGTCATGGACACTGTACGCAACCGCTGTGACAGGTGGGGGTCGGGTTTCAGGTTCCGGCGAGTTCCCGGATGGCGGCGACGGTGCGGGCCAGTTCGTCGGCAGCCGGACCGGGCCGACGCTCGAGGAACACGTCGGCCAGTGAGCCGTACCACCAGAGTTGTTCGTCGCTCCCGACGGTGAAGCGGTCCCAGGTCGACGCCCCATGGGTGCGCAGGTCCTCGAGGACACAGCGGGAGTTGTGGCGCTTGTCGGCCAGCGCCACGCACAGCACGGCATCGTCGAGGTCGGGCTCGCTCAGGTGCGCCAGGTAGGTCTCCTTGCGCTGCCGCCAGGGCGGCTTCGGCGTGTCGAAAGCGTCGCTGCAACTCGCCACGATCCCGGCCACCTCGTCGCCGAAGTCGGC
Organism: Candidatus Neomicrothrix sp. UBA2131; assembly: GCA_002329075.1. GTDB lineage: Bacteria > Actinomycetota > Acidimicrobiia > Acidimicrobiales > MedAcidi-G1 > S20-B6. Next base: position 88,868 of record DCXR01000007.1, read on the forward strand.
GGCCACCGTCGCGACGGTCGCCTCCGTGTCCTCGACGGCGTCGTGCAGCAGGGCCGCCACGGCGATGACCCCGGTTCGGTGGTGGAGCGCCGGGTCGGTGGCGGCGTCCTCGATGGCGTAGCCGGCCACCACCAACAGGTGGCTCACGTAGGGGATCGGGGTCTCCTTGCGGAGTTGCCCCCCGTGGGCGACCCGGGCGAACTCGAGTGCCTCGGACAGGCGCTGTCCCAATATGGATCCCGGACTGGCTGAATCGGTCATGTGTGCCTCCAGCACGAGAGTAGGCGCTGCCCGTGACGAGCCTTCCATGGCAGGCATGCTCCACTAGGTTGCCTACCCGTGGACGACGACGATCTGGCTGCCGGGAACAACGAGCCCGCCGAGACGATCACGCCCGGCGAACTCGACGAACTCCTCGCCGATGGCACGCCCACCCGGGTGGTCGTGGTGCGCCAACCCGGTTCCGGGTTCGCCGTCGCCTCAGTCACCCTGGCCGTGTGCGGCATCGGCTTCGGCCTCGTCCCGATCCTGTTCCCGCTCGCTGCCATCTTCGGCGTCCTGGCGCTCGTGTACGGCATCATCGGCAGGCGCAGGGGCCGCGACGGCCGCAGGCTTGCCGCTGCAGGGTTGCTGCTCGGTGTCCTGTCCCTGGCGGTGGCCGTGGTCGGCGGGGTGCTCGTCCTTCGGGCCGTCGACTGGGTGCGTGCCGAGGTCGACGACCTCGACGCCGAGATCGAAGAATTCAAGGACGATGCCGAGACCGAGATCGAAGAGATGATCTCGGAGGTCGAAGAAGACATCCGCGCCGAGATCGAGTCCATCGTCGAGTCCATCGTCGAAGACGTCGAGGCCGGCATCGAGGAACAGGTCGGCGGCGTGGCCGACGACGTCAAGGTGGAGGTCGAGGCCCAGGTTGCCACCATCACCGACGAGCTCAAGGCCGAGATCCAGCTCCGCTTCGACGAACTCCGGGTCGAGATCGACGACGTCAAGCGACGGATCGAAGCCCTGGACTGACCCGGGTGGGGCACGCCCACGCCTCCCCGGTGGGTCCGGGTGAGGTGTTTGGCGCGACAATCCCACCCATGGACAACGGGTCGAAGGAATCGACGCCACGCCCCACGGGGTTCCACCACGTCGCCTACGCCTGCCGTGACGCCGAGGCCACCCGGCACTTCTACGAAGACCTGCTCGGCATGCCGCTGGTCCGCACCGAGGTGAAGGCCGGTGAGGGCGGCTTCTTCCGGCACCTCTTCTTCGACACCGGCGACGGCACCTGCATCGCCTTCTTCGAGGTGGACGGTGTGGGCGAGCGGGAGGACTACTCCACTGAGGTCTCGACCGGCAACGGCCTGCCCGTCTGGGTCAACCACGTCGCCTTCGCCGCCGACGAGGAGCGTGCCCGACAGGCCGAGGAGCGCCTGGCCGCCGACGACATCATGCCGCTCATGGAGGTCGACCACGGCTGGTGCATATCCATCTACTACCTGGACCCGAACGGGATCATGGTCGAGTTCTGTCGTGACACCGGTGGCTTCGGCGAGGACCGCGAGTCGGCCAGGGATCGGATCGGCGAAACCGAGGCCACCGACGAGTCGACCTTTCTGCGCCCCTTCGACCTGGCCGGGCTGAGGGGCTTCAGCCCGCTGCCGGCCCAACAGTCGGTCGACCAGGTCTCCTGACATGCCCCGCCTGCGCCAGGTGCGCCGCAGCGAACTCCACCCGGGCGCCGAGCCGATCTTCCAGTTCATCTTCGGCGACCGCGATCCGGTCGACGAGCCGGGCACCGACACGGGCACCCCGGGCGACTGGTGGTCCGTGTTCGCCCTGGTACCCGATGTATTCGACCACGCCTGTGCCGGAATCGGCCTCTACCGGTCCAGGCGACGCCTCATCGACCCGGTGCTCCGGGAGATCGGTCAGACGCGGGCGGGCTGGAACATCGGCAGCCGCTTCGTCTACTCGCAGCACTGCAAGTCGTGCCGCACTGTCGGCCTGTCCGACGAACAGATCAACGCCATCTCGAGTTGGGAGGAGGCCGACTGCTTCGATGCTGCCCAGCGGGCGGTCCTCGCCTACACCGACGACATCACCCGGGACCTCGGCAACGTGTCCGACGAGGTGTTCGACGAACTCCGTGCCCACCTGTCGGACGAGGAGATCCTCGAGTTCACCTACATCGTGTGCACCTATGCCATGCACGGCGTGATGAGCCGGGCACTGAAGCTCGAGTTCGACGCCGACGATGGTCCCGTCGAGGAGGTCCCCGGCCCCCACGAGAGCCTCTCGGTCGAGCACACCCGGGCGGCCCTGCGCCTCCTCCGGGGCGGCGGGGACGAACCAGTCCGAGCCTGAGCAGCGGAGTGCCCGGCTTCGTGCGTCTCAGCCGTTGACCGAGAACGAACTGTTCGGGTTGATCTCCCGGTTGCGGCGGTAGAAGCCCATGTTCATCTCGAGGCCCGTGTAGACGCCGGTGACGACGAGCGGGTCGGCGTCGTGGTCATGGCCGTTCTCGATTGCATCGATGAGTTCGGCCATGCAGTAGCCGGCCACCGGGGCGTTCTTGAACTGGTTCCCGCTCGATCCGATGGCCACGTAGAAGCCGTCGAGGTCGGTGCGGTCGTAGATGGGGATCCAGTCGTCCGACACGTCGTAGAGGTCGACGATGCCCTTCTTCTCGTTGGGCACCCCGAGGGTCGGCATGCGGCGGGCCAGGCGCAGTACCTGGGCGTTCCACTGCGCGTCGGAGACCACGTTGTCGTAGTCGTCGGGGTCGTCGACCCAGACCTGGTCGTCGCAGGCGGGATCCTCGGAGCCGATCAGGATGTTGTTGCCGGACTCGGGACGTACGTAGATCGCCAGGTCGGAGTCCGAGGTGTGCAGGCCGTCGTTCTCGTAGTCGATGCCTGCCGGGGACGGGACGTGGTGCACCTCGTGGCGCAGCGCCCTGGTCTTGATGTTCATCGACTCGTAGACGCCCGCCATCCTGTTGATGACGAACGAGTGCGGGCCGGCCACGTTGACCACGATCGGAGCGTCGATCCCGGTTCCGTCGGAGAGCGTGACGCCGGCGACCCGACCGTCGGCCCGGCGGACGTCGGCCACCTCGGCGTTGAACCGGAACTCGCCGCCCACTGCCTCGGCGGCGCGCTGCAGGTTGTGGGTGGCGAGTTGCGGGTCGCTGACGTAGCCGGAGTCGGGGGTGAAGAGGGCGCCGATGAGCTCGCCTTCGGGTTCGGCCCAGAAGCGGTCGTCCTCGGGGCGGCAGGGTTCGCCGTGGGTGCCGTGCTCGAAGAAGGGGACGCGTTCGGCCAGTGTCTCGTTGTCCCAGACCTCGTAGGGGACGTCGACCTGGTCGAACAGCGGCAGGACCTTCTCGTGGTGGCCGCCGTCGAGCATGAACAGCACGGTGCCGCACTGCATGTAGAGGGCGTGGCCGCGTTCGTCCTCGGCGTCGAGGTAGCCGGCCCAGTCCTTCCAGTACGAGAAGCCCTCGTAGGCCATCGCCACGCCGTCGTAGGTGGAGTAGTGGGCGCGTACGATCGCACACGAGTTGCTGGTGGAGCCGTAGCCCGAGGCCGGCAGCTTGTCGAGGTTGAGCGTCGAGTAGCCCTTCTTGGCCAACTCGAAGGCGACGGCGGCACCGATGATCCCGGCGCCGACGATGATTGCGTCGTACCGGTCGTTGGGAGTGTCGGTCATGGATGAGTCCTCATGGTCGTTCGGGGTCGTGGTGGCGGACCATTGCGGAATGGACTTTCGGATTCCGGCGTTCGGCGGGCTTCAGCCACGCATCCGTTCGCCGGCGGGATCGTACAGGCACTCTGCGACGAGTTGCGCCGGTCGTATGTGGCCGAGGATCTCGGCCTCGAAGCCGTCGTGGGTGGCCGGATCGTCGGCCAGGTGGGTGGGCACGTAGGCGAGGGCGACGCTGGCCTGCGAGTAGTGCGCATGGCCGCCTGAGGTGACGAATCCGACGCACTCGCCGCCGTGGAACACGGGCTCGTCGTGGGTGGCGTCGGCGAGGCCCGGCTCGTCTGCATCGCCCACGTCTGGTACCAGGGTCACCAGCCGCCGGTCGGGCCCACGGTCGAGTTCGGCCCGGGCGGCCTCCTTCCCGATGAGGTCTGCGGCCTTGTCGACCTTCACGAACGGGCCCATGCCGGCCTCGGCCGGGGTGGAGTCGGGCCGGTACTCGAGGTTCCACACGCCGAAGCCCTTCTCGAGGCGCATTGACATGAAGGCCCGGCCGCCGAACATCCGCAGGTCGAGGCCTTCGG
>DCXR01000007.1:93558-93919 GCA_002329075.1 Candidatus Neomicrothrix sp. UBA2131
ACGCCGACAATGGCCGATATCCCAAGAGGGGAGGCAGCCGACAAGGGTGGACCGATGGCAATGGCCGACGACGAGACCGTTCGGGGTCTCCCGGGGGTGGCCCCGATGGGGAAACCCCTCGATCGGGCGTGGTTGCGCGGAGCGAAGTCCGAGTGGGGCGTGCGATCAGCCCCCCAGGCAGCCCGTTTCTGCCCACTCGTTGCCCGACCTGCGGGTTCGCACTATCATTGTCGGTATCCATATCCGTATTGGGACCTTCTAGGTGGGGGTATTTGGACATGAGTGCAACGAGCACGTCTCTTCGTAGTTTCCTTCGAGCAGGGGTGGCGACCGCCCTCCTTGCCACGGGCATGATCGTGGC
>DCXR01000038.1 GCA_002329075.1 Candidatus Neomicrothrix sp. UBA2131
TGAGGTCGCTGCCGGGACCTTCCCCGACGACGAAGCCGTGGAAGGGTCCTGACCGGCATGGCTGACATCACTGCACGAGAGGTCAAGGCCCTACGTGACGCCACCGGCGCCGGGATGATGGATGCCAAGCGTGCGCTGACCGACGCCAACGGCGACTTCGAGGCGGCTTCCCAACTGCTGCGCGAGCGCGGCCTTGCAAAGGCGGCAACCCGAACCGACCGGGACAACGTCGAGGGCGTCGTCGCTCTTGCCGGCAACGGCACCCGTGCGGCGTTGGTGCACGTCAAGTGCGAGACCGACTTCTCGGCCAAGTCCGATGCCTTCATCACCCTGGTCAACGGCATCGCCGACGTAGTCCTCGCTGACGGTGAGGGTGCGGTAGAAGGCTTCACCGGAGCACTCGAGGACCTCAAGCTCTCCACGAAGGAGAACATCGAGGTCGGTACGGTCACCCTGATCGAGGCCGCCGACGGCAATGCGCTCGACACCTACCTGCACGTCCAGGACGGGCGGGGGGTCAACGGTGTGGTCGTAGAGGGTTCGGGCGTCGACGCCGAGGCCCTGCACCAGGTGGCGTTGCACGTCGCCTTCGCCAAGCCGACCGCCCTGTCCCGTGACGAGGTCCCGGCCGACCTGGTGGAGCAGGAGCGTGCGTCGCTGCTCGAGATCACCAAGGCCGAGGGCAAGCCCGAGCAGGCCTGGGAGAAGATCGTTGAAGGTCGGCTTTCGGGTTGGTACCGCGAGTCGGTGCTTCTCGAACAGGGGCTCCACGGCGACAAGGTCCTGGTGAAGGATTCGCTAGGCGGCGGCGACATCGTTCGCTTCGCCCAGATATTTCTGGGAGGCTGATGCCGTGACCGAACGCCTCACCCCACGTTGGGACCGTGTGGTCCTGAAGGTGTCAGGAGAGGCGTTCGCCGGTTCCGCCGGGTACGGCATCGACGGCGAGATCGTCGCCCGGATCGCCCAGGAGATCGTCGATGTCTGTCGCGAGTTCGAGGTTGACGTAGCGGTCGTCGTCGGCGGCGGCAACATCTGGCGGGGCATGTCGGGCGCCGGTGCGGGCATGGACCGCGCCCAGGCCGACTACATGGGCATGTTGGCGACCACCATCAACGCCCTGGCCCTCCAGGACACCCTCGAACAACTGGGTCAGCCGACCCGGGTGCAGACCGCCATCCGCATGGAACAGATCGCCGAGCCGTACATCAGGCGGCGTGCAACCCGCCACCTCGAGAAGGGCCGGGTCGTCATCTTCGCCGGCGGCACGGGCAACCCGTTCTTCACGACCGACACTGCCGCTGCCCTGCGCGCAGTCGAGATCGAGGCCGGGGTGGTGCTCAAGGGAACCCATTCAGGAACCGACGGCATCTACACCGCCGATCCGCAAGCCGATTCCGAGGCGACCCTCCTCGACAAGGTCAGCTACCTCGAGGTGATCCAGATGGGGCTTCGGGCGATGGACGCCACGGCGGTCACGCTCTGCATGGAGAACAACCTGCCGATCGTCATGTTCGACCTGATGACATCCGGAAACGTCCGATCCATCCTCGCCGGAGAGTCCGTCGGTACTCTGGTCGCCTGAGTTGGGAGGATCCTTGAGCGACGAGATGGTCCAGTTGGTCCTCGAAGAGGCCAAGGAGAAGATGGCCGATGCCGTTGTCCATACTCGACGCGAGTTCTCGACGGTACGAACCGGTCGGGCTTCGTCCTCGATGGTCGAGAACCTGACCGTCGAGGCCTATGGCGTCGAGATGCGGATGCAGGAACTCGCCACGTTCAGCGTGCCCGAGCCCCGCCAACTCCTGATCACGCCCCATGACGCGGCGAATGTCCCGGCGGTGGAGCGTGCAGTCGTCAACGCCGACCTCGGCCTCGCTCCGAGCAACGATGGTCGCACGATTCGGCTGTCATTCCCGGAGCTGACCGAGGAACGTCGTCGGGACATGGTACGAATGATCAACGGCATGTCCGAGGACGGCAAGAACCACCTTCGGGGCATCCGCCGCCATGCACGCAAGGATCTGGACGACATAGAAGGCGAGGGCCACGTGTCAGAGGACGACATCCGGCACGCCGGTTCACAACTTGACGACCTGATCCACCGGAACGAGTCCGAGATCGACGAGGCTCGGGCGGCCAAAGAGGACGAACTGCTCGAAGTCTGAGCAGGACGACCGAGGGAGGATTCGTGAACCAGCAGCGCAGCAGCGACCAGCCCTTCGAGGAGATCCGGATTCTGGGCCTCGAACCGGCCGACGACGAGGTCGAGCCCGGTCGTTCGGTGTTCGGCGGCGAACCCCCGACCGAGGACCTGCCCCACTGGACCGAGCCGCCGACAACCCCGGTGGCTGCACCGCCAACGGGCTTCGCCTCCGAACAGCCCCGCTGGGCGGACGATGTACCCGAACACCACGAGTCACAGCACCCCGTCGGCACATTCGACGAGCCCACAGCAGCAGCCTTCTTCGAAGACCCGTCGTCGGGTCTGGGATCCGGCGAGAGCTTTGATCCACCCCTGCTCCCTCCTGACGACCCACAGCCGGTCGGCGCAGGGCAGTCCTCGATCCCCACACCGGCCAAGTCGGGAAGTGGGCGCAGACGCCGTTCGGATCGTGGGGGTGCCGACAGCGGTGGTCGCGACATGCCGTCGGCGATCATCACCGGGCTGGGTCTCGGTGCCCTGGCGCTCGTGGCGTTCAAGGTCGGGGCATCGGCGACCCTGGCCCTGTCGACCGCCGTGCTGGTCCTCGCCGCCGTCGAGTTCTACGGATCGGTGCGACGCGTCGGCTACCAGCCGGCCACCCTCCTGGGGATCGTGGCCGTCGGATCGTTGAACCTGGGCGCCTACTGGCGCTTCGAGGCGGCGGTTCCGCTGGCATTGGGCCTGACGGTGCTGTTCTGCCTGCTCTGGTACCTGACCGGGGTCGACCGGGACGCCCCGATGGTGAACATCTCCGTCACCCTGTTCGGTGTGCTCTACGTTGGGATGCTCGGATCTTTCGTGGGACTCATGCTCACCGATGGGAACGGCATCGGGTTGCTGCTTGCTGCCGTGCTGGCGACCGTCGGCTACGACGTCGGCGGCCTGTTCGTCGGTCGCCTCGCCGGCCGTACGCAGTTGGCTGCCGTCAGCCCCAACAAGACGATGGAGGGACTGGTCGGCGGGATGGTCGCCTGCTTCGCCGTCTGTGTGCTGGTTGTGGGCCGCATCACACCCTTCGCGGACGACCTCATGTCGGCTGCGGTGCTGGGCATCGTGGCGGCCGTCGCCGCACCCCTGGGTGACCTCTGCGAATCGATGATCAAGCGGGACCTCGGCATCAAGGACATGGGCAGCGTCCTCCCCGGCCACGGCGGCATGCTCGACCGCTTCGACGCCCTGTTGTTCGTGCTGCCGGCGACCTACTACACCGCCCGGATGCTCGACCTCTTCGGGGCCTGAACCCGCCCACCCGCCTCCGGGGCTCTCGACCGGCACCGTAGGCTCCGCCGCATGCCGACGACGCGTCCTTCCCCCGAGCGGCGCGTGGCAGGGCCATGACGCGGGTCGCGGTGCTCGGGTCGACCGGTTCGATCGGGACCCAGACGCTCGACATCGTGGCCGCCCGCCCAGACCGGTATGAGGTCGCGGCGCTCGGTGCGGCCAGCTCCGTCGATCTCCTGGTCGAGCAGGTGGAACGCTTCCGTCCGCCGGTCGTGGCGATCGCCGATGCATCGCTGGCCGCCGGGTTGGCCGACCGGGTCCCCGCCGGGACCGAGGTCCTGGCGGGCGGTTCGGCTCTGGCCGAAGCGGCGTTGACGGCCGAGGTGGTGGTCAACGGCGTGGTGGGATTCGCCGGACTCCCGGTCACGCTTGCCGCCCTCGAGTCGGGGCGACGGTTGTGTCTAGCCAACAAGGAGTCCCTCATCGCCGCAGGGCCGGTCGTGCGCGAGGCCCGGGCCACACCCGGCGCCGAGTTGCTGCCGGTGGACAGCGAGCACTGTGCCGTCCACCAGTGCCTGCGCGGTGACGACGGCGGGGCCGCCGTGGACCGGGTGGTGCTCACGGCATCCGGTGGTCCGTTCCGTGGCCGCTCCAGCGAAGAGTTGGTCGATGTCACGATCGAGGATGCGCTCGACCACCCGACCTGGTCGATGGGCCCCAAGGTCACCGTCGACTCGTCGACGCTGATGAACAAGGGGCTCGAGGTCATCGAGGCCCACGAGCTCTTCGACGTCGACTATGACCGCATCGACGTCGTCGTTCATCCGCAGTCAGTCGTCCACTCGATGGTGTCTTTCACGGACGGAACGACCATGGCACAGCTCTCCCGACCCGATATGCGTCTGTGCATCGGGTACGCATTGGCCTACCCGGATCGACTCGACCTGCCCTTCGGCACGATCGACTGGAGCGAGGCTTCGCGTCTCGACTTCGAGCCGCCCGACCGTGAGTCGTTCCCGTGCCTCGACCTTGCCTTCGCCGCGGGTCGCCTCGGGGCGACCGCACCGGCCTGGTTGAATGCCGCCAACGAAGTTGCCGTCGAGGCCTTCCTCGAGGGGCGCCTGCCCTGGGTGGGGATTGCAGAGGTGCTCACCGATGTCCTCGAGGACTGGCCGGGCCTTGCGGCCGACAGCATCGAGGCCGTCCTCGACGCCGATGCGCGGGCCCGTGAGGTCACCTCGGCACGGCTGGCCGATCGCCCGTGACCGGGTTGCCACTGACCGCCGGCGACCGCCGGGTCAGGCTCCTGCTGCTGGTCGGGGGCACGGTGGCCGTCGGGCTCTGGTTCGGCATGTCACTGCTGGTCGTGGTGCTCTCGTTCGTCGGCATGCTGGTCGTACACGAGCTGGGCCACTATCTCGTTGCCCGTTGGACGGGCATGCAGGTCACCGAGTTCTTCATCGGGTTCGGACCACGGGTCTGGTCGGTGCGACGGGGCGAGACCGAATACGGCATCAAGGTGATCCCTGCAGGGGCCTACGTGCGGGTCACAGGGATGACCAACCTGGATGACGTCGATCCCGCCCATGAGCACCGCACGTACCGGCACCAGTCGTACCCGAAGCGGATGGCGTTGGCGTTGGCTGGTTCCGGGATGCAGTTCCTGCTGGCGACTGTGCTGCTGTTGGTCATCTTCACGGGGATGGGCCGCCCGGATGTCGATGAGTGGGTCGTCCGCTCGGTCGTTCCGGGAACTGCCGCTGAAGCGGCGGGGATCCAGGTCGACGACCGGATCCGGGCTGTCGCCGGTCGCCCGGTGGCCGACTTCGATCGCTTCGGCGAGGTCGTCAGGGCGTTGCCGGGCCGGGTCGTGTCGGTCGAGGTCGAGCGGGAAGGTGTTCACCTTGTCCGGTCGGTGGCCGTCGGTGAGCGCCTGACCGGCAGCGGCGCCTCCGCATTCCCCGGGCTGTTCCCCGGCGATCGGATCGTCGCCGTGGACGGTGTGGCGACAGACAACTGGTCGGAGGTCGTGGATCTCGTAGAGGTCGGCGCGGAACACCAGCTGCGCGTGCATCGCAGCGATGACGCCACCGTCGTGATCTCGACCGTGGCGCGCAGGTTGCCCACCGGGTCGGCTGCGGTGGTCGGCTTCTTCGGGGTATCACCGAGGCATCCGATGGTTCGCCTGGGTCCCGTCACGGCGGCCAGGGAGTCGGTCACGGCGTTGGGTGACCTGTTGTGGATGTCCGGCGACGCGCTCGTCCACTTCTTCACGCCCGGTGGCCTCTCGGGGTTCGTCGGGGGAGCTGTCGAGCCAGGTGGCACACAGGGAGACCTCGGCGTCACGTCGGTGGATCCGGAAGACGAGAACAGGTTGCTTTCAATCTACGGAGCCGTTCGGTTCGGTGATGCGGCGTTCGACTCGGGCGCCCACAACTTCCTGTGGTTCCTCGTTCTCGTGAACGTGTTCGTAGGTGTCTTCAACCTCGTACCGCTGTTGCCTCTCGACGGTGGCCACATCGCCATTGCCACCTATGAACGCCTGCGGTCCCGGGGTGGCCGACGCCATGTCGCCGATGCCGCAAAGTTGGCTCCGCTGACGTGGGCGGTCGTTCTGTTCCTGATCGCCCTCGCCGTGATCGCCCTCTACCGGGACATCGTCGACCCCCTCAACCTCGGCTGAGGGGTCGGGTCGGTACCGTGCCCGGGCCGACGGGGGCGGCTTCCGGCCACCGGTAGCCTTCGAGGCGTGGAGGTCACGGCAGGGTTCCCCCGGCGCAGCACCCGGCAGGTGATGGTCGGCGATGTTGCCGTCGGCGGTGGCGCACCGATCAGCGTCCAGTCGATGACGGTGACGCGAACGGCGGACCATGAGGCGACCCTCCAGCAGATCTACGACCTGGCCATGGCCGGCGCCGACATCGTGCGGTGCACCTGCAACGAGATCGAGGCGGCCGAGGGGTTGGCCCGGATCGTTCCGCGTTCGCCGGTGCCGATCGTCGCCGACATCCACCACCAGTACCGGATGGCGCTGGCCGCCCTCGAGGCCGGGGTGCACTGCCTCCGGCTGAACCCCGGCAACATCCGGAAGCCCGAGCACATACGCACGGTGGCGTCCGAGGCCCGTGACCGCAGGGTGCCGATTCGCATAGGCGTCAACGGTGGTTCCCTGCATCCTGAGCTCTATGAGAAGCACGGAGGCAGGGTTACGCCTGAGGCCATGGTCGAGTCGGCGCTAGGGGAGATCGGCTACTTCGCCGAGGTGGGCTTCGACCTGATCAAGATCTCTGTGAAGGCCTCGAGCGTGCCGATCATGATCGAGGCCTACCGCCAGCTTGCAGATGTCACCGACCACCCGCTCCACCTCGGTGTTACCGAGGCGGGTCCACCGCCGGCCGGGCTGGTCAAGTCCACTGCCGGGATCGCCACGCTGTTGGCCGAGGGAATCGGTGACACGATCCGCTACTCGCTCACCGCCGATCCCGTCGAGGAGGCCCGTGCCGGCAGACAACTGCTCGAGTCGTTGGGGCTGCGCGAGCGCAGGAACGTCGATCTCATCGCCTGCCCCAGTTGCGGACGTGCGGAGATCGACGTGGTAGCCGTCGCCGAGGAGGCAATGGAGGCGTTCGCCGAGCGCCGGATTCCCCTCCAGGTTGCGATCATGGGTTGTGTGGTGAACGGGCCCGGTGAGGCGAGGGACGCCGACCTCGGTATCGCCGCAGGGCGCCGGCGTGGTCACCTCTTCGTCAAGGGTCAGAACGCTGCCGTGGTCGACGAAGGCGAGATGGTCGATGCCCTGGTCGAGTGGGCGGTGTTCATCCACGAGCACGGCGCCGATGCGGCACTGGCACGGGTCGACACCGAGAGGGCCGCCAGGGAGGCGGAACGGGACCGCAGGGGTCTGCTTACAGAGCAGGGCGACGACGCCAACGACGCCGGCACGCTGATCGAGAACATTCGCAGCCGGATCGCCTGACGCGACGATCCTAAGTATGGGCTCGGGCCCTTGGCCAGAACGGCGGGCAGGGGTATGCTGCCGCCGCACGTACATCGTTCCGGGACGAGACGTGGGCTTTGCCCACGTCTCTTGTCTTCTTCGGGCGAGGTACGAGGACGAGAGTACGAAAACTAGAGGTGGCCCGGCCGTCGAGGTCGGTGCCAGCAGGACCGAGCAGGAGGAGCGATGGGTGTGACCGACAGGGTCGGCTCCCTCGTCGCGCCCCTCTGTGACCGTGTCGGCGTCGAGTTGCTCGACATCGACTACGACGGTGGGGTGGTTCGGGTCACGGTCGACCATCCGGATGGCGTGGGCATGGATGCCATTGCCGCCCTCACCCGTGAGGTATCCCGGGCGCTTGACCACGAGGATCCGGTGAAGGGCCGCTACACGCTAGAGGTAAGCAGCCCGGGGCTCGAACGCACCCTCAGGAGACCCGGCCACTTCGTGCGGGCAATCGGCTCGACCGTGACGGTCAAGACGCTGCCCGGTACCGACGGTGACCGTCGGGTGCAGGGGATCCTGGAATCCGCCGACGAGGGTGGTATCACGCTGCGAACAGCGGAGGACGTCGTGCGCGTGCTCCGCCATGACGAGATCCAGAAGGCGCGCACGGTCTTCGAGTGGACATCGGCGCCCGAATCGGCCCGAACCTCGCAGGGCCGTCACGCAATCGACGAAAGCGAGGTCGGACGATGAATCCGGAAATGATGGAGGCCCTTCAGGCCCTGGCCAACGACCGGGGTATCCCGGAGGATGCGCTGTTCGCTGCCCTGGCCGATGCCCTCGAGACCGCCTACAAGCGCACCCCCGGGGCCCATGAGTACTCGTGGGTCACGATCGACCCCGACACCATGGAGATCCGGGTGCTCGCCCAGGACCTCGACGAGGAGGGCGAACCGGTCGGTGGCGAGTTCGACGTGACTCCGGACGACTTCGGTCGGATCGCGGCGCAGACCGCCCGTCAGGTGATGACGCAGCGGATCCGCGAGGCCGAGCGTGACATGAAGTACGAGGAGTACGCCGGCCGTGAGGGTGACATCGTCACCGGCATGATCCAGCAGACGGATGCCCGTTACACCCTGCTGGACCTGGGTCGGGTCGAGGCGTTGCTGCCCCAGGCGGAGCAGGTGCCGTACGAGCGGCCTGAGGCCAACACCCGTCTGAAGGCCTACATCGTCGAGGTCCGCAAGACGGCGAAGGGTCCACAGATCGTCGTCAGCCGTACACACCCCGGCCTGATCAAGCGCCTCTTCGAGCTCGAGGTTCCGGAGATCGCCGATGGCGTTGTCGAGATCAAGGCCTGTGCCCGTGAGCCCGGGCACCGTACGAAGATCTCGGTGGCGTCCAACGACCCGAACGTGGACCCTGTCGGTGCCTGTGTCGGAGCGCGTGGCGCCCGTGTGCGCATGGTCGTGAACGAGCTGCGTGGCGAGAAGATCGACATCGTGCCGTTTTCCGAGGACCCGGTCGACTTCGTGATGAAGGCGCTTTCGCCGGCCAAGGTCAAGGACGTGCTCATCGACGAGGAGTCGGGGACCGCCACGGTGATAGTTCCCGACTACCAGCTGTCGCTGGCGATCGGGAAGGAGGGTCAGAATGCCCGTCTGGCTGCTCGCATGACGGGCTGGCGGGTCGACATCAAGAGTGAGACCCAGGTTGCCGAGGAGGCCGCCTACGCCGACGTCGACTGGGCGGAAGGGGAATGGATCGTCGACGAGGAGACGGGCGAACAGGTCTGGCGACCCGCCGAGGGTGGTCCGGCCGTTTCGGCCGACCAGTGGGTTGAAGCCTCCGCGGAGTCCGCTGAGGCTTCCGGGGATGCTCCGGTCGAAGATGCTCC
>DCXR01000063.1 GCA_002329075.1 Candidatus Neomicrothrix sp. UBA2131
ACGACGGTGGCGCCGACCACGACGCTTCCCGAGCCGGTCGTCGCCGAGGGCTATCCGGCGCAGTTCGGCGACGTGGCCTGGCCGACGGGGGCCTGGCCGCTGGCGGACCTCCCCTCCGTGTCCGCCGACGAGGTCCGGGAGCTCGTCGATGAGGCGTTGCGGGATCCGGGCCGTCCCTATGGGGTCATCGACGCCGTGGCGATCGTCCGTGGTGGCAGCCTGCTGCTGGCCGACAGCCACGAGGGCTACGACCCGTCGACTCCCCACTGGTCGTTCTCGGTCGCCAAGAGTGTCACGCACGCCGCCGTGGGAATCCTCACCGGTGACGGCCTGCTCGACATCGACGCACCCACCGGACTGGCCGAGTGGCCATCCGGCGACCCACGTTCGGAGATCACGATCGATGACCTGCTGCGAATGCAGAGCGGCCTCGAATGGAACGAGGCGGCTAGCGATGCTGTGGAGATCGTCGCAGGCGCCGGGCGCGCCGACGCCTCGGGCTATGCGGCGGCCAAGCCGCTTGTGGCCGAACCCGGGACCGCCTTCAACTACAACACCGGCAACACGGCGATCGTGGCGTCGCTGCTGGCGGACGAACTCGGCTCCGGAGAGGCACTTGAAGCCTGGTTGGACGACCGGTTGTTCGGCCCCCTCGGCATCACCTCGGTCGAACTCGAGTTGGATGGCACGGGCAACTGGCTGGGTGGCACCGGCGCCAACATGTCCCTCGAGGACTTCGCCCGCTTCGGGCTGCTCTACCTGCGCGGCGGCGTCTGGGAGGACGAATGGCTGCTATCCGAGGGTTGGGTCGACCATGCCCGGACACCGAGCGCCTCCTTCGCCGGCTACGGGGCTGGCTGGTGGCTGGGTGAGGGCTCATTGGCCGCCGTGGGTTTCCTCGGCCAGCAGATCTCTGTGGTTCCGGAGATGGACCTTGTCGTGGTCGTGCTGGCCACCGGAGGAGATAGCGGCACACTGTCCGGTGACCTGGTGGCAGCCATGGCCGGAGGCGGTTGAGCGGCCGCTACCAGTTGCCTGCACAGGTGATCCACCTGTCCTCGCCCTGCCTTTCAGCGCCCGGCGATCTGACTTCGTCACACGGGGGGAGTACAGTTGTAGTGGGTTTCGGTCCTCTTTCGGAGGGGTCTGCTCTGCTGTCGGTAAGCAGCTGCGGACCCGACCGGGGCAGGGCAGTAGGGAGTTCTATGAACGGGGCCACTACCCGTGGAATTGCAAGGGGCCTGAAGGGGCTCCTGGCCACCGCGGTCGTTTCGATGGTGGTGACGGTCGCACCCTTGGCCGCTGAGCCAATCGCCCGACCTAACACAGCCTCCCTCTACGACGACGGATCGGTGCTGCCGCTCTCGGCCCATGGAGAGGCGCTCCTCGGCTTCCTCGGCCCCCTTCCCACGGGACTTGCCTCTGACGATCTCGCCAAGGCGGTCCTCGCCGCCGGCAGTTCCATCGAGCGGAACCCGTTCGGACTGCTCGTCCGCTTCACCGAGTCGGCCTCGGCCGTCGAGGTCATCGAGGTGCTCGGTGCCGTCGGTGGCAGCCTGACCGGACCGTCTCTCGACGGAGCCGGCCTGTACCTGGTCGAGACGCTGCGCGACCTCGACGCGGCCCTGGCGGTGCTCGGCAGGTCGCCAGTGGTCAAGTGGGCCGGCCCAGATGCCGTTTTGAGCGTGGCCGACCTTCCCTCCGACCCGAGGCTCAACGAACTCTGGGGCCTCACCGGCGCCAACGGGATCGATGCACCCGGCGCCTGGGCGCACTCACTGGGCGACCCTTCGGTCGTCGTGGCCGTCATCGACACCGGCGTCGACCTGGACCATCCCGACCTCGAGGCCAACATCTGGACCAACTCCGGCGAGATCGCCGGAAACGGCATCGACGACGACGGCAACGGCTACATCGACGATCTCCACGGCTGGGACTTCGTCAACGACGACTCCGACCCGAACGACGACCACAACCACGGCACCCACGTGGCCGGCACCATCGCCGGAGTGGCCAACGACATCGGAGTCGTCGGCGTGGCGCCCGGGGTGCAGATCATGGCCCTCAAGTTCCTTTCGGCCTCCGGCGGCGGCTATTCGTCGGATGCCGTCTCGGCTCTCTCATACGCCATAGCGAACGGTGCCTCGATCTCCAACAACTCGTGGGGTGGCGGCGGCTCCAGCGGGGCGATGTCGGGCATGCTCGACCAGGCCGCTGCTGTCGACCACCTCTTCGTGGCTGCAGCCGGAAACAGCAACTCCGACAACGACACCTGGCCCACCTATCCGGCGTCGTATCCCCAGGACATCGTTCTGACCGTCGCTTCCACGCAGATCGACGGCAACCGCTCCTCGTTCTCCAACTACGGCGAGTTGGGCGTGGACGTGGCAGCCCCCGGCTCGGCCATCCTCTCCACGGTCTTCGGCGGCGGATATGCGACATACAGCGGCACGTCCATGGCGACCCCCCATGTCGTGGGCGTCGCCGCCCTAGTTCGCTCGGTGGCACCGGAACTAACCGCACTCCAGGTCAAGGAGCGCCTGATCGATTCGTCCAAGTGGGTCGATGCCCTGTCGACCGTCTCGGGTTCGGGCGGCCGGGTCGACGCCGCGGCGGCGGTGGGCGCCTCGGTACCGACGGCACCGGCAGTTTCGATTGCAGTTCCAGAGGGAACGATCACCGAGGGAAGCCCGGTGACCCTGCTCGCCACGGCGACCGGCTCCGACGGCACAGACCTTTCGTCGAGTGTCACCTGGACGGACTCGGCGGGCACGGTTCTGGCTACGGGCGCCTCATTCGATTGGACGCCCCAGGTCGACGGCGTGCAGCGCATAAGGGCAGCAGCCTCCGCCGGCGGCCTTTCGGGCCTCGACGCCGTCTTCCTCGACGTCCAGGAGGTGCAACGGAGCCTCACCCTCACGGCACCAAACGGTGGGGAGGCATTCCTGCCCGGCGACGAGGTGGTCGTCGAGTGGACCACCGAGGGTCCTGTCGGTGGCGTCGACGTCTCGATCGAACGAAGGGCGCAGGTGTCGGAGGAGTTCGCCGGTGACGAGGCCCTTCCGATCATCGACCACCAGACGCTCGACATTCCTCTCGTGGTGTCCGATGCCGGCGACATCGGCACGGTCGAGTTGGGCCTCCGCCTTGACCACACATACGACGCCGACCTCCAGATCTCGCTGGTCCATCCGGATGGCACGACGGTCTCGCTGGCCTTCGGCGTGGGTTCGTGGCGCAACGACTTCGGTGAGGGAGCTGCGGACTGTTCCGGGACGCTGACCGTCTTCGCCGACGACGCCGACACCGCAATAGATGAGGGGACAGCGCCGTTTGCCGGCCGCCACCGGCCCGCCGATGCGCTCTCGGTGTTCGCCGGCAAGTCGGCCACGGGAACCTGGACGCTCCGGATCCACGACCGCTGGTCCTGGGACCAGGGTGAGGTGTACTGCGTCGACCTGTCCATCAGTTCCGAGATCGCCGAGGTGGCGACAGGTATCGACCCGGCGGTCGGATCTGCCACCTGGGTCGTGCCGGACGGCGGGGTCGAGGGTCCCCTGATGGCCTCGGTCGTAGCCGGAAGTCTGTCGGACCGATCGGATTCCTCGTTCACGGCCGCTGCCCCAGCCCCGCCCACGACGACGACGACTGAGCCGCCGACGACCAGCTCTACG
>DCXR01000019.1 GCA_002329075.1 Candidatus Neomicrothrix sp. UBA2131
GAAACCGACGCGTGGCGCGTCGACGAACCCCAGTTCCCGAGTCACCACTACCTACTAGTAGGTGGGCACCGGCGTCGGCGCTGTGACCGGCCCAGCGCCCCCACCTCGTAGTGCGGTCTCAGCGGCCGACAGGGCAAAGGGCCCGCGACGTCGTCCGCCTCTTCTTTCCACTGTGCTCCCCATCCCGCAGGAATGTAGCACAGAGAATTGACACTTGTAACCCCTGCGTCCTTACCTTCTGGTAGAGATTGCCCGCACGCCACAACCATGAGAGAACATGCTGGAAAAGACCACCTGCTGATCCGAGAGAGGGAACGACATGGACGAGATGGAAACCTGGTCGATCCGTGCCAGGAACCTTCCCGAGCACGCCGGCAATCCAATCCACACCGACGAAGGCGGCAGAGCTGCAGGATTCGACGCCGCGCTCGTCGCCGGAGTCACCGTCTACGCCTACCTCACGAGACCGATCGTCGAGGCATGGGGCATGGACTGGCTGTCCCGGGGCACGGCCGAGGTCAAGTTCACCAGCCCCGTACTGGCCGACGACCCGGTCGACTGCGTGCCCGAAGAGACCGATGGAGGCGTCGAGGTCCGGGCCATGGTCAACGGCGAATCTCGGGCCCGGCTCATCGCCATGCGGACATCTGAAGACGACGATTTCCCAGCCCGTAGCCTCCACCAACCGCTCGCACGACACGTCGAACCGTTGGTCGGGGAGTGGGACGACTACGGGCTTCGAGCCGGAGACGACCTCGGGCTCTACTCAGAGGCCGGAATCGTCCACCCAGCCGTCTGGGCTGCGCTCGCCAACTCGGTAGTGAAACGAAACCTCGTCGCAGGACCCTGGGTCCACACCCGAAGCCACATTCGCCACCACTGCACGGCCACAATTGGAGCCACAGCGGTGATCGACGCCGTCGTGGTGAACCGATTCGAGACCCGCAGCGGTTCGCGGGCCGTGCTCGAAGTGCAGATCAGCGTCGACGGTGAGCCGGTGGCCAGCCTCGAACACGAGGCACTCGTTTCGCTCCACCCCGTGGGACATTCCTGACCGGGGAACGATCCGATCAACCCACGGTGGCGGTGACAGACGCCGATACCACTCCGACGCCGACGGAGTTCTCTATCGACACCCGCATCGAATGGACCTGCCCGGAGACCAGGCCCGTGACGGTGGCCGACGTGGTGCCGGCTCCGGCCTGGAACGAGTCCCACGTCGTACCGCCGTCGCCCGAAATCTCGACATGCACGGCCGTGATGGCGGAACCACCGTTCGACGGCGTGACCCACGAAAGGGTCAGGCGGCCACTCCCAACCATGATCGAAAGACCCGTCGGAACCTCCGGCACGGTCGCCGGGACGGCTTCGACCTCCACCCAGGTACTCATGCCGATGGCCGTGACGGCAGCAACCCGGAACCGGTACGGCGTGCCGTTGGCGAGTTCGGCGACCACCGCACCAACCTCAGCCGAGGTTCCGTCCTCGACGATCGACCAGTTGGCCCCGTCGTCGACCGATGTGGCAACCACGTAGTCGGCAACGGCCGATCCACCATCCGACGTCGGTGCCGTCCAGGCGAGCACCACCTGGCCATTGCCCGATGTAGCCGCCAGGTCGCCGACGGCCGACGGCCGGCCCGGAACGCCGTTGGCGGTGACCGACCACGGACTGGTTCCGACCCCGGTCACCGTCGCCACCCGGAACGAGTGAGCCACGTCGTTGGCGAGACCCGTGACGTCAGCGCCGACCTCCGTCGAGACCCCCTCGTCGAACAGCGCCCAGGTCGTCCCGCCGTCCACCGAATACTCGACGACATAGTCGGTGATGGCCGAACCACCATCCGACGTCGGAGC
The DNA here is from genome assembly GCA_002329075.1 of Candidatus Neomicrothrix sp. UBA2131. Lineage (GTDB taxonomy): Bacteria > Actinomycetota > Acidimicrobiia > Acidimicrobiales > MedAcidi-G1 > S20-B6. The sequence goes on from DCXR01000019.1 coordinate 1,857, forward strand.
CGACCAGGCCAGGGTCGCCCGGCCATCGCCCACAGTCGACACATCCACGTCCGACGGCGCGTCCGGAGTGCCGATGAGGACGGACACGCTGGCCGAGAACTCACCCGTCCCGAGGTCGTTGACGGCGGCAACGCGGTAACGCATGATCCGCCCGTTGTCGAAGCCGGCCAACACGGCACTGACCTCTGTCGACACCCCGTCGTCGAACACGGCCCAGGTAGCCCCATCGTCACCCGAGTTCTCGATGACGTAGTCGGTGATCGGATAGCCGTCGGCCGTGAACGGTGCCGTCCATGTCAGCGTGGCGCTGCCGAACCCGCCTACACCCGTCGGCGTCGCCGTCTGGTCGGGTGGACCGACCGGGGTCACAAGAACGGCGGTCGAACCGGAGGTCACCCCGTATGCGTTCGTGGCCGAGACCCGAAAGGTATAGCTCCGTCCGTTGACGAGGCCGCTGATGGTGTACGACGGATCCGTAAGGCCAACAGCCTCCTGCCAGGGGCTGCCCACAATCCCGGTAATCCAGTCGGCGAACCCGCTGACACGGGTAGCGACGTTCGGAAAGAACCCGTCGGCACAACTGCCCGTCAACCCGTACGAAACGACACCGACAAGCTTCGTCGTCCCGAGTTCGGCCACCACCGGCCCTCCGCTGTCGCCCAGGCAGGCACCGACACCTGCCTCACCGCCCACGCAGAGTTCCGTACCCGACTGGAAGTCCGGCCATTCGCCACAGACGTCCTCACCAGGTCCTGCGAGCGCTGTCAAGGTCGTGCTGCGCAGGTCCGACCCGAAGTCCTCTCCGGCCAGGTCGGTGGAACCCCACCCCGAGGTGGAGAGCGGCGTCCCCGAAACCGGCGCTGTACCGGTTTCCTGCCACGGGATGGGATCGGCCGCCGCCGTATCCACGGCGGTTGCCAGGTACAGCAGTGCGATGTCGTTCAGTACCAACTCATCGTCGAAGTCGGGGTGCACGTACATCGACTCGACGGCAAGTCGGTCGCCGGCACCGATCGCAGCCAGGCTGGTGACACCTGCAACGACCTCGACCTCTGCAACCACGTGGTCGGAGACACAGTGGGCGGCCGTCACCACCCACCGGGGTGTCACCAGCGTTCCGCCGCAGAATTGGGCCGAGAAGCCGTCGGCGATGTCCGCCAGGAGGATCGCGACCGTGTGGGGATGGTCGGCAATCGAAGCCGTCGAACCGCCGACGATGGCAGGCAGGCGAACGGTCGGCGGCGGAGCGACGAGCAGGCCCCGTGCCCTGACGGACAATTCCCGACGTTGGGCGCGGTTCGATCCCGAACGGAACTGCGTCTCGGCAACGGCAACGGCACCAGCGTCCTCGTCGTACCAGATGACCCGGTAGGTGACGCCGTCCGTTCCGGACGTCGGTGCCGCCCACGACAACTGGACCTGACGGTCACCGACGGTGGCCACCAGGGCGTTGACCACATCGGGCGTGCTGGCCGACAACGGAGCCATCGCCACGGCCTCCGACCAGGGGCCGGCACCGGCACCGTTTCGGGCCCGGATGACGACGTGGTACGTCGTACCGTTGACCAACTCCGTCGCTGAATGAGTCGTGACCCCCGCCGGTACTTCGACCCGGGTCCAGTTCTCGACAATGTCCTCTGATGCCGCCGGCTTGACCCAGACGTCGTAGCCGGTGATCGGCGACCCACCATCGCCGGGAGCCGACCAGACGATCTCCAGGCTCCCATCACCCCTGTTCACCCCGGGAACGGCCACCCGGCGTGGCGGGAGGCTGTCCCCCACGGCCATCACCCACTCGCCCGTGGCGGCAACCTCGAGAAAACGGGATCCGGTAGCCAGGTCCACCTGTCCAGAGAAGGCCCCGATCTCGTTGATCGACAGTGCGGTCGCCTGACCGTCGGGTGCGTACTCCCAGACGATGAAGTTGGCCGATCCGTCATGCCGTGCCGTGATCAGGCCGGCCCCGTCGGCCACCGGGTCAGGTAGGAGCAACACGTCGTCCTGCATCCCTCCCGCCGTGAGATCCGAACCGAACGCCGTCGCCGACGTCATCGGCAGGAAGGCCACCGACCACTCCCCGTCGGCCTCCACCGCCAGGGCGGCATAGGACTCCGGGCCCTCGGCCACGACCCTCCCCCGGAACGAGCCCTCCCGGGCGACCAGCACCTCGAGTTCGTTGCCGACCACGTCGAGGGAGGCGACCCGAAAGGACCCCATCCCAGCGTGCGTGAAGGACATGACCTGGTAGTCGGACGGCAAGCCGGTCGTCAGGGGGACGGTCTGCGTCCCAACCCCGCTGACGGTCACGGGTACCACGGCAACGGCCTCGGGCACGGCCGGGCGCACGATCTCGATCCCCCGGTTGCCTGCGTCGAGGCCGGCGAAGAAGCTGAGCAGCGTCGCCCCGAAGACCTGTGACTGCTCGCGGCTGATGCAGTAGTGGTCGGCCACCCAGTCGAGCATCGCCAGGTCCTCGCCGACCCACTGCGACTCGTAGCGGCGGGTGCCGTACGGATCGATCCATGCGCCGTACCCGAGGTCGCACTGCGGGTCGGTCGACCCCGAGATCCCGAGGATGAAGCGGATGACGGCGACGCCGGCCTGCTGGAGTCCCTCGGGTCCCTCGAGGCCCAGATAGTCGGCGGCCCAGAACAGGTCGGGCAGGTCGGCCTCGTCGTAAGCGGATCCGACCGGATCGGCGGCGGCAGGTCCGGTGGCAACGCCGACCAGCAGGACGAACGACAGCACCGTGCCGACGGCCAGCGCCCCGAGCGTCTTCCTCAATTCCACGGCATCCGTTCCGCCCCCTGGACGCACCCTGCGCCCGTGGGTCACCCCATCGTAGGCTCCAACACGGCGGGCGCGCCCGCGGCCACGCAATGTGTTCGAAGTGGACGTTCGGCCCGGACATCCACGCCGGGCGTCGCACCGTAGGCTCGCCGCCATGCACGACGCTCCCCCCGTGGACGACGCCCTCGTCCGGTTCGCCGTCGACATCGCGCGAGAGGCCGGCGAGCTCACCCTCGGATGGTTCCGGCAGTCCGACCTCGACGTGGAGAACAAGTTGGACGGTACCCCGGTCACCATCGCCGACCGCTCCGCCGAGCGCCTGCTCCGCGATCGGATCGCCGCAGCCTTCCCCGACGATGCCGTCGTCGGGGAAGAGGAACCGGACACCGCCGGACGGTCGGGTCGCGTCTGGATCCTCGACCCGATCGACGGCACGCAGTCGTTCATCCACGGAGTCCCCCTGTACGGGAACCTGGTGGCGTTCGAGGACGAGCACGGCCCGGCGGTCGGGGTGGTCAACATCCCCGGCCTCGACGAATGCGTCTGGGCCGGACGGGGACGGGGTTGCTTCGTCGACGGCAAACCGACACGGGTATCGGCCCAGTCCGGCATCCCGGGCGCATGCATCGTCACCAGCGGCGTCGACTACTGGCCGTCCGCCGCCGACTTGCAGGCCTTCGTCGAGCCCGGAACCGTGATCCGAACCTGGGGCGACGCCTACGGCTACGTCCTCGTTGCCACCGGACGGGCCGACGCCATGGTCGATCCAATCGTGAACCGATGGGACGTGGCCCCGTTCCTCACGATCCTGCCCGAGGCCGGCGGTGCATTCAGCGACTTCACCGGAGCGGTGACCGCCGACGGAGGCACCGCCCTGGCGGCCAACGTGGCACTCCACGACGAAATCCTCGCGATCCTCGCCAACTGACGCCGACGTTCGCCCCCTGGCTCAGGGCCTCGGTGGCAGGCCGGCAAAGGGGTCCGCCGGAGGCTCACCGATCCCCCGCGAACAGGAGACGCCCGGCTCGGGCGCCGCGTCGCCGTCCCGGAAGGCCTCCACGAACGCCATCAGCCGGGGATCATCGGGCCCCTCGAGTTCCAGGCGCCGCGCCCAGGCGGTGGCGACCACGCTGGCTGTCTGGGCCGGGTACGGCGACAGCAGCACCTTGCCCACGCCGGTGAGCCGCTCAGTCAGCGACACGATCCCTGCGACCCCGATCTCCGGCCGGTAGGTGATCCAGACCGCGCCGTGTTCGAGGCTGTGCACCGCCGCCTCGTCGTGCAGTTCGACCGTGTAGTGGCCGCAGTTGTGCCAGATGCCGAGGTGGTCGCCACCCGCAGGCGGGATCGTCGGATAGTCGAGGTCGGCGTCGGTGTGTTCCCTGCTCGTGATCGTGAGGTTCTCGACGCCGTCGGGGACGGCCGCAGCCCCACCGGATTCCCCGTCGCCTCCACAACCCGCCATCGACGACAGGATGATCACCGCCACGAATCCGGTCACGGCACGCCTGCCCGCATCAGACCACGGCATGCTCGCCTTCGAAGATCTCCGCCACCAGGCCCCGGTCACCCACGTCCGAGAGGAAGGACACCGGTTCCACCATCTCGGCGAGGCTCGCCATCCCCCGGACCCGGAGGCGACCGGCCAGCGCCCATTCGACCGTCGTGGCAGCCACCGCGGCGGCCGCCACAGCGGGACGTTCCGCCACCCCCAGGACGCGGACATCCTGGGTGGTGCCCCGCCGGCCGCGGACCTCGACGCGAACCGCTCCCACCCCCCCCTCGACGCGTGTCGGGCTCAACATCGGAAGCGGCGCCGTCAGGCGGTCCAGGCGGGTCGCCGCCATGCGGGCCGTGATGCGCTCCACCTCGGGAAATGCATGGTGCAGGAGCACGGGATCGGACAGGGCCGCCCGGTAGCAGTCCATGGGGCCCACGGGCTCGGGAAACCAGCAGAGCTCACGTCCCGAACCACCCGGGCGTCGTCGCCAGCCGCCACCCCGCCAGTCATACGACAGGCGGCTCAACGCGCGGTGGTGGACAAGGGCGCAGGCGGGTCCCCCTGCGCCCACCTTGGCGACATGGATCTCCTCGACGTGGTCGAACCAGGAACGGGCATGTGCGGCCAGGACACCTGACAGGCCGGGAGCGAATCCGGCGCCGAGCACCACCGGAACCCCCCGTTCTCCGGCCTCGTCGGCAAGCCGCGCTACAGCGACGGTCTCGGCAAGGCCGTCGCCGCTCAGGACGACCGGAATGCCACCGGAGAGGGCCTCCCTGACCGCGCGCAACTGCGTTCCCCGTGGCGTGGCAACGACGATGACGTCGGCATCGGCCTGGTCGGGAAAGGGAGCATGCTCGACCTCGACGCGGCCATCGGCGGCCGCCTCGTCGAGGACGGCCAGTGCCCCGGACAATCGTTCGGGATCGACGTCGCGCAACAGCACCCGGTCGACGGAACCCGCCGAACCGCTGGCCAGCAGGTATCGGGCGACCCTCGTTCCGACCGCCCCTGCGCCGAGGATGGCGACCCTGCTCACGTCAGGTCCGGTCCCTCGAGCGGCCGCCAACCACCCGACTGGCGCTCGACGGGCACACCGCCGACCGCCCGGAGCGCCACCGCCACCGCTGCCGTGGTCCAGAGCGCTGCAATCGCCCGCCGGATCATCCGCATGGTCGGATCCCGGCTCTGGCGACCTTGACCCCCGTGGTCGGAGCGACGGAGATGCCTCGTTCGATCATCACGGTCGAATCCTAGGTACCTGAACGGGGTGACGGGAGTGTGGGGCTAGCTGGAATCGAACCAGCGACCTCACCCTTATCAGGGGTGCGCTCTAACCGACTGAGCTATAGCCCCGGGTTCGGAAACGGTAGCGGGGCCTATGGTCGGCACCTACCCGTCGTCGTTCTGTCCGACCCCCGGATCGGATCGCCGCCGCCCCACCTTGTCGGTCGGGACCATCTCCTCGCCGGCACGCAGCCGACGACGCCGGACGGCTGTCTCCTCCTCGATCATCGTGAACCTGATGCCTCCCATGAGGTCGCTGATCAGGTTGAACAGGACGACGAGCACCACGGTGAGCGCCGTGCCACCGATTACGAGGACGAGACCGGCCAGCATGTACAGGCGGAAGATCTTGTCGGTGTCGAAGGCGAACGTCTCGAGGGCGAAGAGTTCCTCGATGAACCGCTCGACCTTCTCGATGACCCCGGCTGTCTCGGCGGTCCGCCACAGGGCCTGAGAGGCGATGACGGCCATCCCCCAGACGCAGAGGTAGAAGACCAGGCCGGTCTTGAGCACCGACCAGGGCTCGACGTGTCGCAGGAGTCGTCGGACCCGGCGAACCCGATAGCCGCGGCGCGGCTGTCTCGTCGTGCGCTCCTCGGACGAGCGGCTCCGCCCCCGCGGCGAGAACCGGGGAACCGACGGACCCCGCCGGGTCGCCTGCTCTTCGGACGAAACGATAGGCGCGGAGGCCGGCGTGGAGGGTTCGTCGTCGGGCAACCCCTCGAAGAGCCTCTCGAGTCGGACTCCTGTGGTAGCAGGGCCTGCAGGTGTGATCGTCTCGTCTGCCACGTCGGATGGTGATTCATCGGCCGATCTGGCCCCCGGGGCGAGGCTCGCCGAAGAGACCGGTGCCTGTCCGGAAGGCTCGTCGGAAGCCGGCGTGTCGGTCTCCGGTACGCCCGGCGGCGCTGGACGGTCCGGTTCCGCCTGGTCCGCTTCGTTCACGATCGGGAGTCTAGGGCCGGGCAGCCGAACGGACCGGTCGCCACCAGGTCCCGGCTTCTGGAACTCATCGTGCGAATGTGCGGATCGTCTGGGCACGGGCCGTGGCGCGTGCCCGACCCACGACGACCACGACGACCACCTCACCCGGTGGTTCGTCGAACGACACGATCCGGGCACCGTTGGCCCCGGCCAGGCGCACAGCCTGAGCCCGTGCACGCCCCGGGGAAGCGGCAGCTGCCAGGGCGGCAGCGTCTGCTGCATTCCGGGCCTGCGCCCGGTCCACGGCGATCTGGCCGAGTTCGACGATCAAGACGGCGAGTCCGGCAGCCAGGACGAGCAGCAGTGCCGTGAACGGAAGTATCTGCCCCCGGTCGTCGCGATCATGAAACGGGTGGTTCCCCACGGGGTCCTCCGACCGGCACCTGCCGGTGTCGTGATCTTGTGGGGAAGCGGGGTGGGCAGAACTATCAGGCGTCCGCTACCTCGGCAGCGCCGTTCTCTTCGATAGTCGCCTCGGCGGGGGCCCGCGTGATGGCGGCAACCTGGTGGCCCTCGTCCGGTGACATGACCCGCACCCCGGTGGCGGTCCGACTCTGGATGGAGATATCGGCGACCGGCACACGCATGATCACACCCCCGGTGCTCACGATGAACACATGGTCCTCGTCGGAAACGACGACCGCACCGGCGACGGACCCCCGGTCGTCGGTGGTGCGAATTCCACGCACGCCGAGCCCGGCACGTCCCCTGATCGGGTACTCGGCGAGCAGCGTCCGCTTGCCGAACCCCTCGACGCTGAGGTGGAGCACCGTGCACCCCGGTCGGGCCACGGCGCAGGAGGCGAGCTCGTCGCCATCCCGGAACTTCATGCCGATCACTCCGGCAGCATCCCGACCCATCGGTCGGACATCCTTTTCGGAGAAGCGCAAGGTCTGCCCGAACCGGGAGGTCAGGAGGAGTTGGTCGTCGCCGTTGGTGGGGACGACCTCGACCACCTCGTCGCCGTCTCTCAGCCTGATGGCGATCAGGCCCGCACGCAGCGATGAATCGTAGGCGGTGAACCGGGTCTTCTTGACCCGGCCGGAGCGGGTGGCGAAGAAGAGGAACCGGTGGGTCTCGTAGTCGCGTGTGTCGATGACCGCCTGGATCCGCTCTTCGGACTGGAGGGGCAGCAGGTTGACAACCGCCGTCCCCCTCGCCGTGCGGCCGGCAATCGGCACCTCGTGCGCCTTGAGTCGGTAGACGCGCCCACGGGTCGAGAACATCAACAGGTAGGAGTGGGCCGTGGTGTGGATCAGGTGGGCGACAGCGTCCTCGTCCCGGAGGCGGGTGCCGGCCACCCCACGCCCCCCTCGGCCCTGGGTCCGGAACTCGGTGACCGATGTGGTCTTCACATAGCCCGCCGAACTCATCGTGAAGACGAGCTCCTCGTCGTCGATCAGGTCCTCGATGTCGAGGTCTCCGGGGTCGTAGACGAACTCGCTGCGGCGTGGCGTGGCGAACCGGTCGCGCAACTCGGTCAGCTCGTCCTTGAGCATGCCACGAATCCGTACCTCATCGGCGAGGAGGCCCTCGAGTTCGGTGATCTCGACGACCAGTTGCGCTAGCCGCTCTTCGAGGTTCGATCGGCCGAGGCGCGTCAGGCGTACAAGCTGCATGTCGAGGATGTGGTTGGCCTGGACCTCCGAGAACCCATGGGGTTCGGCCATGAGGCCATCACGGGCGCCGGCCCGGTCGGTGGAGCCACGAATGAGGGCGATCACGTCATCGATCGAACCCAGAGCGGCAAGCAGGCCCTCGGTGATGTGGGCTTCTGCCCTGGCCTTTGCGAGCCGGTACTCACTGCGTCTCCGCAGCACCTCGACCTGATGGGCTACGTAGGCGTTGAGCAGTTCGCTCAGGCTCAGCGTGCGGGGGATGCCGTCGACCAGTGCCACGGCGTTGACAGAGAACGTGGTCTGCAGGGGCGTCCGCTTGAACAGGTTGTTCAGGATCACCAACGCAGGTGCATCCCGCTTGAGGGTGATGACGATGCGGGTCATGCCCTGCGCCGACTCGTCGTTGATATCGGCGATCCCCTCGATCTCACGACCGTCCACGAGGTCGCGGATCTTGGCCATGATCTGGTTCGGGCTGGCCTGATAGGGCAACTCCGAGACGATGATGCGGGTGTTGCGCGGCCCCTCTTCGATGTCAGTGCGTGCCCGCATGCGGATCGTGCCCCGGCCGGTGCGGTAGGCGTCGGCGATCCCGGATCGTCCGAGTATCAGCGCCCCGGTCGGGAAGTCGGGCCCGGGAAGGTGCTCCATGAGGTCGTCGGGCGTGGCATCCGGATGGTCGATCAGATGCAGGGTGGTGTCGATGACCTCACCCAGGTTGTGGGTGGGGATGTTGGTGGCCATGCCGACAGCGATGCCCTGGCTGCCGTTGACGAGCAGGTTCGGGAATCGGGCCGGCAGGAGTTCGGGCTCGGAGAACTCGCCGGAGTAGTTGTCGACGAAGTCGACGGTCTCCTCGTCGATGCCGTCGAGGAGCGCCAGGGCGATGGGGTCGAGACGGCATTCGGTGTAGCGGGCAGCCGCAGCAGCGTCGTCGGGCGAGTAGCCGAAGTTGCCCTTCGGATGCACCAGGGGGTGCCGCAGGCTGAAGTCCTGGGCCATGCGCACGAGTGAGTCGTAGATGGCCTGGTCGCCGTGCGGGTGGTACTTGCCCATGACCTCGCCGGTCACGCGTGCACACTTCATGGTGGGACGGTCGGGGCGGGCACCCAGGTCGTACATGCCCCAGAGGATCCGGCGATGGACGGGCTTGAGGCCGTCGCGGGCGTCGGGCAGTGCCCGGGCCACGATGACCGACATGGCGTAGTCCAGGAAGGACTGCTCCATCTCCTCCTGGATCTCGATCGGTTCGATGGATCCCCCGGGGAGTTCCTCGGGTGGCGTTTCGGTGGTATCGGTCATGCGAAACGTTCGTCGTTCTGGTGTGGGGCCGGGTCAGATGTCTATGAAGCGGACATCGTGGGCGTTGGTCCGGATGAACCGCTTCCGACTCTCGACGTCGCTTCCCATCAGCGTGGAGAACACCTCATCGGCGATTGTCGAGGCCTCAACCGACACCTGCAGGAGGCTGCGTGTCGCCGGATTCATGGTGGTCTCGCGGAGTTCGTCGAAGTCCATCTCGCCGAGACCCTTGAGGCGCTGGAACTCGTGCTTGTGGCCGGGGTGCTCGGCGAGGAACGCCTCCTTGGCGTGGTCGTCCTTCAGGTAGACCTTTTCACGCCCGACGATCGTGGAATACAGCGGAGGCTGGGCGATGTAGACGTGGCCTGCGACGATCAGTGCCTCCATCTGCCGGTAGAAGAACGTCAGCAGCAGCGTTCGGATGTGGCTGCCGTCCACGTCCGCATCGCAGAGCAGGATCACCTTGTGGTAGCGGATGCGGTCGACGTCGAACTCGTTGCCGTAGCCACCCCCGATCGCCTGGATCAGGGTCTGGATCTCGCTGTTGTCGAGCATCCGGTCGGGTCGGGCCCGTTCGACGTTGAGGATCTTCCCCCGGATCGGGAGGATCGCCATGGTGCGGGGATCACGGGCCTGGACGGCTGAACCGCCGGCGGAGTCACCCTCGACGATGAAGAGCTCGGATTCGCGTGGATCGCGCGAGGCGCAGTCCTTGAGCTTGTCAGGCATCCCGGCCCCGTCGAGCGCTGACTTGCGCCGGGCGGAACGACGGGCGTCCTGGGCGGCAATGCGCGCCCGCTGGGCGTTGAGCGCCTTCTGGGTGATGCGCCTTGCCTCTGAGGGATGTTCTTCGAGCCAGTGGCCGAGGCCGTCGTTGGTGGCCCTCTGGACAAGGGAACGCATCGAGACGTTGCCGAGCTTGGACTTGGTCTGGCCCTCGAACTGGGGGTCGACCATGCGCACGCTGAGGATGGCGGTGAGGCCCTCGCGGATGTCCTCGCCCTGGAGGTTGTCGCCGCCGTTCTTGAGCAGGCCCTTGCTGCGGGCATAGCGGTTGAGGGAGGCCGTGAGGGCGCTGCGGAAGCCCTCCTCGTGCATACCACCCTCGATCGTGTTGATGCCGTTGGCAAACGAGTGGAGGCCGTCGGCGTTGAACCCGGTGTTCCACTGGAAGGCGACCTCGACCTCCTGGTCGTCCTCCTGTTGTTCGTAGTAGCCGACTATCGAGAACAGCGATTCCTTGGAGGCGTTCACGTGGGCGACGAAGTCCCGGATGCCGCCCTCGTAGCAGAACGACTGTTCGGTGTGTTCCTCGGCACGTTCGTCGCGGACCTGGATCTCGAGGCCGCGGTTCAGGAACGCCATCATCTGGAACCGTTCGACGAGCGTCTGGAGACGGAAGGCCACCTCGTCGAAGATCGCCCGGTCCGGCCAGAAGCGGACCGTGGTTCCGGTCCGCCCCGCCGGTGATGGTCCGGTCTCGACCAACCGGGTCTGGAGGAGACCACCGTCGGAAAAGTCCATGTAGTGCCGACTGCCCTCGCGGTCGATCTCGACCTCGACCCGGGAGGAGAGGGCATTGACGACGGAGACGCCGACCCCGTGGAGGCCACCCGATATCTTGTAGCCCTCACCTCCGAACTTCCCGCCGGCATGGAGGACCGTGAGGACGACCTCGGCGGCCGTCAACTCCTCGAACTGCGGGTGCCGATCCACGGGAATACCGCGTCCGTCGTCGCTCACCTCACACCCACCGTCGGGGAGGAGTCGGACCCGGATGGTCGAGCAGTGCCCGGCCATGGCCTCGTCGACGCTGTTGTCCACAACTTCCCAGACCAGGTGGTGCAAGCCGGTCGGGCCGGTAGACCCGATGTACATGCCGGGCCGCTTCCGAACGGCCTCCAACCCCTCGAGGACGGTGATGTCGGCTGCGCCGTACGAGGTCCCGGTGGTCGTCATCGGCAGCGCCCACCGGGGTGGAACGGTCCGGGCGCCCGGTCACGGCAGGAGCCCACCGCTGTGAGGGGTCCTGTCTGGGAAAACCGCAGGTCAGAGGGCATGTTCACGACCTCACAAGCCTACCAGTCGGACCCCCGGTTCGGCTGTCTCTGTCGGGCTTCCCGGAAGGCTTCGACGACCGGTTCCGGCATGTTCCTCCCGCCTCTCCGGGATCTCCTCAGGTCGCATCCCGTGGGGCCACCCGGGCTATCACCGAGGTGATCCTCCCGGGTCCTACCAGCGCCTCGATGCGGGCCAGGAGTTGCTGTTCCAACCATCCCAGCTGACTGGCCCAGGCCGGATCCTCGACCCGGACCACGAGTTCCGGACCACGGACGGCCACGGCAACAATCCGGCTGGCGAGCTCCGGCCCGACGATGTCGGGCCAGGCGTCGATGATGGTGGTGGTGGCATCGATCTCAGGGGCCCCCATGCCCGACATCAGGCGCTCGAGGGTCCGACGGATCGGCACAGGGCCGTCCGGCCGGGTCACCTCCCTGCCTCCGAGTCGGAGACGACCGAGCCCGCTTCGATCCGGATCACGCGGTCCACGTCGATGTCCTCTGGGAGCGATCCGGCCGCAGTGACGAACACCTGCGTGGGCGGCAGCAGGCCCACCAGGCGCCCGGCTCGACCCGGGTCGAGTTCGGAGAACACGTCGTCGAGAATGATGATCGGCTCGATGCCGAGGTGTTCTGCCAGAACGCGGTGGCCCCCGAGGCGGAGGGCGAGTGCCAGCGACCGCTGTTCACCCTGTGAGGCGTGCGTGCGCGACGGCAGGCCACCGAGCCCGATGCACAGGTCGTCCCGATGGGGACCCACCGTTGTGACACCTCGCCGAATATCGTCCTGGCGGGCCTCGGCGAGCGCTGGTCCCAGTCCCGTGCCAACCCAACCCGACTGGTATTCCATGGTGGCCGGGCGTGTTCCGTCGCCCAGCACATCGAGGATGTCGACGACTTCGGGCCGGAGCAGCACCACAAGGTCCCGTCGTGCCTGCCCCAACTCGTCGCCGACACCCGTCAACTTGTCGTCCCAGACGTCGAGGGTCGACTCGACATCCGGGGTCATGCGACCCCCGGCCTGACGCAGCAGGGTGTTGCGTTGCCGGAGAATGCGCTCCAGGTCGGTGACGAGTCCGTGGTGGCGCGGGTGTGATGCGACCAGGAGGTCGTCCAGGTAGCGACGGCGCCCCACGGGTCCCCCCTTGACGAGGGCCAGGTCATCCGGTCCGAAGACCGTTGTGACGAGATGGCCGAGCAGGTCGCGCACACGGGACACCCGGTTTCGGTTCACCTGCATCCGGTTGCGACCGACGGCAGCGAGCTCGACCTCGAGCAGCGTCGTGCGGCCCCCACCTTCGACCTCGGCGCGCAGGATCGCCTGCTCTGCGCCTTCCCGGACGAGTGCCCCGGTGGGATCGCCCCGGAACGACGATGCCGTCGCCAGCCAGGCAAGCGCCTCCATCAGGTTCGTCTTGCCCTGGGCGTTGTCGCCGATAACGGCGATGCGGCCGTCGCCGAACTCGAGGTCGACACCCACCAGATTCCGGAAGTCGACGATCGAGATGCGCCGGACCGGCATCGGCCTGGCCGGCTGGTCTAGGAGACGCGAACCGGCATCAGCAGATAGAGGAAGTCCGAATCCTCCACGCCACGGATTACAGCCGGTTTGAGCGCATCACAGGTTTCGAGGCGAAGTTCCTCGTCGGGACACACCTCGAGTCCCGCGATCAGGTAGGTCGGGTTGAACGCCACGGTCAGGTCATCGCCGTCATAGTTGGCGTCGACCGCCTCGCTGGCCTGCCCGATGTCCTGGGTGATGGCCACGAGTTGGAGTCCATCGCTGCTCATCTCCAGGCGAACCGGCGTGTTGTCGGTCGCCAGGAGCCGGACACGACGGAGTGCGTCGAGCATGTCGTCGCGTTCCACGATCAGGCTGTTGGGGTGGTCGTCGGGGATCAAGCCCCGGTAGTTGGGGTATTCACCGACGATCAGGCTGGTGACGACCTGAACGTCTCCGACCGTGAATATCGCTTCGCGTTCACCCAGGCAGATGGTGAGGTCATCGACATCGCCGAGGAGGCGACCCACCACCTCGAGGGCACGGGACGGGACCAGCACCGTCTGATCTCGGCTGAGGATGCTCGTTCCGGGCAGGTCACGCATGGCGAGCCGGTAGGAGTCGGTGGCGACGAATCGCAGGCCGTCTTCTTCGGCGGCGAGCAGGACGCCCGTGAGGATCGGCCGGCTGTCGTCTCCGCTGGCGGCCCCCACCACCTGGTCGAGGGCATCTGCCACCCCCGGAGCGGACAGGGTCACCTCGTCACCCGCCGGTATTTCGAACCGTGGGAACTCATCGGGAACGAGCGTGCGGAGGCTGAAGTTGGAACGACCCGAGCTGAGGTTGGCCTCATCGTCGCCGACGTCCATCTCGACCTGGCCGCTGTCCAGGGCATGTGCGATGTCGGCCGCCAACTTTGCCGGCAACACTGCTACACCATCTTCCTGGCCTCCCACCTGACACGTGACCCTCACGGTCAGGTTCCGATCGCTACCCGTCACCGAGAGGCAGTCTCCCTCCAATTGGAGGTGGATGCCGCCGAGCACCTGCAGAAGGGCACCACGGGTGGCGGCCGCACGGCTGGCGACAGACAGGGCCCGATCGAGGACATCACGCTCACAACGGAATTTCACAGGACACTCACCTTCGGCTTAGCCGGGTTCTCATCAGGTAGTAGGGAGAGTAGGCGTGTGGATTGGGGACAATGGGGCATTCTCGCAGGTCGTAGGGACATTCCATATCCACCGGCTATCCACGCGCGTCCCCAACCGGAACCCGAGCCATGTCCGGGCTGTGGAGATCGGGGTGGGTGTCCACAGGTGGTCCTGTCTCAATCCCCGGTCTTGATGGCGGCGATCAGGTCGGTCACCTGGTCGTATATCTCCTGGCGGGATCCCATCAGCGACCGGATCTTGTCGACGGCATGGATGACGGTGGTGTGGTCCCGATCGCTGAATTCCCGACCGATGGCGGGGAAGCTCAGGTCGGTGAGGTCGCGGAAGACGTACATGGCGATCTGACGCGCCTGCACCAGTGGCCGCCGGCGACTCGGACCAATCAGGTCGACTACAGCGAACCCGTACAACTCCGAAGTCTGGCGGAGGATTACCTCTGCGGTGATGGGACGTGGCTTGTTCGAGGTGATGAGGTCCTTGAGCACCTTGCGTGCCTCCTCATCGGTCGCAGTTACCTGGTTGAGGTTGGCCCAGGCCGTGATCCGGGTGAGTGCGCCTTCGAGTTCCCGGATGTTGTTCGTGATGTTCTCGGCGATGAAGTCCAGGACCTCGGGGGTCAACAGGTTGAGGTTGGTGGCCTCCTCGCCCTTCTTCCGGAGAATGGCAAGCCGGGTCTCGAAGTCCGGAGGCTGGATGTCGGTGGTGAGGCCCATCTTGAAGCGACTGCGCAGGCGGTCCTCAAGTGTGTTGATCTTGTCGGGTGGCCGGTCGCTGGAGAGCAGGATCTGGCCGCCGGCCTGGTGGATCGAGTTGAACGTGTGGAAGAACTCCTCCTGGAGACCCTCCTTGCCGGCGAGGAACTGGACGTCGTCGACGAGGAGGACGTCGACCTCCCGGTAGCGCTGCTTGAACTCGGCCTGGGTCCGGTTCTGGATCGCCCCGACAAAGTGGTTCAGGAACTCCTCACTTGAGACGTACCTCACCCTCAGGTTCGGATACTGGTCGGTCACATAGTTGGCGACTGCGCGCAGGAGGTGGGTCTTGCCAAGCCCGGCTGCGCCGTAGATGAACAGGGGGTTGTAGTGCTTCGCCGGTTGACCGGCCACGGCGAGCGCGGCGGCATGGGCAAAACGGTTCGAGGTGCCGATGACGAAGTCGTCGAACGTGCAGTGCACCGGTTGCGTCTGGGTGATCACCTCGGGTGGGTCGGTTTCGAGGGAAGTGCCAAGGTGGCCGTTCTCCGAAAGGTGCGGGTCGTCCAGGGGGGTCGGTCCGATCGTCTCCTCGGAGGCCGGTTGGATGAGGAGGGGGTCGATCAGTGGTTGCTCGAGGAACTCGTCGTCGGGTCCGGCTGCCTCGCGAACCTCGATGCGGGGAGAGAGGTGGTCGTCGGTGGCCTCGGCGATCGTCTCCTCGATGATGTTCCGGTAGCGGCCCTCGATTCGGTCCCTCAGGACCGAACCGGGGACGGTCAGCACGATCTCGGTGCCCTCGACACCGGCTGTCTGGATCGAACTGAACGTCATCTGGTAGGCGATGTCGGAAACCTGGGATCGAATGACTGCTGCACACTGCTCCCACACCTCGTCGGCATCCCACACCTCGTCAGTGTTCCGTTTCACCGTTTTCCTTGCCACGTTCCTTCTCCGATCGACTTATCCACAGTTGTGGAACCAACTGTGGAAACCGGGCGAAATGGGCGCAATGGCCTCGAGGGGCCCTACGTCGTCCGGTTTGTGGGCGTGGCAACGTAGCACTGTGGATGACCACCTGCACACGGTCGATCCGCGCGCGGGAAAGGCGCAGGTCGGTCATCGTTTTTTCGCGCGCCGGTCCGCGACGATCGCGATTTGGACAGGACCCGCGTGCCGTGATCGGGCGTCGTGATCCGGAAGACGGCCCTGTGGATAACCGGGATCGTTCATGCGGCCGGAGCGGCGGGGTGCGAGGTCCGAATGCACGGGTGGTTGGCGCGGGGACCGTGTCCCCCGTAGCCTCAACGGGTCGCCACGCGCCGTCGCGTGGCGAGCGTGGCCTGCCATCAGAGGTCGGCCGTGAACGGACCGCCAACCATGTGGTTCGAACCCAATCGACGGCACGCCGGGTGCTCCCACCTCTCCTGACATCAGGCGTGCCACCAGGAGCCTGCGATGAAGCGTACCTTTCAACCGAACACCCGGAGACGTGCCCGCAAGCACGGCTTCCGCCGACGCATGCGTACCCGGGCCGGGCGGGCCATCATCAAGGCCCGCCGTCAGAAGGGCCGGACCCGCCTCTCGGCTTGATTCGCCGACTCTCCCACCGGAACGATTTCGATGCCCTGCGACGGCATGGTCGAACGGTCCGGCGCGGATCGCTTCGTGTGCGCTACCTCGCCGGACAGAACCCGGAAGCACGGGTTGCGTACGGCATCGGACGATCGGTCGGCAACGCCGTCGTCCGCAATCGGCTTCGTCGACGCCTGCGCGTGGTCATGACCAGCCTCGATGCCCACGGAGGCCTTCCCGCAGGCGACTACCTGGTACGTGCTGAGCCCTCGGCGGCCATGATGTCGTTCGCCGAACTGAGCGACGCCCTGGACGGCATCACCGCGGACCTGGGATCGAAGGCCTGACATGCCTTCTTCCGGGGACAGAGCGGCCTTCGGAGCCATCGTCGTTCGCCCGATGATGGGGCTGGTCCGCTTCTACCAGCGACTGGCCGACGGTCGTCCGACCCCGTGCCGATATGTACCCACCTGTTCGAACTATGCGCTGGACGCCCTCGAGGGCCACGGTGCGATCCGTGGAGGCTGGCTGACCGTCCGACGACTGTCGCGCTGTCATCCCTGGGGCCGCAGCGGCTGGGACCCGGTTCCTGACCCGTATGCCGGTTCGGGTCCTTCGATCGACGAGGGGCGGCACACGTGTTCGACCTGATCGCCAAGGTCCTCGCCTGGTTCTACGAACTATGGCCCTCTTTCGGGATGTCCATCGTGTTGCTCACGCTCGTCGTGATGGTGATCCTGACCCCGCTGACCCTCAAGGGCACGCGGTCGATGATCAAGATGCAGCACCTGCAGCCCGAGATGAAGAAGATCCAGAACCGGTACAAGGGCGACCGGGACCGGATGAACAAGGAGATGATGGCCTTCTACCAGGCCAACAACATCAACCCCATGGGGGGTTGTATCCCGATGCTCGCCCAGGCTCCGGTGTTCATCGTCCTCTACAACGTGCTGCGGGGCCTGACCCGCCGCCGGTCCGACGTCGGGGAGGTTGCCGGTTGGGTGGCCGGTCGACTGTCTGGTGGGCAGGAGCTCATCGAAGCACCCGCCACGGCCCAGCCCTTCTATCCGAACTACCTGCCAGAGGATTCGATCCTCTTCGTGGACCTTTCAGAGAAGACCGAGATGGTTTCGTGGGGTTTCGACCTGTCGAGGTCGCTCAGCCAGGCGTTGGGCAGCGGCCTAGTGGCGGCAATTCCCTATCTTCTGCTCGTCCTGGCGGTGTTCGTCACGTCCTGGGTCATGAACAAGCAGATCCGTGGCCGGAACAAGAGCCAGTCCACAAATCCCCAGCAGGAAATGATCATGAAGGTGATGCCCTTCTTCCTGCCGGTGATCTCGTATGGGCTCGATGCCGCACTCGTTTCCTATTTCGTGGTATCGAACATCTACCGCACGGGTCAGCAGTTCTACATCACCCGGGCCCTGTACGGCCCGGGGCAAGAGACCCCTGCCGTGGTGGTGCCGGCGCCGATTGACAAACCGGACGAAAAACCCAAGGGGGGCAATGGAAAGAAGGCCGGTTCGACCGGCAAGTCGGATGGTTCTCGGTCCCAGCCGTCCGGGAAGACCGGTGGCAGGTCGGGTGGTGGCACGGGATCCGACGATGCCCGCAGCCGTCGTACCACTGCCGGCAGCAGGAGCACCACCGCAGGCGATCCGGGTCACGACAAGCCGGCAAGGTCCCGCGACAAGAAGGCGGAGCGGAAGCAGGACGAGAAGAAGAGCGGGAACGTCAAGGAAGACAAGCCGGGTGGGCGCCAGAAGCGGATTCGGCGGGCAAAGACCGAAGCACCAGAATCCGGCGACGGACGCCCACCGGCGGCACGTCGAGGCGGTGGTCGCACCACTCCTCCGGGAACTGCCCGGGCCCGGGGTGCTCAGCGCAAGAACAGGAAGAAGAGGAAGTAGTTCATGGAATGGATCGAAACGACCGGCGCAACCGTCGATGACGCCAAGGAACGGGCGTTGGACCGCCTGGGTGTGGCCGAAGACGAGTTGGAGTACGAAATCCTGGCGGAGGCCTCACGGTCGATGCTGGGGCTCAAGAAGACCGATGCCCGACTGCGGGCGCGGGTTCGCCCCCGCCAGTCCCGTCCACGGGTCGAACGGCGGGATCGCAACCGGAGGGGCGACCGCTCCCGGAGCGGTAACCGCAGCGGCAGGGACAGGGGAAACAAGGGAAAAGACAGGGCAGAGGGCCGGAAGCGGGATGTTGTCGACCCGGGAAGCAAGCAGGATGCCGGTCGGGCAAGCGCCCGGAAGGCCGATTCCGGGGCCGGAAAGTCGGGAAATGGCCCGGATGGCGGCAATGGAGATACGCCCAGACGGCGGCGGCGGGGCAATGGGGGTTCCGGAACTGTGGGAGATGTCGGTTCAGGCGTAGAGTCCTCTGGCGATGACCGGGCCGATCGCGGCCGAAACGACAGATCGCCGGCTTCGGCGCCCAAGGGAGTCCAGATGGAACTCGAGACCCAGTCGGAGATCGTCGAGGAGTTCGTCACAGGCCTGCTCGATGAAATGGGCCTGGATGCCCGTGTCGTCAGCACGATTCAGGAAGATCGCCTTTCGGTCGAGGCACAGGGGTTGAACCTGGGCCTCGCCATCGGCCATAGGGGCGAAACGGTTCGTGCAATAACCGAGATCGCCCGCACGATTGTGCAACGCAGGTCAGAAGGCGCTGCGGTCGGCTTCCTGAGCGTCGACGTCGGGGGCTACCGGGAACGGCGCCGCACATTCCTCGAGGAATTCGCACGCAACCAGGCCGATGCGGTGCTCGGCGACGGCCGGGCACGTGCGCTCGAGCCAATGGGTTCCGCAGATCGCAAGGTCATTCACGACACCGTTTCCGATATCGACGGGGTCGAGACCGAGTCCGAGGGCTCTGACCGGGATCGCCGGGTGGTGATCCGGCCCGTCGGCGACTGAGTCCCTCCATGGATGGCGGCGTCGAGCGGGTACTCGAGGCTGCTGTTGAAGAAGGGTTCCTGACGGCCGGCGTGGCCGCGGACGGACTCAGGCACAGTTTGGGCTTTCTGGCCGGCACTCCCCCGCCCACGGCCGGCCAGACGGCGGTCGATCTGGGATCCGGCGGCGGTCTGCCCGGCGTGGTGCTGGCCACCCGCACGTTCTGCCACTGGTATCTGGTGGATCGCGGCGAGCGCCGCTGTCGGTTCCTGGAATGGGCGGTGCGTTCCCTCGACCTCTCCGACCGGGTGTCGGTCCTCCAGGCCGATGCCACAGAGCTCGGACGGGGTGAACTACGTGGCACGGTGTCGTTGGTGACGGCAAGGGGATTCGGTCCACCTGGTGCCACCGTGGAGTGCGGGGCGCCGTTGCTGGCCGAGGGCGGACACATGGTGGTCAGCGAACCCCCGGAAGGCGGGCCGTCACGGTGGCCGGAGGGTCCACTGGGTGAGCTGGGGCTGGCTGATGCGGGTTGCTGGGATGTCGAGGGGGCAGGATTCAGGGCATTTGTGGCCGAGAGGCGTTGCGGTGACCGTTATCCCCGTGCCTGGAGGTCGATCGTGCGCTCACCCCTGTTCTGAAGCGGTTTCCGGGCGCGCGGGTGTCCACGGCCGGGAAACTGCGGTGTTTTGCAGGTACAGGACAGCGCTCAGCCGGCATCCAGTTCGCGGGAGAGGTCGGACAGCCAGCCCTCAAGTTCAAGCAGGGCCTGGGCGGCCTCGGCCCGTTGACGGTCGGTCAGGGAGCGTGGCTCCCGGGCGGAGAGTCGGGCGTCGATGGTGTCGGACCAGGATCGAAGCAGTTCGGGTAGTGGTCCCCCACCGGTTCCCGCAGTCGGGGTTCCGGTGCGACCGGCGCTGGCCCCCTCGCGCAGGAGCTGCTCCAGGGAGTCCACGGACACCTTCCAGGGTGAGTTCGCGGTGGGACCCTTGAGGCCGTCGACACGCTGTTCCTTGAGCCATCGGCGGATCGTGGAGACCTCGTAGCCGAAGCGCCGCGAGGCTTCCTTGAGTGAGACGTACTCGGCCATGTGGCTCCGTCGGGGGTCGTCGATGATGGTGGGCGTGGGGATCGGTGGGCATCGGCAGGCTAGTCCCGGGGCCACCTATGGGGAGCGATAGTTGCACATTGGTTGGAGATTCGATGATCCCGTTTTCGTGGCCGGTTCATGTTGGAGGGTGTTCGACACCCGGAGAACGGGCCGGGGGGACAGCCTCGGAAGTCCATGGATGCTTCCGAATACTCCGGACGCTTCCAAAGGATTCGGAACTGTTCGGAATCCGCCTCGGAAGGATCCGACCCGTCCGGCAGCTGGTACGGGTTCGCGTGGGTGCAGGACCGCAGGCACGCGTCGTCGAGGGCACGGAATGCATACCGGCATTGCGTCGGGGGAAGAATCGGGTCGTCGGGGATCCGCCCGAGTCGCCCAGGAACCTGCTCGAACCCTTCGAACCATCCCGAACCCTTCGAACCATCCCGAACCCTTCGAACTGTCCGCCATAGGGCGCCGCGCCCGCACTACGGTCACCGACATGGACCAACCACCCGTTTCGCCGGTCCCTGCTGCCGAGGCCAACCTCCCTGCCCGACGGGGCCCCGCCGGTGACGACGAGCTCTACCTCG
Organism: Candidatus Neomicrothrix sp. UBA2131; assembly: GCA_002329075.1. Lineage (GTDB taxonomy): Bacteria > Actinomycetota > Acidimicrobiia > Acidimicrobiales > MedAcidi-G1 > S20-B6. Next base: position 22,932 of record DCXR01000019.1, read on the forward strand.
ACGAGATCCTGGCCTTGACACCGATCAAGCGAACCCGCCTGTACACCTTTCGGGACAAGGGCCGGTTCGGGCCGGTTCGGGATGCCCCGGGGCCCACCTGCGCGCGTCCGGTCTTCCAGCTCGAGGGCGTAGCGGCCGTCTGCGAAGAACTGGGCTATCCGGTCCCGACTGTTGCCGATGTCCTGGCCTTCCGCAGCCCGGGCGGGGGTGCCACGACCGGCAGGCAGCCAGAGGGACCTGCCGACCGGACTCCGTCACCGTCCACAGGAAGCGACGATCCCGTGCAGGAAGGGGATTCCCGCCGAGAACCGGCACTCCGGGTGGTGGAGGGCCCCAGCGGGACCGATCGGGGCCATTCGGCCGATGTGATCAGGCTTCGGGGCCTGGAGCCTGAACCCCACCGACAGGCCATCGAAAGAGCCCTCCACGAGGAGCGGGTCCGGCAACTGGAGAGCGAGCATGAGGCGCTGTCAGCGGAACGGGACCGGGCCAGAACCGAGGAATCGGCCGGCCGGGAGCAGGTGATCAGGCTCGAGGCCGACCTTCGCATCACCGATGCAGCAAGGGAACGCGCCCTCGAAGACCTGGTGGCCCGCGACGCCCGCATCAGGCGCCTCGAAAGCGACCTCGAGGAGCGGACCGCCGAGGCACATCGCCTGAATGCCGAACACCGGGGCGTTCAGGGAGAACTCCGACAGGCTGTCGCTGAACGCGATGCGGTCCGCGGCGAGCGCAGCGACCTACGGAAGGAACGCGACGCCCTCCGTGACGACATGGTCGCCGTAAGGGAGGAAAACGCTGCACTACGGCCGGAGGTCGAGTTGCTGCTGGCAAACACCACGAGGGGATTCCGGCGGCGAAAGCGGCGCCAGGCGAAGCGCGAGGCGAAACAGGGGGTGGACGGCGGTACTGCCGTCGATGCCTCGACAGAATCCTCGTCGGCCGACGAGTCGGTCTGAGCAGCCGAGCCTCGACCCGGGAAGAGGCTCAGGCCTCCTTGGAGGAAGTGGGGTCCGCCACCCAGTCGGCCACTGCAGCAGCAAGGCGCTCGGCGAGTTGGGCCGTTGCGGGGACGACCGAAGAGGGGGGTGCCAGGGTGCAGAGCACGGCCGGCATGCGGGTCCTTCGCAGGATCGGGAGCCTCATGCCGCGCACGGCTACCCCCGTTCCGGCCATGCCGTCGGCCAGCACCCGCTCGAGGGCCGAGGCACAACGTTGGGCAAGGTGGAGCCCGCCCTCGCTGTGGAAGCCCTCGGTGCCGAAGTACGCCACCTCCGGAGCAGGGAGGTTCTCGATGCGAAGCCCGAGGTAGACCTCTGCCTCGAACCGGTTGGCCGTGGAGGCCTGTGTGGTGTCGTCCGGATGGTCGAGGGCGACGACGTTCGCACCACGAACACGCAGGCCGCGCGACAGTGCTGCGGCCAGGGCACCGCAGCTGCCGAAGTGGCCAAGGGCGATGCGCCTTTCGTCGAGGTCGGGCCGGCTGCGACGCAGGCGGTCGAGTTCCCGGACCTGTGCGACCGGCGTCGTTCCGGTCGAACGCCCTCCGAGGTGGCGTAGGGCGCGGACCGTGGCAGCGCCGGCGATGCCGTCCAGGACCAGCCCGGAGTTGCGCTGGAAGTCCCTCAGGGCGGTCGACGAGTCGGGTCCGAAGATGCCGTCGATCCGACCTGCGTCGAAGCCGAGGCTGCCGAGCCGCAACTGGAGGTCGGCCACGTCGTCACCCCTCAGCATCGGCGCATGGAGGTAGAGGTGGCGGTCTCCCAGTCGGAGGCCGGCCTCGATCAGCGACGAAAGCGTGTGCTCGTCGACGATGCCGTCTTCGTGGAGGCCGCGCTCAGCCTGGAAGAGGGCGACACGGTCCGCAGTGTCGTCCCCGTAGTGGCCTGCGGTGGCTTCGTCTGTGGCTACCGGGTGTCCGGCGGTTTCGAGGCGACGGTGCAGGTCTCGGACGCCTTCGCCCGTGTCACCCGGCCGGAGGGCCTGACCAATCGGTGTGATCTCCTCGGAGGCCATTGGACGGGAGGCCGGACCACCTGGGGGCCGGAGCGCTCGAGGTGACCTAGAGGTGGGCAGACAGCTCCTCGAGGAGCTGTGTCTTGCCCTTGGCGCCGACGATCTGGGTGGCAGGTTCACCGTCGCGGAAGAGGATCATGGTGGGGATGCTCATCACCTGGAAGCGACGGGCCAGTTCGGGTGCTTCGTCGACGTTGACCTTGGCGATGCGGAGCGAACCGGCCTGCTCGTCGGCGATCTCTTCGAGGATCGGGGCGACCATCTTGCACGGTCCACACCATTCGGCCCAGAAGTCGACGAGCACGGGCTCGGTGGCGGAGTTGATCTCCTCGTCGAAGGTGGTCTCGGAAAGGTTGTTGATGGCGCCGGCCATGGCGTGCCTCGCTTGGGTTCGGGAGGATCGGGTGGCGGTCGGGAGACGTGGATGTCAGACGACCCTGTGGTCCCTTTCTACCCGTTCGGGAGGCCGGCGGGGGAGAGGGGCGGGTGGTCGCCGGTCACGCCGTCAGTGGTGGCGGCCCTGGAGCCAGCGTTCGGCGTCGATGGCGGCCATGCATCCGGAGGCGGCAGCGGTGATCGCCTGGCGGTAGGTGTGGTCCTGTACGTCGCCGCAGGCGAACACGCCCTCGATTTCGGTGGTCGACCGGTCGGCGTGGGTCAGCAGGTAGCCGTTGTCGTCCATGGGGAGCTGGCCGGTGAACAGGTCGGTGTTGGGCCGGTGGCCGATGGCGATGAACACGCCGGCGACCTGCAGTTCCCGGACCTCGTCGGTGATGGTGTCCCGCAGTCGCATTCCGGTGACCTTGTCGTCGCCGAGGATGTCGTCGACGACCGTGTTCCAGGCGAACTCGATCCTGGGATTGTCGAAGGCCCGACTCTGCATGATCTTCGAGGCCCGGAGTTCGTCGCGGCGGTGGATGACGGTGACCTTGCTGGCGAACTTCGTGAGGAAGGTGGCCTCCTCGATGGCCGAGTCGCCGCCACCGACCACGGCGATCTCAAGGTCGCGGAAGAAGAAGCCGTCGCAGGTGGCGCAGGTCGAGAGGCCGTGGCCGATGAGCCGTTCCTCGGCATCGAGGCCGAGCATCACGGAGCGGGCGCCTGTCGAGATGATGATCGAATCTGCCGTGTGGGTGGGTTCGGCGGCACCGGGGTCGCCAACCCAGATGCCGATCGGTTGTGCGGCGAGGTCGACCCGACTGGCCTTGACTGTGTCGATCTCGGCACCGAAGCGGGCGGCCTGGGCCCTCATGTCGGCCATGAGCGTCGGGCCCATGACGCCTTCGGGGAAGCCGGGGAAGTTCTCGACGTCGGTGGTGAGCATCAACTGGCCTCCGGGCTGGTCGGAGTCCGACGACGGTTCTCCCTCGAGCACGAGCGGGGCCAGGTCGGCACGAGCGGCATAGATGGCGGCGGTGAGGCCGGCGGGGCCGGAGCCGATGATGACGACTTCACGGTGTACGGGGGGCATGGGGGCTCCTGGGGAATTCGGGGAAGGAACGTTCAGCCGGCGGAACGTGTGCGTCGGGACCACAGCCAGGCACCGGCAGCGACACAGGCAGCGCCCAGGACCAGAAATGCCGACCACGACTCGCCTGGCAGCACAGTGTCGAGGAGGCGAAACAGGCCGATGCCGACCAGGGCGAGGAATGCGGTTCCGACGACGGTGGCGAAGGTCCCATAGACGATCGCCCGGGTGGCGGTGAGTAGGGGTTCGGTGGTGCGGGATCGAAGGGCGCCGACCGCGTCGACGATGCGGTCGGTGGCGCGCGAGGCGAGGTCGCCTGGTTCTTCGTCGGGGGAGGGGGTATCTGGTTCGGCCATGGACCGTGAGCCTACAAGGGGCTCTCGTGGCCCGATTCGGGGTCAGTCGTCGTCGGCCGGCCAGGTGAACGTCTCGCAGGTGGTGGCGTCGACGAGGACCCAGGAGGTGGGTCCGACATAAAGCAGTCCGAACGCCATGGGGTCATCCAGGAAGATCCTCGCCATGTCCAACACCTCCTCACCGTCGAGCAACCCTGCTTCGTCGAGTCCACAGTCCGGTGGCCAGCCGATGGAGGGTGCCGGTCTGGCGGGGATTGCTTCGCCGGCACGGATTGAGGAAGCCGCCTCCTCTGCATGGGGGAACAGGAAGGAGAATGGGTCGAAGTACATGGAGCCTGCGACGGTCGAGGAT
>DCXR01000014.1 GCA_002329075.1 Candidatus Neomicrothrix sp. UBA2131
GTTGCCGGGTGCCTTGTCCGGGTTTCTGGCCGGGTCGGTGGTTGGAGCCTGCACCTCACCCGACGACCCGTCCTGGATCTCGATCAGCACGTCGCCCACGTGGAGGAGATCGCCTTCGGCCCCGCCAAGTGTCAGGACCACGCCGGCCACGGGCGACGGCAATTCGGAACTGGCCTTGTCGGTCAGGACCTCGACCAGTGCCTGGTCACGTGCGACCGTGTCACCGGGTTGGACCAGCCACTCGACGATCTCGGCCTCGTCGAGGCCCTCGCCGATATCCGGGAGTCGGAAGACAAAGGGCATGGTGGGGGCTCAGGCCACTTCCAGAACCCGACGCACAGCAGCGGCGATCCGGTCCTCGTCGGGGACGTAACTGTCCTCGACCATGCCGACGGGATATGGCACGTCGAATCCCGAGACGCGTACGACAGGTGCCTCGAGCGACCAGAAGGACTCCTCCACGACTGTGGCGACCACCTCGCCGCCGAAGCCACCGGTCTGGGGTGACTCCTCGGTCACCACGACCCGGCCACAGGAATCGACCGCCTCGGCGATGGCGGCGAGGTCCAGGGGCACCAGGCTGCGCAGGTCGAGGACACGAATCGAGAGCCCCTCCTCGGAGAGGCGGTCCGACGCCCGGCAGGCCAACTCGACCTGGTGGCTCCAGGCGATCACGACGGCATCGGTTCCCGGTCGGGCGGTGCGAGCCGACCCGAGCGGGACCAGGTGCTCGCCATCGGGCACCTCCCCCCGGATGCCCCGGTAGCCCCGGAGGGGCTCGAGGAACACCACCGGATCGGGGTCCCGGATGGAGGAGGCCAACAGCCCCTTGGCGTCGGCGGCGGTGGCGGGAACGACGATCTTGAGGCCCGCCACGTTGGCGAGCTGCCCCTCGAGCGAATCCGAGTGCAACTCCGGTGTCCGGACACCGCCACCGAACGGGGCCCGGATCGTGATTGCCGGATCGAAGCGACTCTGGGTGCGGTAGCGGAGACGGGCAACCTGTCCGGCGATCTGGTGCATCGCCTGATAGGCGAAGCCGAGAAACTGCATCTCGGCGACAGGCACCAGGCCGGCGATGGCCAGACCGACGCTCGCACCGGCGATCGCCCCCTCGGCCAGCGGCATGTCGAAGATCCGATTCTCGCCGAACTTCTCGAAGAGGCCGTCGGTGGCCCGGAACACCCCACCGGTGCGGGCGACGTCCTCACCGAGCACGACGACCCGGTCGTCGCGGGCCATCTCGGCATGGAGGCACTCGTTGATCGCCTCGAGCATGTTCAACTCGGTCACGAGATCCGACCTCCGGCGTCCTGATCCTCCAGGCCTGACAGCATCCCGGCCCGCTGGCGTGCCAGCCGCTGGGTGTCCTGGCTGTAGCAGTGGTCGAGCATGGCGTCGGGTTCCAGGGGTGTGGACTTCGCCTTCTCGAAGGCGGCGTCGATGTCGGCGATCGCCGCCGCCTCGACATCTGCGTGCACGGCGTCGTCCCAGAGGCCGGAAGCCTCGAGCTCGGCTCGGAGCCTGGCGATCGGATCACGTTGTCGGGCCGCCTCGAGGTCCTCGACGGGTACGTATCGGGTCGGGTCGTCGGCAGTGGTGTGGGGGCCGAGTCGGTACACCGTCGCCTCGATCAGGGTGGGGCCCTGCCCGGCGAGCGCCCGCTCACGTGCGGTGTGGACAGCGTCGAAGACGGCGTCGACGTCGTTTCCGTCGACCTGCACTCCGGGGAAGCCGAACGCAGCAGCCTTGGCGGCGAATGACTCGGCAGCAGTCTGGAGATGGGTTGGCGTCGAGATCGCCCACTGGTTGTTGACACACAGGAAGATCACGGGAGCCCCCAGCACCCCAGCGAGGTTGCCTGCCTCGTAGAAGTCGCCCTCGGACGACGAGCCGTCCCCGAAGAAGACGAGCACCACGCCGGGATCGTCCTGGAGGGTCAGGCCCCAGGCGAGCCCAACGGCATGTGGGATCTGGGTGGCCAGCGAGATCTGGTGGGGAAGCACCCGGATCGGCGCCGGAATGTGACCACCCGAGGGGTGCCCGATGTTGTAGAGCATGACGTGTTCGAGGATCTCGGGCCCGTAGCGGTAGAGCGCCACCGGTTCCCGGTACTGGGGGAGCACCCAGTCGCAGGAGGGGTCGAGGGTGTGGACGGCCCCCACGATCGCTGCTTCGTGGCCGTCGATGGGTGCCATGGTGCCGATCTGTCCCTGGCGTTGGAGGTTCCACATCCGCCGCGACTGGGTTCGAGCCGAGACCATGTCCACGAGCATCTGGCGTCGCTGCTCGTCGCTGGGCCGGGTCATCGTCGTTGCTCGCAGGAAGGAACCTCCACGATGACCGACACTATCCGAGCGGTCTATCCGAGCGATAGGAGTCAACGTGTCGGAAGTCACGAAATCCGATGCCGTAGAAGCGGATTCGGCGGTCACGCGATCGCTATTCTGGACTCCACAACGGTTCGAGACATCCCTCTCTGAACCTTGAGCCTCCGGCCCAGATCATTCCCCCCTGATCAGACGGCTGAGAGCCAGAGAACGTCCCGCCTCCCCCCCCTGGGCGGGACGTTCCATTTTTCGTGTGTCCCGGTCCGCCTCTGCGAGATCTGGAAAGGCCTTCTAGTGTTCCGACGACAGCAGAACCGAATGGGGAGCCGCTCGAGCCAATGGGTCAATCGCGTAGGGAACTCATCCGCATGACCGTTGACGAGGTCGAGGCCTTCATTGCGGCGAAGATGAGCCTTCAGGTGGGGACCATCGAGCGCGACGGTTCGATCCACCTGTCCACCCTCTGGTACGGGATCATCGACGGCAGCATCGTGTTCGAGACCTACACCCGGTCGCAGAAGATCGTGAACCTCCAGCGCGACGACCGGATCACCGTCCTGCTCGAGGATGGCGACTCCTACGAAACGCTCCGAGGCGTGATGATCAAGGGGCGGGCCAACCTGTACTCGGACGACGGCGACGTGGTGCCGGTCGCCGAGGCCGTGATACGGCGGAACCAGCCGGAGATCCCCGAAGAACACGTACCCGCAGCGGCGGTCCAGATGGCGGCCAAGCGGACCGCCGTAGTGGTCGTCCCCGAGAAGGTCGTCTCCTGGGACCATACGAAGTTGGGCGGCACGTTCTGAAAGGTAGGCGTCCGGCGATGCTTTCGTCCGGACCTGCCACCGGTTCCTCCTAGCATGTCCGTCGTGGACGACCTCCTGGCGGTGCAACACGAGGACACCACTGCCGACCAGATCCGGCATCGCCTGGCCAACCTGCCCGAGCGGGCGACCCTCGAAGCGGCGCTTGCCGAGCGGGAAACGACCGAATCCGGTCGCGACGCCCTACGCCTCGAACGCCTCGAACTCGACCGTCGCCAGAAGAGGGCCGAGGCCGATGTCGAGGCCGTCCTCGCTCGCATCCGGGAGTTGAACGAACGCCTCTACGGAAGTGGCATCAGTTCCCCGAAGGAGGCACGCGAGATCCAGGAAGAGATCGACCGCCTCAAGCCCCGTCAGGACGACCTCGAGGAGCGCGTACTCGAGGTATTCGAGGAGATCGACCCGGTCGATGCCCGATTGGGTGCACTTGACGCCAGGGCCGAAGCGGGCGATGAGGCCATAGCCGAGGCGCAGACAGTGCTGAACGCCACCGAGGCGGGTCTCGCCGAAGACCTGACCGGGGTCCTGGAGCGCCGCGATGCAGCCGCCGCCGGGGTCTCAGTCGACGTCCGGGACCGCTACGACAGGCTGCGGGGCATGTTCGGCTCCAGCACCGTTGTCGGATTCGACGGCTCCGGATGCAGGGGCTGCCCCTCGGCGATGCCGGCCGTTGAGGTGGACCGGGTGAAGCACCTCGAGGCCGGCACCCTCACCGACTGCACGGAGTGCGGCCGACTGGTGGCCCGCTGACCGGTGCTCCTCTGGTTCGCCGCCCTTTCGCTTGTTCTCGTGGCGCTCGTCTTCGACAGCCCCAACCTCGACTACCGGGTGGTCGTCCTCGGTGCGGTCCTGCCCGTGGCCGAAGGAACCGTGGGGGGACCCTGGCTGTTGCACACGCTCCCTTTCTGCGTGGTCGCCCTGTTCGCCGTGATGCTGGTCGCCCGGGGGCGGCGCCTCGCACAGCGACGCTGGCTGGGTGTACCGATCGGCCTCTTCGTCCACCTCGTGCTGGACGGGACCTGGACCAGGACGGAGGTGTTCTGGTGGCCCTTTGCCGGCGTCGGCTCACTCGGCGGCTCCTCGGTGCCCGAGTTCAGCCGCTGGCCGGAAGGTCTCGCCTTCGAGGTTGTTGGCATTCTGGTCGCCCTGTGGGTATGGCGGCGCTACGGGCTGAGCGACCCCTCCAGCCGGGATGCCCTCGTGCGACAAGGTCGCCTCACCGGGGTGCGGTCCTGATGCTCTATGTCGTCCGCCACGGTCGGACCGAGTCGAACGCCTCCGGGCTGCTCCTCGGTCGTGGTGATCCCCCGTTGGACGAACTCGGCCTCCTCCAGGCCCGGGCAACTGCCGAAGCGATCGGCCCTGTCGACCGGATCGTGTCGAGCCCGCTCCTGCGTGCGCGCCAGACGGCAGAGGAGTTCGGCTCGGACATCGAACTCGACGACCGCTGGATCGAACTCGACTACGGGGATTTCGATGGTCGGCCCGTGGCTGACGTTTCCCCCGAGACCTGGGCGGCCTGGCGCGACGACCTCGACTGGGCACCACCCGGAGGGGAGAGCCACCGGCAACTGGGCACACGCGTCAGGCAGGCCTGTGAGGATCTCCTGGACGAAGCGACGATCCGCGACATCGTGGTCCTGACGCACGTGTCTCCGGTCAAGACCGCAATGGCATGGGCCCTCGGCGTCGGCGACGAGGTCGCCTGGCGCTGTTTCGTCGAGACGGCATCCGTGACGAGCATCGGCACCGGTCGTGGCGGGCCCTCGCTCCGCGGCTTCAACGACACCGGACACCTGCACGGGCTGTAGGGGACCGAAGGCTTCGCGTAGACCTGGTTGTTAGAACCAGCTCCTGCTACTCGTGGTCTCCGAGCCCCCCGGAGGAGGGTGGATCGAAGCCCTCGGGCCACACGGTCGAGTCGTCATGGCGGATCCCGTCCAGCCGGGCCGACTCGAGTTGGGCGTCGGTGAGGTCGGTACCGACGAGGTCGGCGAACGACAGGTCTGCGCCGATCAGGGACGCCCCGCGGAATACGGCACCCGAGAGGTTGGCGGAGCGCATGATCGCACCGTTGAGCACCGCTCCCCGGAAGTCGGCACCCATGGCGAAGGACCCGGTGAGGTCGGCCTCGTGCAGGCAGGTGCGGGACAACGTGGTACCGGCAAGGGTGGCGCCACCGAGGAGAGCCCCGGTGAGGTCGGCGCCCGTCAGCCAGGCTCCACCGAGGTCTGCCGACCGGAGGTCGGCGCCGACCAGTCGTGCGCTCCCCAGCCAGCAGCGGCAAAGGATCGCCCCTCCGAGGCGGGCCCCGGTGAGGTCGGCATGCCACATGTTGGCGAGCCGGAGGTCGGCGTCGGCCAGCACCGCGTGTTGGCAGATCGCGTGCCGCAGCGAGGCGCCCACCAGTCGGGCATCGGAGAGGTCGGAGCCGTTGAGGACCGCGCCACCCAGCCAGACACCCGAGAGGTCGGTGGCGCGGAGGTCGGCGCCTGTCAGGTCGGCGCCGGCCAGGTCGGCGCCGGCTTCGATCTCGTAGCCGTTGATCTCCACCGGCGCGAGCCTAGGCGTTTCCCACAGTAGGGGTCG
>DCXR01000034.1:0-26149 GCA_002329075.1 Candidatus Neomicrothrix sp. UBA2131
GGTTGTCGGCGACCTCCTTCTCGGTGCGGGCGGCGGGGTCGTCGGGGGACTTGGCCATCATCGCCTCGAGCACCTCGCCGGTGGGGCGGCCGAAGTCGCGGTTTCCCGTGTTGGAAGCCATCGACACCATGCTGCGGCACCTGTCGGGGTACTCGACTGCGACGGTCTGGACGATCATGCCGCCCAGCGACATGCCGACGAAGTGGGCGTCGGTGATGCCGAGGTGGTCGAGGAGGGCGACGGCGTCGGCGGCCATGTCGGAGAGCGCGTAGGCCGAACCGTCGGCCATACAGGTCGAGAGGCCGCTGTCGCGGTTGTCGAAGCGCACCACGTGGTGCCCCTCGGAGACGAGGAGGTCGCAGAACCCCGGCGACCAGGCCAGCAACTGGCTGCCGAGCCCGTGGACCAGAACGATCGTGGGGTCGGCCGGGTCGCCGTGCTGCTCGTGGCAGGAGTCGATCCCGGTGGTGAGGCTCGCGGTCGGCACCCCTGCATCATCCGACGCGGGGCGGACTCTCTGCAATGCCGGGGGTACGGTCGCTGGCATGTCCGCCGTCCACGACGCCCGGTTCGACGAACTCGATGCCCACCTCCTCTACGCCCTGCTGCGCCTGCGGGTCGACGTGTTCGTCGTGGAGCAGGAGTGTGCCTACCGGGAACTCGACGGCCGCGACATCGAGCCGGGAACCCGCCATGTCTGGGTCGACGGAGCCGACGGCCCGGTCGCCTACCTGCGCCTGCTCGTCGAACCGGACGGCGCACACCGGATCGGCCGGGTAGCGACGGCCGTCGACCAGCGGCACCGGGGCCTGGCCGGGCTGCTCGTGGACCATGTGATTTCCACCACCCCGGGCCGCCTGGTGCTCGACGCCCAGTCCCACCTCGAGGGCTGGTACGTGGCCCGGGGCTTCGCCCGCACCGGCGACGACTTCACCGAGGACGGCATTCCCCACGTCCCGATGGAACGCGTCTAGTCCCAGCCCAGTTCGGTGAGGCGATCGTCGTCGATGCCGAAGTGGTGTGCGACCTCGTGCACGACCGTGATCAGAACCTCCTCGCGCAGGTCGTCCTCGTCCTCGCAGGACTCGCAGAGGGCCAGCCGGTAGAGGTGGATCGAGTCGGGCATCGCGAAACCGCCGGTGCCGTACTCGTCGCGCTCGGTCAGCGGGATGCCCTCGTAGAGGCCGAGGACGTCCGGCGGGTCACCCCGATCGGCGACCAGCACCGCCACGTTGTCCATCAGGGCGGCCAACTCGGCCGGCAGGGTGTCGAGCGCCTCGGCCACGAGGACCTCGAAGCGCCTCGGCTGCAGCGGTTCCACGGACCAGATGTTAGGTGCGGCTCCGTGGTGTGGGAGTACGCCGGGCCGGGGAACGCTGTCACGCCCCGTGGGTAGGGTGCGGCCCATGTCCGCGACCGGCACACTCCTCGACGACCAGCCGGACGACGACGCGTCCTCCGACGCCGACGGGCTCCTGGTCGGACTCAACACCGAGCAACACCACGCCGTAACGGTCGATGCCCTGCCCCTGGCGATCAGGGCGGGCGCGGGATCCGGCAAGACCCGCGTGCTCACCCGGCGCATCGCCTGGCGCTCGCTGACCGACCGCCACGACCCCCGACGGGTGCTGGCCCTCACCTTCACCCGCAAGGCCGCCGGCCAGCTGCGGTCCCGGCTGCGCGTTCTCGGCCTGCGCGACCAGGTGGCCGCCGGCACCTTCCACTCCGTCGCCTACGCCCAACTGCGCACCTTGTGGAGCGAGCGCGGCCAACGCGAGCCCGACCTGCTCGGCAGCAAGCACTCTTTCGTCACCCCGCTGCTCCCCCGCGACCGGCGCACCACCGACGTCGTCGACGTGGTCAGCGAGATCGAGTGGGCGAAGGCCCGTCGCATCCCACCCGAGGCGTACGCCGGGCGGGCCGAGGAACTCGGGCGCACCCCACCGATGTCGCCGTCCACCATCGCCCGCATCTACCGCGACTACGAGGACTTGAAGGTCGAGAGGCGAAGGGTCGACTTCGACGACCTGCTCGACCAGTGCGCCCGGGCCCTCCGAGGAGACCGGGCCTTCGGCGATGCGCAGCGCTGGAGGTTCCGGCACCTCTATGTCGATGAGTTCCAGGATGTCAACCCGCTTCAGTTCACGCTCCTGGCCGCCTGGCTCGGCGGCAGCGACGACCTGTGCGTCGTCGGCGACCCCGACCAGGCCATCTACGGCTGGAACGGCGCCGACGCCGACCACCTGAACCGCTTCGACACCCACTTCCCGGGCGCCACGCTCGTCGACCTGCGCCAGAACTACCGCAGCACGCCGCAGGTACTGCGAACGGCGGCGGCGGCCCTGCGGGGGCGTACGCCGATGGAGGCCAACCGGCCGAGTGGACCTTCCCCCACGGTCACCGTGCACGCGAACGACAGGGCCGAGGCGGCAGCGGTGGCCCGGAAGGTGCGCGACACCCGGGGCTCCGACGGGTCCTGGTCCCGGCAGGCGGTTCTGGTCCGCACCAACGCACAGGCCGACGTGATCGTCGGGGCGCTGCGCGAGGCGGACATCCCCGTCCGCACCCGGACCGGCAGCAGCGTGTTCGACCGACCCGACGTCAAGGGGGCACTCGGGTCCCTGTCCCACAGCAGTCGCCCCCTCACCGACCATCTCGGCGACCTGCGGTCGGATGCAGGCGACGATCTCTCCGACGATGAGGCGACTCCCCGCAATGCCGAACGGGCCGCTGCGTTCGCCCACCTGCGCACGCTGGCCGACGAGTACCTTTCGATCGAGCCCTCGGGCACGGCCTCCGGGTTCGAGGGATGGGTCCGCGGACAGGTCCGGGCCGCCTACGACGATTCGGCCGATGCCGTCGAGGTCGCCACCTTCCACGCTGCCAAGGGCCTCGAGTGGGAGGCCGTCCACGTGGCCGGGCTCGAGCAGGGCCTCGTCCCCATCGCCCACGCACGCGAACCGGCCGACCTGGCCGAGGAGCGACGGCTGTTGTACGTGGCGCTCAGCCGCGCCGAGATCGGGCTGCACCTGTCCTGGGCGCAGCAGCGAACCTTCGGTGAGCGCACCTCGAAGCGTCGGCCCTCGTTCTGGCTCGAGGACATCGAACATGCCATCAGCAACCTCGACAAGCCGTTCGAACAGGCCGAGCAGGCCCGCCGTGCCTCGATGGCACGCGAACGGGTGCAGAAACCCGCCGGCCTCCCCGACCATCCCGTCGTCGAGGAGCTCCGCACCTGGCGCCTCGACCAGGCACGAGCCGCCGACATCGAGGCCTACAAGGTGTTCAGCGACGTGACCCTGGCCTCCCTGGTCGCCGTCTGGCCGACCTCGCCCGACGACCTCCAGCGGGTGGCCGGCATCGGCCCGATCAAGGCCGACCGCTTCGGCGACGACCTGCTCGCCATCCTGGGACGCCACGAACGACCCGCCACCGCCGCTCCCCCGGCTTCGGCGCCCCGGGCGAAGGCGCCTGCCGTCGACCCCGACGACCTCGACCCGGAACTGGTCGAGGCCCTGCGGGCCTGGCGCCTCGAGCACACGGACGGCAAGCCCGCCTACACGGTGTTCAGCAACGCCACGATGCACGAACTGGCCGCCGCCCGCCCGACGACCACCGACGAACTACTGGCCGTTTCGGGGATCGGCCCTGCAAAGGCCGAGCGCTTCGGCGCCGAACTCCTCGCCTTCCTCGCCGAACAGGGCTGAGCGCTACCCGCCGTCGAACTGGCTGACAAGGCGCCTGGGGGCGGTGATGCGCCAGGACTGCTCGGCCACGCCGGCCACCTCGTCCCAGTCGAGGTCCACGTCGAGGCGCAGACCCACCCAGCCCCTCGGTCCCAGGTAGGGCGGCACGAAGAAGCGCTCGGGCTCCTGGTAGACCAACTCGTCCTGCACGCCGGGCGCCGCCTTGAACCAGAGCGTGGGACGGCCGTCGTCGGGGTGGGTGTGGAAGTTGGCGAACGCCCGGCGCCCGACGATTCCGAAGGTCGGCATCCCGTGGTTGAGCCGCTCCTCGACCCCCGGCAGCGCCAGGCACACCCGCCGCAGACCCTCCAGCAGGTCCCGGTTCCGCGGCAGCCTCGAGGCGTGCGCCATGGCCTCAACCCAGGGCGAAGTCGGCGACGACGGGGGCGTGGTCGCTGGGTTTTTCACCCTTGCGCTCATTGCGGTCGACCACGACGAACTCGAGCGTGGCGGCCACCGGCGGCGAGGCCAGGACCAGGTCGATGCGCATGCCGCGACCCCTGGGGAACGCCAGGTCGCGGTAGTCCCACCACGAGAACAGACCGCCGGCGTCGTGAAGTTCGCGGAACACGTCGACCAGCCCCAGGTCGACGAGACGCCGCACCGCCGCCCGCTCCTCGGTGGTCACGTGGGTGGCTCCCTCCCATGCCGACGGGTCCCAGACGTCGCGGTCGTCGATGGCCACGTTGAAGTCGCCGACCACGACGACCGGGTCGGCGGCGAGGTCGGCGTTGGCGACGAGGTCGTCGTGAAGGCGGCCCAGCCAGTCGAGCTTGTAGTGCCAGTGGTCGTGGCCGACCTCGCGGCCGTTGGGGATGTAGCACGACGCCACCCGCACCCCGCCGCAGGTGGCCCACAGGATCCTGGCGTCGGGGTCGGGGTCGTCCCGCCCGTCGGCGAATCCGGGGCGCACGTCGTCGAGCCCGACCCTCGAGATCACCGCCACGCCGTTCCAGCGCCCCTCGCCGTGGTGCGCCGATTCGTAGCCGAGGGCGGCGAACGCCCCGTGGGGGAAGGCCTCGTCGGCCATCTTGGTCTCCTGGAGGCACAGCACGTCGGGTTCCACGGCGGCGATCCACGCCTCGACCCGGGCCAGGCGGGCCTTCAGGGAGTTGACGTTCCAGGTGACGATGCGCATCGTGGCCGACGGTAGCGGCTCAGCCGAGGGGGAACCCGACGACGACGGCCAACTCGGCGATGGCGTCGTCGGGATCGGCCACCTTGATCGTGGTCATGCCCATGGCCCGGGCCGGCTTGAGGTTGACGCCGAGGTCGTCGAGGAACACGCAGGCCTCCGGCGCCACCCCCAGCCCCTCGCAGGCCAGTTCGTAGAAGCGTCGCTCGGGCTTGCGGCAGCCCACCACGCTCGACTCCACGACCACGTCGAAGAGGTCGACGACCTCGCCCACCGGGCCGGTGGACGGCTGCGTACCGATCGGGATGATGTTGTTGGTGAGCAGTGCCGTCTTGAGCCTCGCCGCACAGCGGCGCAGGGCCTCGACCATGGTGGGTCGCAGCGCCCCGTGCAGTCCCTCGAGGATCCGTCCGGCATCAACGGTGTGTCCCGACGCCGCCGCCTCGGCCTCGAACAGGCGGGCGAACTCGCCGGGATCGACCTCCCGGCGCTCGAAGCGGGCCCAGGCGTTGGTGTCGGGGTTGGTGGCATTGAGGCGCCGGATGGTGTCCGGTGGCAGCCCGGCCTCGGCCTCGTAGGCGGCGAACGCATCGAACGGGCTCGTGAGGATCACCCCACCGAAGTCGAACAGCACCGCCTCGATCACGGCGGCGAACCTAGGTGTCCTGCACCCCGGAGGCCCACGTGGCGCCACCGGTAGCCTCGGCCGCCATGGCCGCACAGTTCATCTTCACCATGCGGCGGGCCAGCCGCTTCTACCCACCCGACCGGGAGGTGCTCAGGGACATCACCCTGGCCTTCTACCCGGGCGCCAAGATCGGGGTCATCGGCGCCAACGGGGCCGGCAAGTCGTCTCTGCTGCGCATCATGGCCGGCGTCGACGAAGGCTTCACCGGCGAGGCCCGACTCACCGACGGCTTCACCGTCGGCATGCTCGAACAGGAACCCGAACTCGACGCCGCCAAGAACGTGCAGGGCAACGTCATGGACGGCGTCGGCCAGGTTGCGGCCCTGCTGACCCGCTACGACGAGGTGCTGGCCGCCTGGGCCGACCCCGACGCCGACTACGGGAAGTTGGGCGACGAGCAGGCCGACCTCGAGCGCAGGATCGAGGTGGCCGGCGCCTGGGACCTCCAGCGCACCATCCAGATCGCCATGGACGCCCTTCGCCTGCCGCCGGGCGACGCCGACGTCTCCACGCTCTCCGGCGGCGAGCGACGCCGGGTGGCGTTGTGTCGGCTGTTGCTCTCACGCCCCGACCTGCTGCTGCTCGACGAACCCACCAACCACCTCGACGCAGAGTCGGTGGCGTGGCTCGAGCGCACCCTCAAGGACTACCACGGCACCGTCGTCGCGATCACCCACGACCGCTACTTCCTGGACAACGTGGCCGGCTGGATCCTCGAGATGGACCGTGGCCGGGGGATCCCCTTCGAGGGCAACTACTCGGGCTGGCTCGAGCAGAAGACGGCCCGGCTCGACGCCGAGCAGAAGACCGACTCGGCCCGTCGCCGCACCCTCGAGCGGGAACTCGAGTGGGTACGCATGGCACCGAAGGCCCGCCAGTCGAAGGGCAAGGCCCGCCTCACCGCCTACGACCGGCTCGTGGTCGAGGCTGCCGACGCAGAACGCCGCGACCGGGAACTCCAGATCGACATCCCGGCCAACCAGCGCCTCGGCGACCAGGTGGTCGAGGTCGAGCACCTCGCAAAGGGCTTCGGCGACAAGCTGCTCATCGAGGACCTCTCGTTCTCTCTGCCGCCCGCCGGGATCGTCGGCGTGATCGGTGGCAACGGCGCCGGCAAGACGACCCTGTTCCGGATGCTCGTCGAGGCATCCGACGCATCCGGCGACCCCACCTGGACGCCTGACGCCGGCGTCATCCGCATCGGCCCGACCGTCGAGATCGGCTACGTCGACCAGTCACGCGACACCCTCGACCCAGAACGCACCGTCTACGAAGAGATCACCGACGGCCGCGAGTTCCTCCAGGTCGGAAGGCGCGAGGTCAACGGCCGTGCCTACGTGGCGTCGTTCAACTTCAAGGGCACCGACCAGCAGAAGAATGTGGGCGACCTCTCCGGCGGCGAGCGCAACCGGGTGCACCTGGCCAAGGTGCTCAAGAGCGGCGCCAACCTGCTGCTCCTGGACGAGCCCACCAACGACCTCGACGTCGACACCCTGAGGGCCCTCGAGTCGGGACTCGACGCCTACGCCGGCTGTGCCGCGATCATCTGCCACGACCGCTGGTTCCTCGACCGGGTCGCCACGCACGTGCTGGCCTTCGAGGGTGACTCGCAGGTGCGCTGGTTCGAGGGCAACTTCACCGAGTACGAGGCCTACCGCAAGAAGGAGTTGGGCCTCGACGCCCAGCCCACGAGGGTCCGCTACAAGCCCCTCACCCGGGGCTGACTGCTCAGTCGAACAGGGCGAGGACCCTGATGGCGGCGGCCACGGCTCGGCCGTCGTCGGGGGTGAGCACCAGGTCGGGCGACTCGGGTGCCTCGTAGGGGTCGTCGATGCCGGTCATGCCGGTCAGATCTCCTGCACGGGCCTTCGCGTAGAGCCCCTTGGGGTCGCGTTCCTCACAGACCTCGAGCGGCGTGTCGACGAACACCTCGTAGAACGGCACGCCGGCCGCCTCGTGCAGCGCACGTGCCCGGTCGCGGGCCGCCCGGTAGGGGCTGATGAGCGGCACCAGGGCGACGACGCCGGCGTCGGCGAACAGGCGGGCCACCTCGGCCACCCGCCGGACGTTCTCGTCGCGGTCCTCGGCAGAGAAACCCAGGTCGCCATTGAGGCCGTGGCGCAGGTTGTCGCCGTCGAGCAGGTAGGCGTGCCGCCCGTCGGCGACCAGCAGCCGTTCGCAGGCGGCAGCCACCGTCGACTTGCCCGATCCTGAGAGGCCGGTGAACCAGATCGTGGCCCCCCGGTGGCCGAGCGCCCCGGCCCGCTCGTCGCGGTCGAGCGAACTGGGGTGCCAGACGACATCCGAACTCGTACTGCCCTGATCGCCCATCTGAAGCCTCAGGCCCCGGCGCCGACGATCATTCCGGCGGCCACCGTGGCGTTGGTCGTCTCGTCGACCAGCACGAAGCTGCCGGTCGCCCGGTTGCGCCGGTACTCGTCGAAGAACAACGGCTGCGTGCAGCGCAGCGTGACCCGGCCGATCTCGTTGAGCGACAACGCCTCGGCCGACTCGTCGCGGTGGAGCGTGTTGACGTCGAGCCGGTACTGGAGGTCGGTCACCATGGTGCGGGCGGCCCTGGTGGTGTGCTTGATCGCCAGCTTGGTCCGGGGCGTCAGCTTCGAGGCCTCGGTCAGCCAACAGACCATGGCCTGGAGGTCCTGGCCCACCATGGGCTGGTTGCCGGGCCGGCAGATCATGTCGCCACGCGACACGTCGATGTCGTCGGTGAGGCGCATCGTCACCGCCATCGGTGGGAACGCCTCGTCGACGGACCCCTCGTAGGTGTCGACCGATGCCACCTTCGACGTGAAGCCGCTCGGCAGCACCATCACCTCGTCGCCGGGCTTGAACACGCCGCCGACGATCGTGCCGGCGTAGCCCCGATAGTCATGGTGCTCGTCGGACTGTGGACGGATCACGTACTGGACCGGGAAGCGGGCGTCGATGAGGTTGCGGTCGCTGGCTATGTGCACCTCCTCGAGGTGGTGCAGCAGCGACGCCCCCTCGTACCAAGGGGTGTTCGGCGAGCGGTCGACGACGTTGTCTCCGTGCAGGGCCGACACCGGGATGAAGGTCAGGTCGGCGATGTCGAGCTTCATGGCGAACTCGCGGAACTCGGCCTTGACCTCCTCGAAGGCCTCCTGCCCGTAGTCGACGAGGTCCATCTTGTTGACGCACACGACGAGGTGCGGGATGCGCAGCAGCGAGGCCAGGAAGGCGTGGCGCCGCGACTGTTCGATGACGCCGTTGCGGACATCGACCAGCACCAGGGCCAGGTCGGCCGTCGACGCCCCGGTGACCATGTTGCGCGTGTACTGGATGTGCCCGGGGGTGTCGGCGATGATGAACTTGCGCTTCGGCGTGGCGAAGTAGCGGTAGGCGACGTCGATGGTGATGCCCTGCTCGCGCTCGGCCCGCAGTCCGTCGGTGAGCAGCGCCAGGTTGGTGTGCTCGTTGCCCATCTGCATGGACGTGCGCTCGACGGCCTCGAGCTGGTCCTGGAAGATCTGCTTGGTGTCGTAGAGCAGGCGGCCGATGAGGGTCGACTTGCCGTCATCGACGCTGCCGGCGGTGGCGAAACGGAGGAGCTCCATCAGAAGTACCCCTCCTTCTTCCTGTCTTCCATGGCGGCTTCGGACACCCGGTCGTCGGCCCTGGTCGCTCCCCGCTCGGTGGTCCGGGTCGCTGCGACCTCCCCGATGATCTCCTCGAGGGTGGCGGCCGTGGAGTCGACGGCGCCGGTGCACGACATGTCGCCAACGGTGCGGTAGCGCACCCGCCGGGTCACGACCTCCTCGACGTCCAGCAGGGTCACGTGGTCGGAATCTGACAGCCACATGCCGTCGCGCTCGAACACCGACCGCTCGTGGGCGAAGTAGATCGACGGGATCTCGATGCCCTCCCGGCGGATGTACTCCCAGATGTCGAGTTCGGTCCAGTTCGAGATCGGGAACACCCGGATGTGCTCACCCCGGAGGATGCGGCCGTTGTAGAGGTTCCAGAGCTCGGGTCGCTGGTTCTTGGGGTCCCACTGGCCGAACTCGTCGCGGAACGAGTACACCCGCTCCTTGGCGCGTGCCTTTTCCTCGTCGCGTCGGGCACCGCCGAACAGGGCGTCGAAGCGGTGCTCCCCGATGGCGTCGAGCAGCGTGGTGGTCTGGAGGCGGTTGCGGCTGGCCCGGGGGCCGGTCTCCTCGGTGACGCGTCCCTCGTCGATCGACCGCTGCACCGACGCAACCACCAGTCGGGCGCCGACCTCGGCGAGGCGGCGGTCGCGGAACTCGAGTACCTCGGGGAAGTTGTGGCCGGTGTCGACGTGCATCACCGGGAACGGCAGGCGGGCCGGTGAGAACGCCTTCTCGGCCAGGCGCAGCATCACGATCGAGTCCTTGCCCCCGGAGAACAGCAGGCAGGGGCGTTCGAACTCGGCTGCGACCTCGCGGAAGATGTGGATCGACTCGGCCTCGACCTGGTCGAGGTCCGAGAGTTCGTAGGTGGTGGTCACCGGGCCCCCGTCGCAGCCGTATGTCTGGTTCGACTCCCAATTCTAGGGCCCGTGGTCTGCGATGATCGCGACCCATGGCCACATCCGACGACCACCGCCTTGCAGCCGAACTGGCCATGCGCACCGGACTCCTGCTGCTCGAACTCCGGCAGCGCCTGTCCGAACAGGGGGCGTCGGCGGCGAACCTCAAGGACGAAGGCGACCGTGCCGCCCACGACCTCCTCATGGATGCCCTGGCCCAGGCCCGCCCGGACGATGCGGTGCTGTCCGAGGAGGGCTCGGCCCACGATGTGCACCCCGACCGGGCCGGAGCCTCCCGGGTCTGGATCGTCGATCCGCTCGACGGCACCCGCGAGTTCAGCGAGCCGCCGCGGTCCGACTGGGCCGTACACGTGGCACTGGCCGAGGAAGGTGTCCCCACGGCCGGTGCCGTCGCCCTGCCGGGCCTCGGGATCACCCTGTCGACCCACGAGGCCAACACGACCGACGACCTGGCGCCCGTGCCCGAGGCCCCACGCATCGTGGTCAGCCGCACCCGCCCTCCCGCCGAGGCCCTGGCGGTCGCCGAGGCGCTCGGTGGAGCACTCGTCGAGATGGGCTCGGCAGGGGCGAAGGCGATGGCGGTGGTGCGGGGCGAGGTCGACGCCTATGTCCACTCGGGCGGCCAGTACGAGTGGGACAACTGCGCTCCGGCTGCCGTTGCCCTCTCGGTGGGCCTCCACGTGTCGCGTCTCGACGGCTCGGCGCTCACCTACAACCACCCCGACCCCTACCTGCCCGACCTGCTCATCTGCCGCCGGGAACTGGTGGCGGCCACGCTCGCCGTCCTCGCCGGCTGAGGCACGACCGCTCCCCCTAGGCTCGGGCACTGTGCGCCTCGTCATCGCCCGCTGCACGGTCGACTACGACGGCCGCCTCACCGCCCACCTGCCCGAAGCGGTGCGCCTCCTCATGGTCAAGGCCGACGGCTGCGTCGCCATCCACGCCGACGGCGGCGCCTACAAACCCCTCAACTGGATGAACTCGCCCAACACCCTGGTCGAGTTCGACGAGGAGGGCGTCAGCATCTGGCGGGTGTCGAACCCGAAGGGCGAGACCCTCACGATCACCCTCCACGAGGTGCTGTCCGACACGGCGCACGACATGGGCGTCGACCCGGGCCTCCAGAAGGACGGCGTCGAGGCCCACCTCCAGGAACTGTTGGCCGGGGACCCGTCCTTCCTCGGTGAGGACCTGGCCCTGGTGCGGCGTGAGTACCCGACCGAGATCGGACCGGTCGACCTGCTCTGTAGGGACGCCGACGGCCACACGGTCGCCATCGAGATCAAGCGCCGTGGCGAGATCGACGGCGTCGAGCAGCTCACGCGCTACCTCGACTTCCTGAACCGGGACGAACTGCTGGCCCCGGTGCGCGGCCTGTTCGTCGCCCAGGAGATCAAGCCCCAGGCCAGGGTGCTGGCCGACGACCGGGACATCGGCTGCGTCGAGGTCGACTACGACGAACTCCGGGGCATCGAGTCGACGACGCCCCGGTTGTTCTAGGGCGCACGGGACACGACATATGGATTCGTTCGACGCCGCGGTGGTCGGCGGAGGCCCTGCCGGTTCTGCCGCGGCAACCACGCTCGCCCGTGCGGGGCGCTCGGTCGTGGTGCTCGACAAGGCGACCTTCCCACGCGACAAGTGCTGCGGAGACGGCCTGACCACGCTGGCACTTCGCCTCGGCGAGCAACTGGGGCTCGACCCCTCGCCGATCGCCGGCTGGCAGGCAGTCGACCACGCCGTGGTCCACACGGGCGGAGGCACCCGCAGCCATCGCTTTCCGCTCCCTGCAGGGCAGGGCCAGTACGCGGCGGTGGTGCCGCGGTCCGAATACGACGCCGCCCTGCTCGGCCTGGCACGGGAATCAGGTGCAGAGGTGCGGGAGGGCAACGCAGTGACCGGCATCAACATCGACGAAGGCGGCGCAGAACTGGAGGTCGCCGAGTCCGACGCGGTCCGGGCGACCATGGTGGTCGCAGCGGACGGTATGTGGTCGCCGACCCGTCGGCTCCTCGGGCTGGCGCAGGACGGCTACCGGGGCGAGTGGCAGGCCTTCCGCCAGTACGTGGCCAACGTGGGCCCGGCAGGCCGCGACCTCCACGTCTGGTTCGAGCCCGACCTGCTGCCCGGCTACTCGTGGAGTTTCCCGCTTCCCGGGGATCGCGCCAACGTCGGCTTCGGCGTGCTGCGTGGTGGCCGGGTGGCCGTCGGCGACACCGGCCATGTCTGGGACGGCCTGCTCGCCCGTCCGGTCATACGCGACGTGCTCGGACCCGGTGCCGAGCCCGAGGGCCGGCGCACGGCCTGGCCCATCCCCGCCCGCATCGACCGGGCGGTGCTCGAACACGGCCCGGTTCTCTTTGCCGGGGACGCCGCTGCCGCCACCGACGCACTGACCGGCGAGGGCATCGGCCAGGCGCTGCTCACCGGCATCCTCGCCGCCGGGTCCGTGATCGCCGGCGGCTCGTATACCGAGATCGGCGTCCGCTACCGGCGGGAGGTACGTCGTGAACTCCTGGCCGACCACCGCATGTCGGTCGTCCTCCAGCGCGTGCTGGCGCACCCGCTCGGCGCCCGCGCCTCGGTCGCCATGGGCGGGCTCACCCCCTGGACCCGCCGCAACTTCGCCCGCTGGCTCTTCGAGGACTACCCGAGAGCGCTGCTGGCCACGCCCCGAAGGTGGCACAGGGGCGTGCTACACCGCCCGGGGGCCCACGCCTGACGGGCCGCGGCGGCGTCCCCCCTGTCCGCCAATACGCTCTGGCCATGGCCACAGCCTCCGACTCCGCTGCCGAGCGGGGCCACCTGTCCGTCGTCCCCGACTCCGAACACGCCTCCGGCGACGCCGATGGCGCCGGCCCCCACCCACTGGGCCCCGTCGGCGCGGCGTTCGACAGGGCGGTCGACCGGGCGTGGGAGCCTCTACGCGGCAACCCGAACCTGGACCGTCTCTTCTACACGGCCAGCGAGCTCGCCGACTTCAGCCTGCTCTGGCACCTGGCCGGCACCGCACGGGGGGTCGTGCGCCGCAACGGGCACCGCGAGGCGATCCGGCTGTCGGCCGCCCTCGCCGCCGAATCGGCGTTCGTCAACGGTGCGGTCAAGTCGCTGTTCCGCCGCGACCGTCCCGACCACGAGGTCGAGCGATCGCACAACCTTCGTCAACCGCTCACCAGCAGCTTCCCGTCGGGCCACGCCTCGGCGGCATTCCTGGCGGCGACCCTGTTGAGCGAGCGGTCGCGGATCAGGCCGTTCTGGTATGCGGCAGCGGGAGTCGTCGCCGTCTCGCGGGTACATGTACGCATCCACCATGCCAGCGACGTGGTCGTGGGCGCCGGGTTGGGACTGGCGCTGGGGCGCCTGGTCCGGAAGGTGTTGCCGCTGCGCTAGGGGCACCGAAACCGATGCTCAGTTGAGCGGTGAAGCCTCGAGGTCTGCGTCGCTGGTGGCCAGCAGGAGGCGGAGGTCGAGGAGCATGTCAGCGACCTCGGACGAGGCGATGAGCTCACGGCTCTTGGTGGTGCCGAGCCCGCGGTCGATGATGGCCTTGATCTCGTCGATCGTGGCGGTGTCGAGTGTCTCGGTCATCTCCGCCTTCCCGGTGTCGCGCTGCTCATCGATGGCCCCACCCTAGACGCGGGATCGAACAACGCGTGCCACCTGTTTCGGTGTCCCGCCTACCCTCGGCGGATGCCACCCCTCGTCCACGTGCTCGGCACGGGCCGCCCGGACATGGACCTGCCGCTGCTGCTGGCCGGGCTGCATGCCGATCTCGAGATCGGGACCCGGGCCACGTTGCGACTCGAACCGGCCAGCGGCGACGGCTGGGGGCCGGGCAGGGCGGCCGACCTGGCCATCGGTGCCGGCTTCGTTGCCCTCGGCGAGGTCCGGGCCGGCGATGACGCCGTGGAGGTCGATGTCGAGCGCCATCGCAGCCTGCCCGACACCGTTGCACCCGGAATGCGCCTGCTGGTCGTAGGCCTCAACCCCAGCCCTGCGTCGGCCGATTCGGGGGTGGGCTACCACCGGTCCGGCAACCGCTTCTGGCCGGCGGCGCTCGCCGCCGGGCTGGTGGGCGTCGACCGTGACCCCCGCCACGCCCTCACCCACCATGGCCTCGGCATGACCGACCTGGTGCGCCGCACCACCGCCAGGGCCGACGAGGTCGCACCCGACGAGTTGCGCGAGGGCTTCGAACGGGTCGAGCGACTGTGCGCCTGGCTCCGACCTCGGACGATCTGTTTCGTCGGCCTCGGTGGCTGGCGCGTGGTGGCCGACCGGAAGGCAGTGGCCGGCGTGCAGGACCGCACCCTCGGCGGCGCGCCCGTCTACGTGATGCCCAGCACGAGCGGCCTCAACGCCCACAGCCGCCTCGACGACCTGACCGCCCACTTCCGGGCAGCCGGTGAGCTCGCCGACGGGGCGTGACGCTCAGGCGTTCGGGGCGAGGGAGCGGACCGCCTCCATCGTGTCGATGCCGCCGAACGGCAGGATCGCCAGGGCCGGGGTGGTGACGCCGTTGGCGACGTACTCGTCGATGCGGGCCCGACACTGTTCGGGCGTGCCGTGCACCAGCAGGTCGTCGACCACCTGCTCGGGGATCTCGTCCAGCGCCCCCTTGCGGTCACCGGCGGCCCAACGCTCCCAGTGGCCGCCCAGCATGTCGCCGCGACCCATCCACTCGTGGAAGGCCCGGTAGACGGGGACGTTCAGGTATGTCGCCAGCACGTAGCGGCCACCGGCCAGCACCACCTCGCGGTCGTCGCTGGGGCACACGAAGATGCGGGCCACGACCTCCCGACCGGGACCCTGGGCGTTCACGATCCCCGCCACGGTGGTGACGTCGTCGGGAGACAGCCAGTTGATGATCGCCCCGTCAGCCTCGCGTCCCGCCAGGCGCAGCATGCCCTCGCGCAGGGCCGCCACGAGGATCGTGGGCGGCTGCTCCGGGATGATGCCGAGCCGGAATCCGCGGATCGTGAAGGAGTCGTACTCCTCGGTCACCTTCTCGCCGGTGAGGGCCGACCGGATGAACCGGACCGTGTCGCGTACCCGCTGGTAGGGCGCCTCGAACGGGACACCGTTCCAGCGTTCGACGATCACGTCGGACGAAGAGCCGATGCCGATGGCGAAACGGCCGGGTGCCGCCGACGCCATGGTGGCGGCGCACTGCGCCATGAGGGCGGGGCTGCGGGTGTATGCGGGCAGAATCGCCGTGCCGAGGCGCAGCTCGGGGGCCCACGCCGCTGCGAGCGCCAGCGGTGTGAGGCCGTCGCTCTCGTTCGCCTCGGCGGTCCAGACATCCGTGTACCCGAGGTCGACGAGCTCCCGGTAGAGGGCCTGCTGGTCGTGGAGCGGGCCGGGAAGTGGGACGGTGATGCCGTACGGGGACAAGTGGGTGGTTTCCTCTCCTGTGGAGTCGAACGCCAATACTGGCACGGGTGTTCGGCTCCTCCAGCAGCAGCCGAATGGAGTGTCACACCCCTTCCGCATACTGGGAACCATGAACGAACAACTGGTCCTCGCCTCGACTCGGCGCCACCGCTCCGCCCGACCCGATTTCCTCCTCGATGCCCGCACCCGGGCGATCGGCCTGGCCGGCGTCGCCCGCGCCAGGGCCGAACTCCGGCGCCACGCACCGGTCGACGACAGCGCCCCGGCAGGCACCGTGGCAGCCACCGACGAGGACCCCGGCCCACAGCGCCGGGTCGCCTGAGTCGGGCCATGCGTGCCGTCCTGGTGCTCATGGGCCTGCTGCTGGGCGGTGCCTGCAGTTCCCCGAACCTGTCCGCCGACGGCGTGGGCACCGTCGTCGAGGTGATCGACGGCGACACGGTGATCGTCGATCTGGCCGGGCACCGCGAGACCGTGCGCCTGCTGGGCATCGACACCCCCGAGACAGTCCACCCCGACCGGCCGGTCGAGTGCTTCGGCGCCGAGGCGTCGGCACGACTGCGCCTGCTCCTCACTCCGGGCAGCGGGGTGATCGTCACACGCGACATCGAACCCCGTGACCGCTACGGCCGCCTCCTCGCCTACCTCGAACGCCTCTCCGACGGCCTCCAGGTCAACATGGCCCTCGTCGAGCGCGGCTATGCGGCGACGCTCCACATCGATCCAAACGACGCCCTGCTCCACGAGTTGGCGGCTGCGGAGAGCCGTGCCCGCGCAGCCGGCCTCGGTCTATGGACCCGGTGCGGCGGCCCCCACGAACCGGTGGCCTGACCGGCACTCGTCCCCAGGTCTTCCGCTGCGTTCCATCGCCCGGCAACGCTGTCGTCAGGTACCGTTCCCCCATGACCGCACTCGCCGAGGTGCTCGGACATGGCGCCGACGCCCGGCTCCTCATCCTCACCGCCGACCAGTTGGGGATGTGCCACGCCACCAACGTCGGCGTCTACGAGAGCCTCCGCACCGGCCTGGCAACAGGTGCCTCGTTGATGGTCCCCGCCCCCTGGGCACGGGAGGCCGCAGCCCACTACCGGGGCGAACCCATAGGTGTCCACCTGACCCTCAACGCCGAACTCGACTGCTACCGCTGGCGACCCATCACGGCTGCACCCTCGCTCCTGGACGGTGACGGCGGCTTCCCACGCACGGTGGACGACCTCTGGGACCACGCCGACCTGGACGAGACCCGGTCAGAGTGCCGGGCACAACTCGAGCGGGCCATCCTCTGGGGCTTCGACGTCTGCCACCTCAGCACCCACCTGGGCGCGCTCCAGGACCGCCCGGAGTTCTTCGACGT
Source organism: Candidatus Neomicrothrix sp. UBA2131 (assembly GCA_002329075.1). GTDB lineage: Bacteria > Actinomycetota > Acidimicrobiia > Acidimicrobiales > MedAcidi-G1 > S20-B6. Next base: position 16,867 of record DCXR01000034.1, read on the forward strand.
ACTGCTCGACCTGGCTGTCGAGCACCGCCTGCCGATCCGCCTCGAGGGCGGCGACGCCGAGGCAAGGGCCGGCTTCCCGTTCCGGGCACTGGCCGCCGAGGAAGGCGTGTTCACGGCAGACCACCACGGTCTCCGACCCCTCGCCGATACCGACGCCCTCGAGCGCCAGGCCATGGACCTCGGGCCTGGCGTCACCGAGATCGTCGTGGAGCCGGCGGTCGACACACCGGAGTTGCGGGCCATCTGCGACAACTGGGGCAGGCGCGTCGACCACCGCGACCTGGTCTGTGGCAACTCGGAACTCCGGGCCGACCTCGACAGGGGCCACGTACGCCTGATCAACTGGCGCGACGTGCGCGAGGCCCAGCGGGCCGCCTGAATCGGCGAACGGCTTTCAGACCTCGTCGAAAGCGCTGCGTCCGGCCAGGTCGGCCAGCAGGCCCGCCCACTCAGGGCTCCCGAACACCGGCCGCAAGCCGAACACATAGCGGGCGTAGTCGCCCTCGACCTTGCAACGGCCCGACATGAACGCCTCGTCCGGATCGAGTTCGCCCCGGAACCGTGACACCGCCTCCGGGTAGGCCCAGGTGACCGTGGCATCCTGGTCGCCGTCACGGCCCGGGATCACCTCGACCACCCGACCGTCGGCCACGACCAGCCGGAACTGCACCTTGCCGTGCGGCGTCTTGGAGATGGCGAACCGCACCACCCCGTCGAGGCCCGGGCGCTCGGGCAGAAGTGCTACGGCCTCGGCGAACTCGGTGATCCAGTCCTGTGAGAGGAACGACGCCATCAGGCCGGCTCCTCCACCGCGGCCCGTCGGGCAAGGGCATCTACCTCGGCACGGCCCATCCAGCGAATCCGGTCGAAGAGGTCGGACTCGAGCTCGCCCTCCGGCGGTCCTCCGACCAACGTCTCGGCCAGCACGTAGTCGTCCCACGGGTAGGCGTCGCCGGCGACGTCGTCGGGGAGCCCGAACCAGAACGGCGAGGCCGGGTCGATCTGTGTGGCGTGGGCCCTGAGGGCATCGCACCTGGCCTGCCAGTGGCCGCCTACGGGCACCTTCGTCGTGATCAGATGGTCGTGGGAGGGTCGTCGTTCGAACCACCACTCGCCATAGGGCGACCTGAGGCCGAGTTCGCCGAACTTGGCGTGCAGCGCCGCGATCCGAGCCCGTGACCACGTCGTGAAGTAGAGCTTCAGCGGCTGCCATGGCTCCCCCGCCTCCGGGTACCTGGCCGGATCGCCGGCCGCAGCGAAGGCCGGCACCGAAACGTCGTGCACCTGGAGGTGGTCCGGGTGGTTGTAGCCACGACGTTCGTCGGGGTAGGTGACGACCACGTGCGGCCGGACCCTTCGGATGATTCCGACCAGTCGGCCGACGGCCTCGTTCGGATCTGCATCGGCAAAGGCGTTCGGTTGGGTATCGGGGTGGCTGTCGGGGTGGTCTTCGGGGTGGTCGTCGTCGACGGGATCCGACATGCCGGAGTCGTGATAACCGAGCATGACGACCTCGTCATACCCGATGATCTCGGCAGAGCGCCGAAGTTCCCCGGCGCGCACCTCCGGAAGGCATGCATGTACCTCGGGACGGTCCATCGCCGGGTTCAGGATGTCGCCGGCCTCACCGCCGGTACAGCAGACCAGGACGCAGTACACACCTGCAGCACTGCATGCCGAGACCGTCGATGCCCCCTTGGAGGCCTCGTCGTCGGGATGCGCATGGATGGTGAGCAGGCGGAGTTCCGGCTGTTCGGTCGACTGCATGGGCGGTCACGGTAGCGGGTGCCCAATCCGGGGCCGCGGCCACGACAAAACGAACGCGTGCTACCGTCGCGGCACTCTGGCCGGAGGCGAAAGAAGGGAGGGTGAGCACCAGATGGACCCTGAGGTCTGGCGCTGGGTGTGGCTGGCCGCCGCCGCCGCGTTCATCGTCGGGGAGATCACCGTCGCCGGCACCTTCTTCCTGCTGCCCTTCGGCCTGGGAGCCGCCGTGGCGGCCGTGTTCGCCTTCTCGGGTGCCGGGTCGGCGACGGGGTGGATCATCTTCGTCTCCGTCTCGGTCGTGGCCACCATCGCCGTGCGTCCGATCGTCCGGCGCCTCGACGCGACCGGCGACCCGATCAGCGTCGGTGCCGAACGGCTCATCGGCCAGGCGGGCGTAGTGATCACCGACCTGTCAGCAGATGCAGACCGCATGGGCGCCGTCCGGGTCGGCCGCGAGGAGTGGCACGCCGAGAGTTTCGACGGGATCGACCTCCCCGTCGGGACCGCAATCGAGGTGATCGACATCCTGGGAACCAGGGCTCTCGTGCGCCCTGTCGACTCCGAGTCCTGACCACGCACCGGGTGAACGACCCAGAAAGGACCACACAATGGCTGAGCTGATCGTTCTGGGCGTCATTGCCTTCGTCCTGTTCATCTTCGTGATGAACGCCGTCAAGATCGTGCACCCCTACCAGCGGGGACTCGTCGAGCAGTTGGGTCGCTACAAGACGACCACCGACCCGGGCCTCAAGATGATCGCCCCGATCATCCAGAAGCTGATCCGGGTCGACATGCGCGAGCAGGTGATCGACGTTCCACCCCAGGAGGTCATCACCAAGGACAACGTGACCGTCACGGTCGATGCCGTCATCTACTACGAGCCCACCGATCCCCAGCGGCTCGTCTACAACGTCGCCAACTTCATCATGGCCATCACGAAGCTGGCCCAGACCAACCTGAGGAACGTGATCGGTGACATGAGCCTCGACGCGGCGCTCACCTCCCGCGACAACGTCAACGTGGCATTACGCGAAGTACTCGACGACGCCACCGACAAGTGGGGCGTACGCGTGGTGCGTGTCGAGATCCAGCGCATCGACCCGCCCACCGATGTCATGGACGCCATGCACGAGCAGATGAAGGCCGAGCGAACCCGTCGGGCCGTGGTGCTCGAGGCCGAGGGCGCCCGGGAGGCGGCCATCGCCCGGGCCGAGGGCGACAAGCGGTCCCGGATCCTCCACGCAGAAGGTGTCAGGCAGGAGGCGATCCTCCATGCCGAGGGCGAGGCCCAGGCCATCCGGGAAGTCGCCGATGCCGACCGGTTCCGCGAGGAGACGGTCGCCCTGGGCGAGGCTGAGGCCGTCCGCAGCGTGTACCAGGCCATCCACGACGGCGACCCGACGCCCGACCTGCTGGCCATCAAGTACCTCGAGGCACTCGGAGTGGTCGCCGACGGCAGTGCCACCAAGATCTTCCTGCCGACCGACCTCTCGGCGACGCTGGGCTCGCTCGGCGCCATCGCCGAGCTGTTCCGCGGCGACGGCGGTGCAACGCCCGTGACGGTCCCGCCGGCACCCCAGGAGGAGTCCGCCGACTAGTCGGAGTCAGGCACTCGCAGAACCGGTTCCGGCGGGGACCAGTTCGTCGTCGCCGTCCTCGTCCTCGACGAGGTCCCAGCCGCACATGCGGGCCAACAGCGACCGCCCTTCGTCGGGGCCACTGGCGATGAGTTCGTCGCCGGCAGCCAGCCGCACACCACCCCGCGGCCGGTACACGTAACGGCCACCCCGCCGGATGGCGAGCACCGAGAAACCCGGCTCGATGTTCATGCCCAGGTCGGAGAGCGACGAGCCGTCGGTCGGCGACCCCTCGGCCACCGGGTAGCGCACCACAACCTCGTCGGCCTCGCCCAGGGCGATGCCGAGGATCGGATGCAGCTCCTCGTCCTTTTCGACGATCCAGACCATCATCTGTGCCTGGTCCCCGATGTCCTCTGCGGCCTCGGCGAGGTGCAGGAGCCCGCGTAGCGCCGATGGTTCCAGGTCTGCGCCGGCCGACCGCAGGACCCACAGTTCGAGGTGGTCCTTCATCTCGTCGAGTCGGTCCTCGAGGTGGCGAACCTCGGAGGCGAGACCCCGGTCGCCGAAGACAAGGGCGCTGTAGGCGAGGCCCACGGCGGTCTCGGAGAGGTTCTTCATCTCGACCAGGACGTCCACCGCCCGGTCGAGGTCGGTGACTGCAGCTACGTCATCGGCGTGGGGTGGCTCCCAGACCGGTGCGGCGGCGAGCTCGCGCAACCTGTTGATGCCCTCCGGCGACCCGCGCAGGAACAGCACGTCGTCGGGGACGAGGACCGTGTCGCCACCCACGTCGGTGTCCCAGTCACGGCCCCGACGGATCGACATCACCCGCATCCCGGCCTGGACCGGAAGCTCGAGGGCCGACAACGGACGGTGCGCCATGTGCGAGCCCTCGCTCACGAGCACCCGGTGCGACACCTCCTCGGCGTCGGAGAGGTCGGCCACTAGCTGTGCCGGAATGCCCAGCCGGTGTGTGACGATCCGGGCGATGTCCACGGCGTCGTTGGCCATGCGTTCGATGGCGGACACCACCTGAAGCACCGACGACATCCCCTCGGCCTCCCGTGGGCTCCGGGCGGCAAGCACGCACACCGCCCGCATGTCGTGGACCAGTTCGCTCATCTGCTCTTCGAGCTCGTCGACCTCCTCGGCCATGTCGGGGTCACCGAAGTAGACCGAGGCGTAGGCCAGGTCCACCATCAGCTCCGAGGTGTCCTTGGCCTCGGCCAGCATGGCCCGCAGGTTGCGGGGTTTGTCGTCCATCAGTTCCTCACTCGATGTCGGGGGCAATGGTAGGTCCGGTGGGATGCCGGCAGAAGGAACAACGGTGGGAAACGTGCACCATCACGCCACCCCCACGGTGACCATGGCGAAGACCAGCGTGAAGGCCCCCACCAGGTCGAGTGATGACGTCACGAGGGGAATCCCGTAGGTGTCCGGATCGAGGCCGAACCGGAACGACGCCATGGTCGAGTAGTAGGCGACCAACACCACGAACACGACTGCCAGGCCGCCGGCGAGGAGCGCCACCATCAGCACCTGGCCGAGGGCAGGTCCTGTCTGGTCGGTGAGCGCCGCCGCCACATGGGCTGCCACGGCACCGAGGGCGAACACGGGAAGGGCCAGCAGCACGACCGACCGGATATCGCGTCCGCTGGCACGGCTCGGTAGCGGTGTCGCATCATCGAGTCCGAGGTGGAACTGGGTCGAGAGGCGGCTGCAGAGTATGCCGCCCAGTGCCCCCGCCCCGCCGAGGAAGGCCGGCAGGAGGATCAGGACAGCCTCGGCACCGAGCAGGTCGTCGAGGCGGCGCTCGATCATGATCCCCGCCAGGAGGTCGAGCACGACGGCCACCACGAGGACCGGCACCGACTGGCGGACGATGCGTCCGACCTCCTCGATCGGTGCGCGCCATGCAGTGACCAGCACGACCGACGAGCCACCTACCAGGCCGACGGCCAATGCCGATGAGGACACGCCATGGCCGGCTGCCGCCGCTGCGATCACGAGCGCCGGCACCGTGAGCAGGTCGCCGATGGTGGTCACCAGCGGTGCGGTCACGTTGTCGAGGTCCCATCCGAACCGGACCGATCCGACCACCATCACGACGGTCACCATCCCGACGGCGGCCGATGCGATCAACCCACCCAGGGTCGACACCACGAGGAAGTCGGCCAGGGTCATCGATGCGGTGAGTCCGAACACGGTGGCGGTGCCCTTGGCCAGGACCGCCAGGACCATGCTGAAGGCCAGGGAGAGAGCCCCGGCAGCCAGGAGGTTGCCGCCGACGACCCCGTCCGGCCGGAAGTTGAGGCGAAACGTTCCCGCATGTGCGGCCGTGCCGAGGCGGCTTCCCATGGCGCCGAAGACGTTGCCGCGCAACGCCACCGCACCCGGGACCAGCAGCAGCAGGCCGGGAAGTTCGCGCAGCGTCCCCTCGGCGGCGGCCAGGACGAGCCCCCCGAGCGTGGCGAACAGTACCCCGATCAGAAGCGCCGCGAGCCGTTGTACGGCGTCGGCCCGACCGGACCGGAGGCGCTGGAGGCCTGCAGGGGCACGTCGGCTCGAGGGCATGGCCCCAGTGTGCTTGACCATCGGCCATCAGATGGTGCTCTTGGCAGGTGCGGTGTTTCACCGGAAGTCGCGGGAGCGGACCGGCGAGGCCAGGACCAGCGGTTCGAGCCGCTCGGCGACCACGTTGACCGCCCCCTCGGCCGACTCGACCCGCCCCCGGACCAGCAGGGCCGGCGCCCCGGCGACCACCTCCCGGTGGTGGATCCAGCAGCCGGGCGACACCACTACGTTGACGAGGCCCGTCTCGTCCTCGAGGTTTAGGAACGTGACCCCGCCGGCGGTTGCCGGTCGCTGACGGTGGGTGACCACCCCCGCCACCCACACCCTGGTCCCGTCGGCCACGATGCGCAGGCCGTCGGCCGTCACCACCCCGGCGGCCTCGAGTTCGCTGCGGACGAAGCGGGTGGGATGCCCGTCGGGTGACACGCCGGTGGCCCACAGGTCGGCCCGTGCCGTCTCGGGAGCCGTCAACGGCGGGAGCGGCGGGGCATCGACACCGGTGACGACACCCGGGAGTCGGTCGACGCCGGTGGCGGCGAGGGCCCCGGCCGACCACAGGGCTCGGCGACGGTCGGGGCCGAGGCAGCCGAACGCCCCGGCGGTGGCGAGCGCCTCGAGCACCGCCCGGTCGGGGCCGACCCGTCGCCGGAGGTCCTCGATCGATCGCCAGGGGCGCCCGTCGGCTATGGCCCCGGCCAGGTCGCCACCGACCCCGCGCACCGATCCGATGCCCATGCGCACGGCCGGGGCGTCGGCCGGGCCCTCGAGGGTGGCGCCGGCCACCGAGCGGTTCAGGTCGGGGGTGCGTACCTCGACTCCGTGGCGGCGGGCGTCCTGGGCGAGGGTGTGCGGGGCGTAGAAGCCCATGGGCTGGGCGTTGAGCAACCCAGCGCAGAACGCCGCCGGGTAGTGGTGCTTGAGCCAGGAACTGGCGTACACCAGGTAGGCGAACGACACCGAGTGGCTCTCGGGGAAGCCGTAGTCGGCGAAGGCGGCCAACTTGTCCCAGAGCCGCTCGATCACGTCGGACGGCACCCCCCGTTCGGCCGCCCCGGCGGTGAAGCGGTCGTGCAGGACCGCCATGCGTCCGTGGCTGCGCTTGGCGGCCATGGCCTGCCGCAGCCGGTCGGCCTCGACGGGGCAGAACCCGGCCACGTCGATGGCCAGTTGCATGAGTTGCTCCTGGAACAGCGGGATGCCGAGGGTCTTGGCAAGGGCGTTCTCGCACAGCGGGTGCGGATATGTGACCGGTTCCCGGCCGTTGCGGCGACGGATGTAGGGGTGGACCGAGCCGCCCTGGATGGGACCCGGGCGGATGAGGGCCACCTCGACCACCAGGTCGTAGAAGCAGCGGGGCCGCAACCGGGGCAGGGTGGCCATCTGGGCACGGCTCTCGATCTGGAACACGCCGATGGTGTCGGCGGCGCAGATCATGTCGTAGACGGCGTCCTCCTGGGGCAGAAGCGCCAGGTCGACGGTGACGCCGTGGTGGGCGGCGACCAGGTCGACTGTGCCGTGGAGGGCACTGAGCATGCCGAGCCCCAGCAGGTCGAACTTGACGAGGCCCGCCGCTGCACAGTCGTCCTTGTCCCACTGCAGGACGCTGCGGTCGGTCCGGGTGGCCCACTCGATCGGGCAGACCTCGCCGAGGGGACGGTCGCAGATGACCATGCCGCCGGAGTGGACGCCGAGGTGGCGGGGGGCATCGGCCAGTTCGGCGGCCAGATCCTGCACCTCGGCGGGCACGACGGAGGCTCTCTCCTGCCCTGATCCCGGATCCGCCTCTCCGGGGAGGCGCCGTCCGACCGCCTTGGCGAAGGCGTCCTGTTGGCCGGGGGCGTAGCCGAGGGCCAGGGCGACATCGCGCACCGCCGAGCGCCGCCGGTAGCTGATGACGTTGGCAACCTGGGCGGCGTGGCGACGCCCGTGGCGCTCGTAGACGTACTGGATGACCTCTTCGCGACGGCCGCTCTCGATGTCGATGTCGATGTCGGGCGGACCCTCCCGGGCCGGGGAGAGGAAGCGTTCGAACAGCAGGTCGAGGCCCACGGCGTCGACGTTGGTGATGCCGAGGGCGTAGCAGACGGCGGAGTTGGCGGCCGACCCCCGCCCCTGGCAGTAGATGTCGGAGCGGCGGCAGAACTCGACCAGGTCCCAGACGACGAGGAAGTAGCCGGAGTATCCCAACTGTCCGATGACCGACAGCTCATGGTCGATCTGGGCCCAGGCCCCGGGAACCCGCTCGGATGCCCGGTCCCCATAGCGGCCGACGGCTCCGGCCTCGGTCAGGCGGCGCAGGTGGGCCATCTCGTCGAGCCCGTCGGGGCACGGGAAGGGCGGGAGGTCGGGGGCCACGAGGCGCAGGTCGAAGGTGCAGCGGCGGCCCAGTTCGGCGGCGATCTCGACGGCGCCCGGCCAGCGGGTGAAACGGCGGGCCTGTTCGGCACCCGACCGGAGGTGGGCCGACCCGGCGGCCGGGAGCCACCCGTCGAGGTCCACCAACGGGCGGCGGGCCCGCACGGCGGCCAACACCGTGGCGAGGCGGCGACGGGAGGGCCGGTGGTAGTGGACGTTGTTGGTGGCGACCACGTCGAGGTCGGCGGCCACGGCCAGGCGGGCGAGGGCGTCGTTGCGCTCGACGTCGAGGGGGTGGCCGTGGTCCCAGAGTTCGACGAACACCCGGTCGCTGCCGAACCGGTCGACCAGGTCGTGGAGCCGGCGGGCGGCGACGGCCGGACCGTCTGCCTCGAGGGTGGCCGGCACCGCTCCCTTGCGACAGCCCGTGAGGACCACCCAATCGGCGGTTCCACCGGTGCCCGTTCCGGCCAGTTCCGTGAGGCGGTCGAGGGAGAGCCGGGGGGCGCCCTTGCGGCCGGCCATCTGAGCCTCGGTTATGGCGGCCCCCAGGCGGGCGTAGCCGGTCGGGCCGTCGGCCAGCACGAGGAGGTGCTCGGCCGCCGGGTCGGGGGTACCGGTCCGCGGCCCGGCCCCGAGCGAGAGTTCGGCGCCGAACACGGTGGGGAGGCCGTGGTCGCGGGCCGCCTCGGCGAAGCGGACCACGCCGTAGAAACCGTCGTGGTCGGTTAGGGCGAGGGCGGTCAGGCCCAGCCGGGCCGCCTCGGCCACCAGTTCGGCCGGGTCGGAGGCACCGTCGAGGAAGCTGAAGCCTGAGTGGCAGTGCAGTTCGGCGTAGGGGACGGATCCTTCGATCCGACGGGACGGTGGGGCGTGGGGCGGGGGTGCTGGCGGGTCGGACAGGGGTTTTCCGGGCCGGTCGGCCAGGCGGCGCTCGATCTCGCGCCACGGCATCTCCCTCCGGGACAAGTCGGACAACGAACGGCGGTCCCACTCCACAGCAGAAC
>DCXR01000034.1:26522-26667 GCA_002329075.1 Candidatus Neomicrothrix sp. UBA2131
CGGTCAGCCCGGAGACCAGGTCGACGACGTTGGGCGGACAGTCGGACAGGTCACCGTCGGCGATGCAGGGTTGGCCCAGCAGTTGCGCCACGATCTCGGCCCCCATCCCCCCGAAGACCGACGGGGCAGTCGTCGTGGTCGGGGC
>DCXR01000074.1:0-146 GCA_002329075.1 Candidatus Neomicrothrix sp. UBA2131
GACGCCCCCGAAGGGTTCTGCGCCAGCCTCCGGGAAGAGGCCATGTACGCATTCGTCGACCTGATGCCGATGCTCGGTGGCCTGGAAGGCGATGAAGAGCCCTCCATCGATGTGCTGGTCGGCCTCTTCACCGGCATGGATCCCAT
>DCXR01000074.1:248-4700 GCA_002329075.1 Candidatus Neomicrothrix sp. UBA2131
ATTCGAAGATGACGGCGACGACGACCCATTCGGAGATGGTGGCGACGACTTCCCACAGGCCGAATACGAGGGCGACCTGCCCGACGCCCCCGAAGGGTTCTGCGCCGGCCTCCGGGAAGAGGCCATGTACGCATTCGTCGACCTGATGCCTCTACTCGGTGCCATGGAAGGCGAGGAAGAGCCCTCCATCGATGCGTTGGCCAGCCTCTTCACCGGCATGGATCCCATCTACGGCTGGCTGGTGGAGAACGTGCCGGCTGAAATGACCGCCGACGCCGAGACGGTTCGCTCCCAGATCGCCGGCATGGCCGAAATGCTTTCCGCGATCGATCCGGAGACCGCCACGGAAGAAGAGATCATGGGAGCGATCTTCATGGCCCTTCTGGGCGGCATGGCCGAAGACATGGAAGACGTAACCGTCGCTGGTCTCCGCCTCGACACGTTCCTCAGCCGCGGTTGTGACGTACCCATGGGCGAGGGACCGCTCGCCATCCTCGAAGTCATGGGAGGCGACGACACCGGCGAACCGCCCCCGACGACCGAGCCTCCTCCGCCAACCACCACCGTTGATCCGCTGGCCGATGCCCTGCGGGTGCCCGACGACTACGCCACCATCCAGGAGGCCGTCGACGCCGCCGCACCCGGCGACCTGGTCCTGATCGGCCCGGGCACCTACCACGAGGCCGTCATCGTCGAGACCGACGACATCGTCATCCGCGGCACCGACCGCAACGCCGTGGTCATCGACGGCGAACACGAACGCCCGAACGGGTTCATCGTCTTCTCGAACGGCGTCGCGATCGAGAACCTCACCACCCACTCGCACACCTCGAACGGCCTGATCTTCACCGGAGACTACGCCGACGACATCATCGTGGACGGCTACCGGGCCTCGTACGTGACGGCCTACAACAACGGCCTCTACGGCATCTACGCCTTCACCTCCACCAACGGCCTCATCGAGCACAGTTACGGCAGCGGCCACCCCGACTCCGCCTTCTACATCGGACAGTGCAACCCCTGCAACGCCGTGATCCGCAACGTCATCGCCGAGAACAACGCCCTCGGCTACTCGGGCACCAACGCCAGCGGCATGGTGATCATCCACGACTCCGAGTGGCGCAACAACCGCATCGGCATGGTGCCCAACACCCTCGACTCAGAGGAACTCGCACCCCAGGGCGACATCGTGATCGTCGGCAACTACATCCACGACAACGGCAACGAGGACACACCGCGCAATAACGTCGACTGGGACATCGGCTTCGGCGCCGGACTCGTGATCGCCGGCGGCAACGACAACCTGATCTTGCGAAACCTGGTCCGGGACAACAGCTTCGCCGGCATCGCCCTGGCGGTGTACCCCGACGAGAACCTCTGGCTGGCCGAACGCAACACCGTCAAGGACAACGTGGTCGGCGGCAGCGTGCACGACCTGTTCCTGATGGTCTGGGACCCGACGGCCGGACCGCTCGACAACTGCTTCGAGGGCAATACCTTCGAGACCTCGATCCCCGCCGACATAGAGACAGTCGCCCCCTGCGAGGGCGAGGCCGTCGTATTCGAGGACAACGGCGTCCCCAACTTCGGTGAGTTCGCAGTGACCGACCACACGACCATGCCCGCTCCACCGGATCAGCCGACCATGCCTGATGCGCTCTCGGCCCCACCGGATGTACCAGTGGCTCCACCTGCCGTGGACCTCGACGCCATCGAGGTTCCCACGCTGGCCGAATAGTCCTCAGGTGCCCCGCCTGCGATCCCTCCTGGGTATCGCCGGCCTGATCGGCCTCGCCGGCCTGGCCTGGCTGTTCGTCGACCGGGGGCCGGTGCCCGGGGCGCCCGTCCTCGCCACCGCAGCCCCCGAACTGCTGTTGCGTTCGGGCGGCAGCACGACCACCATCCACGCCGGCGAGCGGGCGTTCAGCCTCTCGGCGCGCAGCATGGGCCTGCCGGACCGCCTCCGCTTCGCCGACGGCGACGCCCCCTTCGAACACCCATTCAGTCCGGAGGACGGCCTCGGCGCCGCCCACAACGCCGATGGCTGCATCAGCTGCCACGTCAACAACGGCCGTTCACCCGCACCCGACGGGTTCGTGGCGGACGCCGGACCCGTCCTGGTCCTCGGCCTCGCCGACGGATCACCCAGCCCCGTCCTCGGCAAACAACTCCAGGACCGCGGCACGGGCGCCGACGGGATCCTGACCGTCGACTGGGTCGAGGAGCCCGGCACCTATCCGGACGGGACGGCCTATTCGCTACGACGACCCGTCGTGTCCGTCGACGGCGCCGACATCGCCGGTCTGGCAACCTCGTTGCGTGCCGCCCCACCGGTGTTCGGCGGCGGGCTGCTCGAGGCGATCTCCGTCGACGACCTGCGGGCCATGGCCGACCCGGACGATTCCGACGGGGACGGCGTCAGCGGCCGACTCCAGGAAGCCGTGGGCGACGACGGGACGCCCGCCGCAGGACGGTTCGGCTGGAAGGCCCAACACGCCTCGATCCTCGCCACCACCCGACACGCCTTCGACGTCGACCTGCACCTCGACCACGACCTGGCAGCCGAACGGTTCGGCGACGACTTCCTCGACGACACCGCCTTCTACACCCGCACCGTCGCCGTGCCCGCCCTACGCGACCGCGACGACCCCGATGTACGCGCCGGTGCCGCCTGGTTCGTCCAGGTCGGCTGCGCCGCCTGTCACCGAACCGAGCCCTACACGACCATGACTGTCGACGTACAGGCCCTGTCCGACGAACTGATCACCCCGTTCACCGACCTGCTCCTCCACGACCTCGGCCCCGGCCTCGCCGACGACCTCCCCCAGGGCGTCGCCACCGGCAGCGAATGGCGCACCGCCCCCCTCTGGGGCATCGGCCTCACCGGCGTGGTCGGCCATGAGCACTACCTCCACGACGGACGTGCTCGGAGCCTGGAGGAAGCGATCCTCTGGCACGGGGGTGAGGCCGAATCGGCCAGGGATGCGTTCATGGGGTTGGCTGCTTCCGACCGATCGCTCGTTCTGCGGTTTCTTTCCGCTCTCTGACCCTCATCCCGTTGGAGGGCCACAACAGGTTGGAGAAGCGTCGACTCCGTCCCGTAGCCTGAGGGTCCGACCGACCCGGAAAGATGCAGGAATGCCCGGACAGACACTCAGCCAGAAGGTGTGGGAACGCCATGTCGTGCATGCTGCCGACGGCGAGCCCGACCTCCTGTTCATCGACCTGCACCTGATCCACGAGGTCACCTCTCCGCAGGCCTTTGACGGCCTCCGCATGGCCGGTCGTCCACTGCGGCGCCCTGACCTCACCGTCGCCACCGAGGACCACAACGTCCCGACCGCCGACGTCGACCAGCCCATCGCCGACCCGGTCAGCCGCAGGCAGATCGAGGCACTGCGCACCAACTGCGACGAGTTCGGTGTGCGCCTCTATGCGATGGGCGACCCCGGACAGGGCATCGTGCACGTGATCGGTCCTGAGATGGGCCTCACGCTGCCCGGCATGACCGTGGTGTGCGGCGACAGCCACACCAGCACGCACGGAGCGTTCGGCGCCCTGGCGTTCGGCATCGGTACCAGCGAGGTGGAGCACGTGATGGCGACCCAGACGCTCCCCCAGCAGCGCCCGGGCACGCTCGCCGTCACCGTCGACGGCACGCTTCCGGAGGGATCGACAGCCAAGGACGTGATCCTGGCGATCATCGGACGACTCGGCACCGGTGGGGGCATCGGTTCGATCATCGAGTACCGGGGCGAGGTGATCCGGGGCCTCTCGATGGAGGGCCGCATGACCGTGTGCAACATGTCGATCGAGGCGGGCGCCAAGGCCGGCCTGATCGGCCCGGACGACACCACCTTCGCCTACCTCGAAGGTCGAGCCCACGCCCCCGACAATGCCGACTGGGATGCCGCCGTCGCCGACTGGCGCACGCTGGCAACCGACGACGACGCCGAGTTCGACACCGAGATCATCCTCGACGGTGCCGACATCGTGCCCCACGTGAGTTGGGGCACGAACCCCGGCCAGGTCATCCGCCTCGACGGATCCATCCCCGACCCGGACGCATTCGACGATCCGGCCGCCAGCGAGTCGGCCGCACGGGCGCTCGAGTACATGGGCCTCACCGCCGGCACGCCCGTCCGGGACATCCCCGTCGACACCGTGTTCATAGGTTCGTGCACCAACAGCCGCATCGAGGACCTGCGGGCCGTGGCACGGATCGCAGAGGGCCGCCGCGTCAGGGACGGTGTCCGCACCCTGGTCGTGCCCGGTTCCAGCGCCGTGAAGGCGCAGGCCGAGGCCGAGGGCATCCCCGAGATCCTGGTCGCCGCAGGCTTCGACTGGCGCGAGCCGGGCTGCTCGATGTGCCTGGCCATGAACCCCGACAAGTTGACCGACGGCGAACGCTGTGCCAGCACCAGCAACCGCAACTTCGAGGGCCGCCAGGGC
>DCXR01000074.1:4920-8680 GCA_002329075.1 Candidatus Neomicrothrix sp. UBA2131
TCGATGTGCCTGGCCATGAACCCCGACAAGTTGACCGACGGCGAACGCTGTGCCAGCACCAGCAACCGCAACTTCGAGGGCCGCCAGGGCCGGGGCGGGCGAACCCACCTGGTCTCGCCGACCGTCGCCGCCGCCACCGCCATAGCCGGCACCTTCGCCACGCCGGCCGACCTGAACTAGCCGGGAGGGATCCTCATGGAAGCCGTCGAGATCGTGTCGGGAACCGCTCTTCCCCTGCGCCGTTCGGACGTCGACACCGACCAGATCATCCCCAGCGACTGGCTCAAGCGCATCGAGCGCACCGGCTTCGACAAGGGCCTGTTCTCAGAGTGGTGCGACGACCGCGACTTCGTCCTCAACGACGAGCGATTCGAGGGGGCGTGCGTGCTGGTCGCCGGCCCCAACTTCGGGACGGGCTCGTCACGTGAGCACGCCGTGTGGGCGATCCAGCAGTACGGGTTCCAGGCGGTCGTGTCGCCCCGCTTCGCCGACATCTTCCGCGACAACTGCACCAAGAACGGCCTCGTCCCGGTACAGGTGCCGGCCGAGGTCGGCGGGGCACTGCTCGACGCCGTCGAGGCCGACCCCGGCCTCATGATCGTGGTCGACGTGGCGAACCTCACCCTCGAGGCACCCGACGCCGGCATCGCATGCTCGTTCCCGCTGGATGCCTCGACCCGTGAGCGCTTCCTCCAGGGACTCGACGACATCGGGATCACGACTCGCCACGCCGACCACATCGAGGCCTTCGAGGCCTCGCGTCCGGCCTGGCTACCCACCATCGGCTGAAAAATGTCCCGACGCCGGGAACCTGCGACCCGGCCGGGGACGTCTGACACACTGGAACGACCCCGATAACCGGAGCCAACCATGCGTCGCCTGACCACCATCCTGCTGACCTTCGCCTTCGCTGCCGCTGCCTGCGGCAGCGGCGCGACCGACCCCGGCACCTCCGGGGCGACGACCCTGCCCGACAAGAACTCGGTCCCGACCACCACCGCGAGCGGGCCGACCACCACGGCCGGACCCGACTCCACGACCACCGTCGGCCCCACGACGACCTTGCCGGGCACGACCACCGTCGGCCCCACGACGACCTTGCCGGGCACGACCACCGTCGGTCCCACGACCACGCTGCCGATCGTGGAGTTGGGTGACCTCATGTTCGTGAGCGCCCTCGTGCCGTTCACGGCCTGCGACGACCTGCTCACCTACCTGTGGGCCGAGGCCTCGGCACGGGTAGGCCCCTACGGACTCGAGGGGGGCGGCTGGTACGGCGGCCCTGGCATCTTCCTAGAGGACACGATGAGGATGGCGGTCGACGACGTCGCCATGGCCATGCCCGAATCGGTGCCGATGGGAGGAGGGTCTGACGCTCCGACCGCGTCAAACGCGGTTGTGGCACCGGCGGATGACGGCTCCAAGAGCATGGAGGCCGGCGTCGACTTCTCCGGCACCAACGTCCAGGAACTCGGGATCGACGAGCCCGACCTCATCAAGACCGACGGCAACCGGATCCTCATCGTCGAGGACGAGTGGCTGCACCACGTCGACGTCTCGGGCGGGACCGCCGTCCTCACCGACTCGATCGAACTGGCCGGCCACTGGGGCTCCGAGATGCTGCTCGACGGTGACCGTCTCCTCGTGCTGGCCCAGACGGAGGGCTGGGGGGGAGAGGGAGGAGGTTCCGATTCCATAGACGCCGCCGTCAGTCGCCTCGTGGCCCCCGGCAACTACAAGTCGCTCACCACCCTGGTCGAGGTCGACCTCTCGGACCCCGCCGACCTGGGGATCGCCAACACCCTCACGGTCGAGGGCCGCTACGTGAGCGCACGAGTCGTCAACGGCGCCGCCCGGGTCGTGCTCACCAGCGGCCCCGAGCAACTGCCGTTCGTCTACCCGCAGAACTCTGCCGGTGAGGAACGTGCCACCGAATTCAACCGGCAGGTCATCGCCGAGTCCGTGGTCGCCGACTGGCTGCCGTCGTACGTCCACGAAACCGCGGACGGCACCCTCACCGACGGCCTGCTCGTCGACTGCGACGGGGTGTCGCACCCCACCGAGTTCGCCGGCTTCTCGACGCTGTCGGTGGTCACCGTCGACCTGTCCGCCCCCATGGTCGCCCCCGACACGACCTCGGTACTGGCCGACGGCCAGACCATCTACGCGGGCGGCGAGCACCTCTACGTGGCCACCACGAGCTACGTCGACCAGGTGGACGACGAGTCCACCTGGGAGGAGATGGACAGGAACTTCGCCACCTCGATCCACCAGTTCCGGGTGAGTGACCCCGCTGCCACGGTGTACGTGGGCTCGGGGTCCGTGCCGGGACACGTCCTGAACCAGTTCTCGATGTCCGAGCACGCCGGCCACCTGCGGGTCGCCACCACCCTGGGTGGTCCGTGGGGGTTCCGGGACGAGAGCGAGTCCGTCGTGACCGTCCTGGCGGCTGACACCGGCGAAGACCTCGTCCAGGTCGGCCAGGTGGGCGACATGGGGAAGGGCGAGCGCATCTATGCCGTGCGCTTCGTCGGCGACGTCGGCTACGTCGTGACCTTCCGCCAGACCGACCCCTTCTACACGATCGACCTCTCCGACCCGGCGAACCCGGTCGTGCGCGGCGAACTCAAGATCACCGGCTACAGCGGCTACCTCCACCCGATCGACGAGAACCTGGTACTCGGCATCGGCCAGGAGGCCACCGAGACCGGCCGCACCATGGGCACCAAGGTCACCCTGTTCGACGTCTCCGACCTCGACAACCCGACGGCCCTCGACACCTGGGCACCCGGCGGTGGTGGCAGCAGCAGCGCCGAGTGGGACCACCGGGCGTTCCTGTGGTGGGCGCCCCTGGACCTGGCCGTTCTCCCCTTCCAGGACTGGAACTCCGGTGAGGCGGCTGCCGTGGCCCTGCGGATCGCCGACGGCACGATCACCGAGGTCGGCCGCATCGACCACCTGGCCGCATCCGACGAAGAGGAGCCGGTCGTCGAACCGCCCTGCCCGACGATCGATCCGGGCGAACTCGGACTGGACGAGATCCAGATCGGCCTGCCACTCGACCAGGCGGTGTACATGCTCTGTGACGAAGACACCTGGCCCGAGATGAAGGGATTCTGGTGCCAGACGTTCGGGCAGGAGGACTGGTTCGACATCGCCGAGGGGCTGGGAGCCGGTCCGGACGTTCTCCAGACCCTCACGGACCTCGTTCCCGAAGGCCAACAACTGACCACCTGCCTGCCCGAGGACTACGAATGGACTCCGCCGATCCAGCGCACCCTCGTCATCGGTGAGGACCTGTGGTCCTACAGCTACGGCCGCCTCCAGGCCAACGCCCTCGACGGCCTGGACCGCACCGACGTCGTCAACCTCTAGACGGCGGGTGGCCATCGCGGGTTCGGTGCCGCACAGTTGACAGACTCGTCATCGTGTGGCGTGCGTTCCCGTTCCTGTTCCTGACCAGCGTCGCCCTCGCCGCCTGTGGCGGAGGCGGCGACGGGTCGGCAACCCGCAACGCCACCCTCCCCGCGACGACGACATCGACCACCACGCTCGCAGCGACCACCACCACGACGACCACCACCACGACGCTCGCAGCGACCACCACCACGACGACCACCACGACGCTCGCAGCGACCACCACCACCTCAGCGGCCGTCGAGGAGGCCGCGGAAGTCGACGGCACGGGCCTCGACGACTATGGATCAGGGCGGGCCATGGGGATCGCCTACGGCGGCGACGCCGCCTACGGATACGACGC
>DCXR01000074.1:9009-104664 GCA_002329075.1 Candidatus Neomicrothrix sp. UBA2131
CTACGGATACGACGCCGCCTACGGCGGGGACTGCGCCTACGGATACGAACGCGTGGGCGACTACGACTGCCTGTTCGGCCGCTACTACATCTCCGCCGAGTCCGGCAGCGTCGTGCTGGCCATGAGCGTGTTCTTCACCCTCACGCTGCTGGGCGGCATGGGGACGATGGCCTGGCAGGCGCTGCGCCGCGAGGAGGCCTGACCCGACCTGCCCCCCGGGTCATCCGATGTGGCCGGGACGGTCCACCGCGTTGGGGTCCTCGCCGGTGGCCCGCACCCGGGCGATCTTGTTGAGTGCGGCCACGAACGCCCGGGCCGACGCCTCGACCACGTCGGTCGACAGCCCCCGTCCCGAGACCTTGACGCCATCGCTGCTCTCGAACGACAGCGCCACGTCTGCGAGTGCATCGACACCTCCGGTCACCGACAGCACCGTGTAGTCGGTGAGCCGGCCGTCGACACCGGTGGCCTGCTTGATGGCGGTGCACGAGGCATCGACCATCCCGTCGCCGATGGCGGTCACCTCGACCCGCTGGCCGGCCACCTCCAACACCAGGTCGGCCGTCGGGGTGTTCACGGTGCCACCACGTACCTCCAGGCTGACGAGTTCGTACTCGTGGTCGACGGTGCCGCCGAGTTCCTCGGCCACCAGGGCCTCGAGGTCCGCATCGGTGAACTGCACCTTTCGGTCGGCCAACTCCTTGAAGCGGGAGAAGGTGGCGTTGAGGACATCGCCATGGACGTCGATGCCCATCTTGGCCAGCGTGTCCTTGAGGGCCGCCCGGCCGGAGTGCTTGCCGAGCACGATCTGGCTCTCTCCGGCTCCGACGGCCTGCGGGTCCATGATCTCGTAGGTGGTGCGTTCCCGGAGCACACCGTGCTGGTGGATGCCCGCCTCGTGGGCGAAGGCGTTGCGCCCGACCACGGCCTTGTTGAACTGCACCGGATAGCCGGTGAGTCGGCTCACCATGCGACTGGAGCGGGCCAACTCGCCGATCTCGATGTCCACCTCGACCCCGGGGAACTGTTCCTCACGGGTGCGGATGGCCATGACGATCTCCTCCATGGCGGCGTTGCCCGCCCGCTCACCGATGCCGTTCACCGTGCACTCCACCTGGCGGGCGCCTGCAGAGACGGCGGCCAGCGAGTTGGCGACGGCGAGGCCGAGGTCGTTGTGGCAGTGGGTGCTGATGACGTAGTCACCCGACACCCGTTGGCGGATCGCCCGGATGCGCTCGGCCCACTCGACCGGCACGGCGAAGCCGACCGTGTCGGGGATGTTGAGCGTGCCGGCGCCGTTGTCGACGGCAGCCTGGAGCACGTCGCACATGAAGTCGAAGTCGGAGCGGGAGGCATCCTCCGGCGAGAACTCGACGTCTTCGGTGTACTCGCGTGCCCGGGACACGGCCGAGACCGCCTCGGCAAGGACCTGCTCGGGACTCATGCGCAACTTGTGCTCCATGTGGGTGGGGCTGGTGGCGATGAAGATGTGGATGCGGCGCTTCTCGGCGGGCTCGATGGCCTCCCAACAGCGGTCGACGTCCTTGTGGGCCGTACGGGAGAGGCCGCAGATGACCGGGCCCCGCACCGACGAGGCGATTGCATGCACGGCGTCGAAGTCGCCCTGGCTGGCGATCGGGAAGCCGGCCTCGATGTAGTCGACGCCCAGGCGCGCCAACTGGTCCGCTATCTCGAGCTTCTCGCCGACGTCCAGGGAGATGCCCGGGGACTGCTCGCCGTCGCGGAGGGTGGTGTCGAAGATGACCACCCGTTCCTTCGCTGTCGTTGCGCTCATGGCGTGTTCCTGTCTTGTTGCTCTTGTTGGCTGAAGCGATCGGGCGAACTGCCCCTGAAAACCTGAGAACCTCCCGGCCCGGAGGCGGGAGGTTCGGACGAACGCGTATGTGCGCTCGCCCTAGGTCAGAAGCAGGAGGTCGAAGTTCTGTCGCATCGCCGGACAGTGTAGACCCCGTGACCGACCCGGATGCAACCCCCGGGGACAACCCGGTTACGGGTGGATCTCGAGGGGCGGAAGGTCGTCGGCGGGGGTGAAGTCGAACTGCCCGGCGAAAAAGGCCAGTTCGGCCTCGAGCGCCCGGACCACGTTGGCGGCCCTGCGGAACCCGTGCCCCTCGTCGGGGAACTCCACGAGTGCGTGCGGGACGCCGGCAGCGGCCAGGGCGTCCGCCATGAGGTGCGCCTGGTTCGGCGGCACGATCGGGTCCTCGGATCCCTGCAGCAGCAGCAGCGGAGTGGCCAGCCGGTCGACGTGGTGGATCGGCGAGCGCTCGTGATAGACGGCCTCGTCCTCGGGCCAGCGGCCGACGAGGCGATCGAGGTAGCGGGCCTCGAACTTGTGGGTGTCGGCGGCCAGCGCAGCCAGGTCGGCCACGCCGTAGCGGCTGGCGCCGGCGCTGAACACGTCGTGGAAGGTGAGCGCGGCCAGCACGGTGAACCCTCCGGCGCTGCCGCCCCGGATTGCGAGCCGCCCGCCGTCCACATCGCCCCGGTCGGCCAGGAAGCGGGCCACCGCCACGCAGTCGTCAACGTCGAGCACCCCCCAGTCGCCGCGCAGACGGTGCCGGTAGGGGCGTCCGTAGCCGGTGGAGCCCCGGTAGTCGACATCGGCCACGGCGAACCCCCGGCTGGTCCAGTAGGCGATGCCGAGTTGCAGTTGCGTGCGCACACAGCCGGTCGGGCCGCCGTGGACGAGGACGACCAGAGGCGGCCGCTCCCCCTCTGGCACGGCGTGGTCAGGGTTGGCGGGCGGGTAGACGAGGGCGTGTGCGTGCTCGTCTCCGGAGGTCGGGAAGCGGAGCGGCTCGGGGACCGGCAGCAGGGCCGAATCGAAGCCGAGGTGACGGGCCGGTCGCAGGACCTCGGTGCCGGCGGGCGTCACCGCCACGACCTGGGACTCGGTGGTCCACGAGGCGGCGACCACCACCACGCCATCTCCCCTTGCGGCCACCGACCCGACCGAGGTGGCATCGAGGCCCACCTCGTCGAAGGAGCCATCGGCCCGCAGCACGGCGAGGTGGTCCACACCACCCTCCCGGCGGGCGAACCACACGTCGTCGCCCACGAAGGCGTACCGGGAGAGCCCGAACACCCACTGGGGCGTGGCGACCTCGAACTCGCCGGACGTCAACCGGACGAGGTCGTCATCGTCGAGGCGGTACAGGTGCCACCAGCCGTCCCGGTCAGAGACCACGTACAGCACCCCGTCGGACCGCCACTCGGGCTGGAAGAACGACTCCCCCGACGCCGCCACGCAGCGCTCGCCGGCGACCGCACCGTCACGAAGATCGGCGACCCACAGTCCGCTGTCATCCCACGGCAGGTTCGGATGGTTCCACTCGATCCACGCCAGGCGGCCGCCGTCGGGCGAGATCCGGGGCGACGACACGAAGTCGGGCCCCGACACGAGCACCTCGACCCGTTGCGAGCCATCGAGCGCAACGGCGACGACCTCGTTGGCGGGCTCGCCGTCCAGGTGGTGGTCCTCGCGTACGCACACGTACCAGCGGCCATCCGGCGTGGGGCGCCCGTCGGCGAAGCGGAAGCCCCGGGAAGCCGACGGCTCCGGCGTCAGGGCCAGTGGGGAACCGTCCGGACCCTGGAGCCAGAGCCGCTGGTCGTCGAAATCGCTGTAGACGAGGCCGCCGCCGAACGCCCACCAGGCGCCGCCGCCGTACTCGTGGACCAGGGTCCGAACGTTGGCATCCGGTCCGACGACGTCGATGCCGTCGCACACGACCACGATCCGCCCGCCCTCGTCGGGTCTGGATTCGGCCCACCAGACGCTGTCGCCTTCGACGACGACCTCGCCCAACCCGGCAGCACCAGCCACCAGGGACTCGGCAGTGATCGGCGACGCCCACGAACCACAGGGCGCCGTTTCCGCCATGGGATCAGCCGTTCAACAGGTCGGTGATACGCGAGATGCCCTCACCGAGGTCATCGTCGCCGAGGGCGAACGACAGGCGCGCATAGCCGGGTGCGCCGAACGCCTCACCGGGGACGATCGCCACCTTCGCCTCGTCGAGGATCAGGGCCGCCAGGTCGACCGTGGTCTCCGGGGTGATCCCGGCGATCGTGTGGCCGAGGAACGCCGACAGGTCCGGGAAGGCGTAGAAGGCCCCCTGCGGGGTCATCAACTCGACGCCGTCGATCGCCCGCAGCATCTCGACCATGTTCCGACGGCGGCGGTCGAACGACCCGCGCATCATCGCCACGTCCTCGAGGCCACCGGACACCGCTGCAAACGCCGCCATCTGCGACACGTTCGAGACGTTGCTGGTGGCGTGGGACTGCAGGTTGGTGGCCGCCCTGATGGCATGGGCAGGGCCGAGCAACCACCCCACGCGCCAACCGGTCATGGCGTAGGTCTTGGCCACGCCGTTGACGACCAGGCAGGTGTCGGCGATCTCGGGAACCAGTGCCCTGATCGAATGGTGTTCGTGGCCGTCGTAGACGAGGTGTTCGTAGATCTCGTCGGCGATCACCCAGATGCCGTGCTCGACGGCCCAACGGCCGATGGCGGCGATCTCGTCCGCCGGGTAGACGGCACCGGTCGGGTTCGACGGCGAAACGAACATGAGGGCCTTCGTGCGCCCGGTGCGGGCAGCCTCGAGTTGTTCGACGGTGACCCGGAAGCCCGATGCGGTGTCGGTGGGAAGCACGACGGGGACGCCGCCGGCGAGGGTGATCGACTCCGGATAGGTGGTCCAGTAGGGGGCCGGCAACAGGACCTCGTCGTCGGGGTCGATGACGGTGGCGAAGGCGCTGTAGACGGCGTGCTTGCCGCCGTTGGTGACCAGGATCTCGGACACGTCGGGGCGCCAGGCGGAGTCCCGTTCGGTCTTGTCGGCCAGGGCCTCCTTGAACACCGCCAGGCCACCGGCCGGCGTGTACCTGTGGTTGGCGACGTCGCGACAGGCTGCAACAGCCGCCTCGACGATGTGGTCGGGAGTGGCGAAGTCGGGTTCGCCGGCGCCGAACCCGATGACCGATTCGCCGGCCGCCCTGAGGGCCTTGGCGCGGGCGTCGACGGCCATGGTGGCCGATGCGGTGATGGCGCTGATCCGTCGTGAAAGTGGTGAGGGGCTCATGGGCCTCCGTTCGGGGAAGTCGCTGCGCCAGCCTGCCACCTGCGGAGGGTGCTTCCGACATCCATTCCGGAGTCGTACACCAGTCGCCGGCTCACGGCGCGATCGCCACCCGTGCTGTCGGCTCGGGGGCGGCCTGGCGGCGGGAGAGACCACGCTTCAGCCCCGACAGGAGGGCGTTTCGCAGGTCACGGGGGTCGATCAACTCATCGAAGCCGAGACCCGAGGCGCTGCGGTAGGCGGCCTCCATCTCGGCCTGCCGGAGGGCAGCGGCCTCGTCCTCGTCTGCGCCGACGGCCCGGCCGGCGCCCTCCGCCCCCATGGCACCCAGGATCGCCCCCGGGAATGCGAACGAACCGCTCTGGCCCGAGAACGACACCATCGACATCACCATCGACCCGAAGCCGAACGCCTTGCGCAGCGTGACGTGCAACTTCACGGTGCGGGTCTGGGCCTGGGCGGCGAACATGCGCCCACCGGCACGGAGCACCCCCGCCCGCTCCGACCTCGTCCCGGCCAACATCCCGGGATTGTCGGACAGGAACAACAGCGGCAGGTGGAACGAGTCGGCCACCTGGATGAAGTGGGCGGCCTTGTCGGCAGCGTCGACGTCGATGGCTCCAGCCATGGCCTGCGGCTGGTTGGCCACCACCGCCACCGGCTCCCCGCCGAGGTGCCCGAGCACGCACAGCACGGACCGGCCGAAGTGGGACTGGACCTCGAAGCACCGGCCCCCGTCGAGGACGGCGCCGAGGACCCTGCCCATGTCGTAGGCCCTCCTGTTGTCCCTGGGCACGAGGTCGAGGACCTCGGGAACGGACCGGGGGTCCACATCGTCACCCTCGGAACGGGGCGGATGGCTCCAGGCACTGGACGGGAAGAACCCGAGGTAGGTGCGGATGTCGTCGAGCAGGGCACCGTCGTCAGCCGCCACGTTGTGGACCAGGCCGCTCGCCACTGCCACGGCCGGACCGCCCAGTTCCTCCTTGGTGGCGTCCTCCCCCAGCGACGCCAGCACGACCGGCGGGCCCGCCGTGAAGACACAAGCGTCGACGGTCATGAGGGCGAAGTCCGACAACGGCACGACCAGCGCCCCGTGTCCGGCCGACGGGCCCATCACACCGGTCACAACCGGCACCCGGCCCGAGAGCCGGGCCTGCTGGGTGAGGTCCGTCGGGGCCCTGCCCGGTCGGGGATCGTCCGGCATGGGCGGGCGGTGGCCGGCACCCTCGAGCAGCATCACCAACGGAACCCGGTCGAGTTCGGCCAACTCGGCGATCCGAAAGCGCTTGGCCGTGGTACCGGGGCCGATCGAACCGCCCATGACCGTGAAGTCCTCGGCACCGACCATCACCGGTCGGCCGTCGACCGTGCCCGAGCCGGCGACCACCCCGTCGGCCGGCACCTCGCCGACCAGCGTGCCGATCTCGACAAACGATCCGGGATCAAGCAGGTGGTCGATGCGGCCACGGGCGTCGAGGCGCCCAGTGGCCCTGCGGCTCTCCACCTTCCCGGCGCCGCCCATGCCGCGGGCGGCCCCCTTTCGTCGGACCAGGTCGTCGAGCAGGGGCAGCCAGTCGTCGAGCGGATCTCCGGCATCAGGAGTCTCGGACATGCGGGCAAGTATCGCCCACGGCCGGGGGCCTGCGCTCAGTCGCAGGACTCCAGGTAGGGAGCCAGGAAGTCGCTGGCCACCTCGCCCCGGGCCCGATACGCCAGGCCCCCGTAGATCTCGCAGGCCTGCACCCGCAGTTCCTCAGGGTGGCAGCCCAGTTCGTCGGCGCGTTGGTCCAACTCAGAGGTCCGCATCAGGGGGTCGATGGCAGCGAACGGGTCACCGGGGTTGGCGGCCTCGAGTTCGAGCAGGGTCTGACCGGACAGCCGCTCGAGGACTCTTTCGGCAACGGCACGGCCGGCCTCTACCAGTTCGACACAGTCGGTGGCGTCAGCGGAGTCGGTCACCTCTGGGCTTCCGCACGCAGCGCCACCCACCGCCCAGAACACGAGGACTGCAATGGGGACCCGGAGCCGACGCACGCGCCCGAACCTATCCCCGGACGATCCCCCGGTGGGGTCACCTGCAGCGGGCCTCAGCCCGGGCAGACCTCGAGCACACCCCGGGCGAGGCGACCATGGTGCATGTCGTCGAGCACCGTGTGGATCTCGTCCATCGGATACACCCGCGAGACCAGTTCGTCGAGCTTGAACCTGTCGGCCAGGTACAGGTCGCAGATCCGGGCCACGTCGGTCTGCGGCCGGGATGTGCCATAGCGGCAGCCCATGATCGTGACGTCGAGGTAGGCGGCCATCGTCATGAACTCCATGGTGCTGCCGAGGGGCGGCACACCGAGGATCACGAGGGTGCCACCCCAGTCGAGGTAGCCCAGCGCCGCCTCGATGAGTGCCTTGGCGCCGACGCACTCGAACACGTAGTCGGCACCGAACGGGCGCACCTCCCGGATGGCCGCATTGGTGTCGACCTCGGCGGCGTTCACGAAGTGCGTGGCACCGAACGTGTGGGCCAGGTCCTCCTTGTCGGCGTTGGTGTCGACGGCGATGATCGGGTTGGCACCGGAGATGGCGGCCGCCTGGATGACGTTGAGGCCGATGCCGCCGACGCCTACGACGGCCACGCTCTCGCCGGGCGCAACCCTCGCGCGGTTGAACACGGCACCCGACCCGGTCAGCACCCCGCACCCGATGAGGGAGGCCGCCGGCATCGGCACCGCCTCGGGGATCGGGATCGCCTGGTTGGCCTTGACGACGACGCGTTCGCTGAACGACGAGATGTTGGCGAAGTTGTAGTGGGGCTCGCCGTCGAGCGTGAACGGCGTGTCGCGGGCACCGAACGTGGACCGGCACATGGTCGGCCGCCCGCCGTCACATGCCGGGCAGGCGCCGCACTGCCCGAGGGTCGACAGCACGACATGGTCGCCGGGCACCACGTTCGTGACCGCCGACCCGACCTCCTCGACGACGCCGGCACCCTCATGGCCGAGCACCACCGGCGTCGGGAACGGGATCGTGCCGTTGATGACGCTCACGTCGCTGTGGCAGACGCCCGAATTGACGATGCGGACGGTGACCTCGCCCGGTTCGGGCTCACGAAGCTCGAGGCCCTCGACGACGCTCAGTTCCTCACCATCGAAAACGATGCCCTTCATGGACGGCCTCCCGGGGGATCGGGGATCGGGTGGACGACCTCATCCTCACCGCTGGTGGAGACGGCTGCAAAGCGGGGTGGGGCAGGTATTGCGGCTCAGGCACCCAGGATCAGCCAGACCACGACGAAGTGCACGCCCACGGCCGCCGTGACCGCCGTGTGCCAGACCTCGTGGTAGCCGAAGTGTCCGGGGGCCAGGTCTGGCCAGCGGGCCCCGAGCATGAGCGCCCCCGTCGTGTACAGCACTCCCTCGACGCCGATCAGGAGCATGACGGCGAGGTCGAGTTGGGTGACGAGCGCCGGCGCGACGAGGACCGGCACCCAACCCAACCCCAGGAACAACGAGTTCATGAGGCCCTTCGGCGGGTGGAAGGGCATGACGCGGACCAGCACTCCGAGCAGTGCCCCCGCCCAAAGGGCCCAGAACAGGATCCGACCGGACGTGCCCTCGAGGCCCGTGACCGCCACCGGCGTGCCGCTCGCCGCTATGAACACGAAGATCGCAGCATGGTCGAGCCGGAACAGGGCCTCGTAGACGGGCACGCTCCAGCGGCGCAGGTGCACCAGGCCACTGGCGACGAACATGAACACCGCTCCGAACACGAACACCGCTGCGCCGACCCGGTCGGCGGTCGTCGAACCGCGCAGCACCAGCGCGACCCCGGCGGCGCCTGCCAACGGAATGACCGTCCGGTGCATCGTGCCCCGCCACCGGGGACGCGGCAGGAACAGGGCGCGCCACACCGAGTGCGACATGCCCTCGGGGGCGACGGGTGCCGGGTCGATCGACTCCATGGGCACAACGCTAGCCAGTGGCCGATGGCGGGCAGGGTCAGGTGGCCAGACGGAGTAGCGCCGTCGCCGCCATGGCGCCGACGACGACCACCACGAACGGCGCCCGCCTCCACACCGCCACCGCCCCGACGGCCACCCCGATCAGGCGTCCGTCGATGACCAGCATCTGGCCGTCGGTGACCGACACGATTGCCAGGATCGCAGCGAACAGGGCTGCCGGCAGCAGGCCGGCGGCAGGTGCCAGCCGCACGGACAGCCGATCGCCGGTCACGAGGCCGACCACCTTGAACAGGTAGGCGCCACCGGAGAGAACGAGGATGGCGGTCCAGCTCATGCGGCCCCCGCTCCCCGACCCGGGCGGGCCCGTAGCCACAGGCCCGGACCGACGGCCAGTGCGGCCAACAACATCGGGGCGCCCGCCGGGGAGAGCGGAACGGCCACGACGGCGATCGTCGCACCGATGAGTGCCGTCGCCTGCCCCGGCCTGGTTCGCAGGTGCGGCACGATCAGCGCCACGAATGCCGCAGGGAATGCGGCGTCGAGGCCCCAGGCGTCGGGATCGTCGAGGAGCCCGCCGGCCAGCACGCCGGCGATCGTGCCCAGGTTCCAGAACACGAACAGCCACAGTCCGGTGAACCAGAAGGCATCGCGCGCATCGACCGGGTCGTCCTGTGCGCTCGCCATGGCCGTGGTCTCGTCGATGACGAAGTGGGCGGCAACGGCCCGCCGACCGGGTCGGGAACGCAGGACCGGCGCCACGACCGGCCCGTAGAGCGAGTTGCGGGCGGCCAACAGGAGCCCGCTACCGACCGCCGCGACCGGGTTGCCACCGGCACCGACCACAGAGACCGCTGCGAACTGGGACGCGCCGGTGAACGTGAGAGCCGAGAGAGCCGCCGCCTGGACGAGGCTCAGGCCTGCCGAGTCGGCGAGCACCCCGAACGTGATGCCGATGAGCCCGGTGGCCACGGTGAGGACGAACGCCTCGCGTCGGTGGGAGGTCATGCCGGGGTCGGTAACCGGCCCGTAAGCGCCTCGACGAGGAGGCGGATCTCTGCAGCACAGGCGTCGAACACGGCCTGGTCACCGGCGGCGGGGTCGACCACCTCCTCCCAGGATTCCACCTCGACGTCGGCGAGGTCGAGGGACGCCACCCGCTCGGCAAGGGGCCCGGTTTCCGACAGGTCACGGATGAGGCGGGGCAGGGTCGCTGTCCGGTCGGCCGCCTCGGGATGGTGGCGGCGTATCCAGGCCACGTGGTCGGGCTCCATCACCACGATGAGGTCGGCAGCGGCCTGCTCGTCACCGAACTGGCTGCTGCGGTGGTCGGGGTCGGCGAGCCCGTGGTCCCGCAGGGCGGACCGGGTTCGACTGCTCATGGGGTGGCCCTCCAACACCAGCGTTCCGGCCGACGTGGCCCGGTAGCCGGGCGCCAGTTCGGCGAACATGCGTCGGGCCATCACGGACCGGGCGGCGTTCCCGGTGCAGACGAAGCAGACGACCGGGCGGACATCGGCGGTCACGTTGTGTCCGTCCCCTGCAGGCTTTCCTGATCGCGGGAGACGGTGACGAAAAGCGCCTCGGCCTCGGCGGTGACCTCGCCCCCGGCGAGGCAGCGGGCCCTGGCGATCAGCCGCCGACCGCTGTGCCGCTCGACCCAGGCCTCGAAGCGCAGGTCCACGTCGATGGGCGTGGGCTTCCGGTAGCGGATCTGCAGACGGGCGGTGAACGCCTGACCGGCGTCGACGAGGCCGAGGGTGCCGCTGAGCACGTCGTCGAAGAGCCCGGCGACGTAGCCGCCGTGGATCCGTCCCGGGGGGCCCTCGTGGCAGCGGTCGACCCGGACCTCCCCCACGACGATCGGCTTGTCGGCATCGTCCCCACCGGTCGTGACGGCCAGCGGTGGCGCCAGCGGGCTGCGCCCGCCGCGGAACAGGCTGTGGTCCCGATACTCGACGCGCAGGCGGGCTGCGTCGTCTTCGTCGACCTCGTCGGCGGGTATCTCGTACCAACGCCACCGGACGACATCGCCCAGCGAGTCCCGGACGGCGGCCACCCGGTCGGCAGCCTCGCCGAGAACCTCGGCGGTCGGGTCGAGGGTGTGCAGGTCGACCAGCAGGGCACGCACCTCGTCGGCCAGTCGGATGCCGGCGCTGCGCTCCTGCGACTCGGTCATGGGGAATTGTCTAGCGGGCAGACCGGCCGACGTGCGGCTCAGCCGGCGAGCAGGCCGGTGCCCACCCGTCGTCGGTGGTGGGCGGCGTCACCCCAGGAGGCCGACAGCGCCCAGCCGCGCTTGAGCCAGAGTTGGAGGTCGTGCTCGATCGTGTAGCCGATGGCGCCGTGGCACTGGAGCGCCGACCGGCACGCCAGGTCGACGGCATCGGATGCCAGCGCCTTGGCCATCGCCACGTCGACGGACGGATCACCACCCTCCGGGCCCTCGCCGTGTGCCAACACCCAGGCGGCCTTGTGGACCATCGGTGCAGCGAACTCGAGGGCGATCGCCACGTTCGAACAGTGGTGCTTGACCGCCTGGTTGACGCCCACCGGCCTCCCGAACTGCTCCCGTTCGGCCACATAGGCCACCGTCATGTCGAGCAGTCGACGCCCCACCCCGACGGCCTGTGCGGCGGCGGCCAACGCCCCCCGGTCGAGCACCTCGCCGACCACAGACGGTTCCTCGCTGACGAGGGTGTCGGGGGACGGCGTCCAGTCGACCCGTGCGAGGCGGCGGGCGCGGTCCACGCTCTGTCGCGACACGGACGAGAACCTGCCGGCCGGAACAGCGTGCACCTCGCTGCCGGCGCACATGAGCGCCAGGTCGGCACGCTCCGCAGCCAGCACGAAGGCATCGGTGGGCGCTCCGGCGGTGAGCACCGCCGAACCGTCGGCGGCCCGGCCCAGCCACTCGGCGGCGAGTGGCCCGGGGGCGTGGTCGCGCAGGATGGGGATGGCGACGGCGGCATGTTCAGCGACCGGCTCGGGGCAGGCGGCGTAACCGAGTTCCTCGAGCAGCAGCACCAGGTCGCAGGTCGACATGCCGAGGCCGCCGTGGTCTTCGGGTGCGGCCACGCCGAGCACCCCGGTCGCAGCCAGGGTCTCCCAGAGGCCGGGTGCCCGGCCCGCGGGGTCGTCCCATGCGGCCCTCACGGCGGACGGCGGGCACTCGTTGGCGAGAATGCCCCTGACGGTGTCGGCGAACAGGACCTGATCGTCGGTGAAGGCGAAGTGCATCGTCTCCGCTACTTCCTCGGGAGGCCGAGCACCCGCTCGGCGATGATGTTGCGCTGGATCTCGTTGGTGCCGGCGTAGATGGGGCCGGCCAGGGCGAAGAGGTAGCCGGCCATCCACGAGCCACCGTCGACGGCATCGTCTGCGGCGAGTTCGCCATGTGATCCGAGCAGGCGCAGTGCGGTGGCGTGTAGTTCGACGTCGAGTTCCGACCAGAAGACCTTCATCATCGATGAAGAGGCACCGAGGTCGCCGCCGGCCTGGAGCCGGGCGGCGGCGGCGTAGGTCTGCCACCGGTAGGCGTCGGCAGCGATCCGGGCCCGCACTACCTGGTCCAGGATGCCGGGGTCGACGTCGTGTTCGGCGCTGACCCGGTGATAGAGGTCGGCCAGGCGGGCGGCGGCGGCGAGGAAGCGGCCGGGGGCCCGCAGGTTGAGGCCCCGTTCACTCGACGTGGTGGCCATGGCGACCGACCAGCCCTGGCCCTCCCCGCCCAGCAGGTTGGACTCGTGGACCCGGCAGCCGTCGAAGAACAGTTCGGCGAATGCCGGCTCGCCGTCGAGGCGGCCGACCGTACGCCGTTCGAGTCCGGGGCTCTCGGCGGGGACCAGCAGGTAGGACAACCCACGGTGGCGCTCCGATTCGGGGTCGGTGCGCACGATGCAGAACAGCCAGTCGGCCCAGGCACCACGGGAACACCACGTCTTCTGGCCGTCGAGCACGAAGTGATCGCCGTCCCGGACGGCCTTCGTGGCGATCGACGCCAGGTCGCTGCCGGAGTCCGGCTCGGACCAGCCCTGGGCCCAGATCTCGTCACCGGAGGCCATGGCGGGCAGGAGACGGTCGCGCTGGTCCTGGGTTCCGAAGGCGAACAGCGTCGGGCCGAGCAGGGTGATGCCGTTGGTGTTGACCCGGCCCGGTGCGCCCGAGCGGTAGTACTCCTCCTCGAAGAGCAGCCACTCGACGAGGCCGACCTCGCGGCCACCGTACGCCTCGGGCCAATTGACGACAGACCAGCGGGCGTCGAAGAGCACCCGCTCCCACTGACGGTGTGCCTCGAAGCCCTCGGGCGTGTCCATCGAGGGCAGCGGTTCGTCGGGGATGTTCTCGGCCAGCCAGGTGCGGACCTCGTCGCGGAACGCGACCTGCCCGGAGGTGAAGCGCAGGTCCATGGTGCCGCCTCAGGCGCCGCAGAGCCGGTCGAGGGCTTCGCCGGCCTCGGCCATGATCCTGCCGACCAGTTCGGCGGCCGAGGGCAGTTCGTCGATCGAGCCGACGCCCTGGCCGGTCGGCAGGATGCCGACCTCGGTGCGGCCCTCGACCATGGTGGCCCGGGTGAGCATCGGAGCGTTGGCGGCCAGCGCAACCTGTCCCCAGGTCAGGTCCTGGGCCCTTTTCATCCGGAGGCCCTCGGCGAGGAGTGCCCGCAGCGGGGTGCCGGTGAGCCGTCGGAAGCGCAGGGCGTTGGCGGCTGCACGGGGGAAGCGGGTGAGCCGGGCAGCCTCGAGTCGGCGGATCATGTCGGTGGCGATAACCCGCTGCGGAGCGCCGTCGATGGCCGTGGTGACCACGGTGCCGGTGACCGGGGTGGCGAGGTACCGGGCCTTGACGACATCCGGAACGGTGCTCTCGGCCGTGAGCAGGAAGCGGGTGCCCATGGCGATGCCATCGGCACCCCAGGCCAGTGCAGCGGCGAGGCCCCGTCCGTCGACGAACCCGCCGGCGGCGATGACCGGCAGGTCGACGGTGTCGAGCACCTGGGGGATGAGCAGCGAGGTCGGGACGACGCCGGTGTGGCCACCGCCCTCGGTGCCCTGGGCGATGACGGCGTCGACACCCCATTCGGCGACCTTCTCGGCGTGGCGGCATGCCCCGATGGTGGGAATGACCACGACGCCGGCCTCCTTGAGCCGGGCGACGGTGGCCTGGCCCGGGGCCTGGGCGAACGATGCCACCTTCACCTCGGCGGTGATGAGGTGCTCGACCCGGCGTTCGACGTCGTCGGCGTCGGTGCGCATGTTCACGCCGAAGGGGGCGTCGGTGCCGCCCCGCACCTCGTCGATGTCGGCCACCATCTCATCGAAGGTCAGGGTGGCGGCGGCGAGGATGCCGAGGCCGCCGGCGTTGGCCGTGGCAATGGCGAGCCGGGGTCCGGCCACCCATCCCATACCGGTCTGCACGATCGGATACCGCACCCCGACCAGGTCGCAGAACCGCGTGTGTAGCCGGGGGTCGCCCATGGGGCTCAGCGGAACTCGGCCTTGCGGAGGCCGTGGGGGTCGATGACCTCGCGGATGAGGCGCAGCTCCTCATCGGTCGGCTGGCGGGACTCGGCTACCTCGTCGGGCACGACCAGTTCGAAGCCGGTGGCATCGACCACCTCATCGACCGTGACACCCGGGTGCACCGACACCAACTGCATGCGCTGTTCGTCGTTGGCGAAGTCGAACACGCCGAGGTTCGAAACCACCCGGCGGATCGCGTGGTTGTCCCGGATGAACCGGGAGAGTCCGGCCACCCGGTCGTAGCCGGGTCCCGACACCACGTCGACGGTCGGCACGAAGGACCGGGTCGAGTGGTTGGGTACCCAGTACGAGGTGGCGTGGTTGACGAGGTTCCCGGGGGCACCCCGGAGGCCCAGCAGCTGTGCCCTGGGCTGTCGCCAGTCGCCGATGGCGGCCAGGTTCTGGTTGCCGTGGGCGTCGATCTGGCTGGCGCCCATCACGACGTGGCGGCGGCCGGACCAGACGATGTCGAACACGTCCCGGTAGGGCATCCAGGCCTCGACCAGGCGGGGGGCCTCGTCATCGCCGACGGGGAGGATGTTGGCGGCCAGCACCGAGACGGCGTCGGTCATGACCATGTCGGGCTCGAAGGTGGCCCGGGCCAGACGTCCGCCGATGATCGGCGTGGTGCCGATCGGGTTGCAGAGGATCTCGCCGTCGCCCCTGAAGGCCTCCGCCATGGCCACGGCGCAGACCTCGTCGATCGTCGCCGGGTCGCTCACGAACTGCTCCCCTCGCGTGCGTCGACCGCCGCCAGGTAGGCCTCGTGGCCGGGGGCGTCGACGTAGCACTCCCGGAACGCCGCCCAGGCCTCGGGGTCCTTCGCCGTGGCTGCGTACTCGCGCTGGAAGGCCTCGTCCCGGCCGTAGTCGGGCGGACACTCGGTGAAGTGGGCGCCACGGGGCGCCTCGACGACCCCGTCCACGAACAGCCGCGGGATCTTGAGCGTGTGGAAGGTGCCCTCGTCGAGGAGCTGCCCGGTGGGCACGACCTTCTCGCAACTCATGAAGGTGCGCTTCGCCGCCTTGGCGAAGAGGTCGTCGAAGTAGAGGTCGGGGCCGAGGAACTGTCCGTTGCCGCCGGCGTCGGCACGGTTCATGTGGACCAGCGACACGTCGATGTCGAAGGCGGGGATGGCGACGAGTTCCTCATGGTGGCCGTCGGCATCAGGGTACGGCGAGGCCACGGTGCGCAGGTCGGGGTTCATGGTCAGCATGTCGCTGCCGAGCCCGGCCCTGGTCGGGTAGAAGGGCACCCGGTGGGCGGCGGCCAGCAGCCCCAGGTAGAAGGCTCCCTCGTCGAACTCGGCGAAATCGACGGCAGCGGTCTGGCGGGCCACCCGGAAGTGCGGCTCGAGGGGTATCGAGTCGAGCGACACGAAGCCGTAGACGACCTTGCGGGCCTTGCCGGTGGCGCAAAGCAGGCCGATGTCGGGGCCGCCGTAGGCGACGATGGTGAGGTCTATGAGGTCGCTGCGGGCGATCGCCCGCACCAGCGACATGGGCTTGCGGCGAGAACCCCAGCCACCGATGCCGATGGTCATGCCGCTCTCGAGTTCGGCAACCACCTCGTCCTCGGTCATCCGCTTGTCGGGCACGGGCCGATGGTAGGCGAGGTGAGCCCCCGGCGACGATCCTGACGGACTGTCAGAAAGTGAAACCTGTCACCGCCAACGGGCGGGAACGGCCCCGGACCGGGGCCGGGGGCTAGCGTGCCCGTCGTGGACTCCCCCGTCGACCCCGCATCCGCCCTCGACTTCAGCGGGCAGACCGTGCTCGTCACCGGCGGCACCCGCGGGCTGGGCCGGGTCATCTGCCGAACTTTCCTCGATGCCGGCGCCGACGTGGTCACCTGCGCCCGAAGCGCCCCCGACGAGCCCGTCACGTCGTCCGATGGCACATGTTCGGCCACCTTCTTCGCCGCCGACGTCCGGGACCCCGACCAGGTCGGGGCCGTTGTCACAGCCGCCGTCGAACAGACCGGGCGCCTCGACGTGCTGGTCAACAACGCCGGCGGCGCCCCGCCCGCCGAATCCTCGACGGCCTCGCCCAACTTCAACGCCAAGGTCATCGCCCTCAACCTGACCAGCGCACTCACGTTCAGCCAGGCCGCCCACCGGGCCATGGCCGACTCGGGCGGGGTGATCCTCAACATCTCATCCGTGAGCGGCACCCGCACCAACCCCGGTGGCGCCGCCTACGGGGCCGCCAAGGCAGGCCTCGCCAACCTGGGTCGCACCCTCGCCCACGAGTGGGGTCCGGCCATCCGGGTGGTCACCGTCACCGTCGGGATGATCGTCACCGACGAGGCCACCGCCTTCTACGGCGACGGCGGACGCCGGGAGGCCATCGGCGACCTGCTCGCCGCCGGCCGCATGGGCGAACCAGAGGACGTGGCCGACATGTGCCTGGTGCTGGCCTCGCCGCTTGCCCGCTGGGTCACCGGCACCGAAGTCGAGGTGCACGGCGGCGACGAGCGCCCCGGCTACATCGACGCGATCAGGTCGGACTGACCGGTTCCGTGACCCCGATCCACTGCTGGCGCTCCCCAAAGGTGGAGGTCCGCGACGGTGCCCTGGCCGGCAGGGGCGTGTTCGCCACCGAACCCATCGCCGCCGGCGAGGTCGTCGCCGTCAAGGTCGGACACATCGTCGACCGGGAGGAGGTCGTGCGCCTGACCGCCGAGATCGGTGACCAGGCCCTCCAGATCGACGACGACATCTACCTCAGCCCCCGGACCGCAGACGAGGTCGTCCAGACGGCGATCCTCATCAACCACTCATGCGATGCCAACGTGGGCTTCCGGGGCCAGGTCATCTACGTGGCGATGCGGGACATCGCCGTCGACGAGGAACTCTGCCACGACTACGCCATGGACCGCACCGACGAATACCGGTTGGAGTGCCGCTGCGGCACCGATGTGTGCAGGGGCGTGGTGACGGGCGAGGACTGGCGGCTCCCAGCGGTACAGGCCCGCTACGAGGGCTTCTTCCTCGAGTACGTGAATGCCAAGATCGAGGGGCTCGGGGACTAGCGCCCCGGGTCCTCGCCCATCTCGGCGAGGGCGTCGCGGACGGCGCCGCGCAGCCTTCTGGCGATGTCGGGCGAAAGGTGCCCGATGAGGCCCTGGCCGGGCTTCCCGACCTCCTCGACGGTGAGGATCACACGGGGCCGGGCGTCCGCGTAGTCGTCGCTGATGGCGACAGCCCACGAGATCGGCGTGAGCTCGTCGTCCTCGAAGTCGGACGGGTAGTCGTCGGGGTGGAACGGGTAGTCATCGATGGAGCGGCGCATGCCGACAGTCTGGCAGGACGTCCTGATCCCTAAATATGACTAATCCGATCATATTTCTGTTGATTCGGGGACCCGGCGTCTGTAGGTTGAGTGTCAATCCTGACCGATCTGATCGGAATTGCCCCACACCATGCCCACCGCGACCCCGACCCCCGTACGACTGCGCCGCCCGGCCGCCCTGTCCGCGGCCGAGGTCGACGCGCTGAACGAGCGGTTCGAGGCGGCACACCCGGCCGAGGTCATCCGCTGGGCCACCGACGCCTTCGGCGACGGACTCTGCCTCACCACCTCGTTCTCCGACACCCTGCTCGTCGACCTGGCCGTGGCCGTCGACCCGGACATCGAGGTGGTGTTCCTCGACACCGGCCTCCACTTCGCCGAGACCCTCGACACCCTGCGGCGGGCGATGGTCCGCTACGGACTCCACCTCCGGGTCGAACGGCCTGACGGCGATGCCCCCGACCTCTTCGAACTCGGCACGGACGCCTGCTGCGCCTCCCGCAAGGTGGCCCCACTGGATCGGGCGCTGGCCGACAAGCGGGCCTGGCTCGCCGGCATGCGCCGCGACGACCACGCCGGGCGGGAATACACGCCCATCGTGCAGGTCGACCGCCGGGGCCTGGTCAAGGTCAACCCCCTCGCCGCCTGGCCGGCCGCAGAGGCCGACGCCTACGCCGCCGAACACGACATCGTCCTGAATCCGCTCCTGGGAGAGGGTTACGAATCCGTCGGGTGCTGGCCGTGCACCGAGCGCCCGACCGATGGCGCCGACGCACGCAGCGGCCGCTGGGCGGACAGCACCAGGACCGAATGCGGAATCCACCTGTGAGCAGCCACCCCTACCCCGTAAACCTGGACCTCTCCGGGCGCAACGTGCTCGTGGTCGGGGCCGGAGCCGTGGCCGAACGCAAGGTGCAGGGCCTGGTGGCCGCCGGCGCCCGGGTCACCGTCGTCGCCCCCGAGGCCGTACCCGAACTGGTCGAGGCCGCCGAGAACGGTGCCGTCCGCTGGCACCAGCGCACCTACCGCCGGGGCGAGGTGGCGTCGTACCGCCTGGCCGTGGCCGCCACCGGCGACCCCGACGTGAACGGTCAGGTCCACTGGGACGCCGAGGCTGCCGGCGTCTGGCTGAACGCAGCCGACGACCCCGACCGCTGCTCCTTCACGTTGCCCGCCGTCATACGCCGCGACGACCTCCAGGTCGCCGTCTCCACCAACGGTCGCTCACCGGCCGTGGCCGCCTGGCTGCGCCGCTCCCTCGAGGAGTCGATCGGACCCGAGCACGCCTCGCTCCTCGCCCTTGTCGCCGAAGTGCGTGAGGACCTCCGGGTCGAACGCTCCACCACCGAAACCTCCGACTGGGAGGCCGCCCTCGATGGGGACCTGCTCGACCTGATCCGGAGCGGCGACGTCGACGGTGCACGCCTCCGACTCCGCCGGGCCCTCGGACTCCCCGGGGCCCCCACCCTCGAAGAGGTTGCGTCATGACGGTGTACCTCGTCGGTGCAGGCCCGGGTGATCCCGACCTTCTCACGCTTCGCGCCGCCCGCCTGCTGGCCGAGGCCGACGTCGTGGTCCACGACAGACTGGTCGACCCCCGGGTACTCGACCTGATCTCCCCGTGGGCAGAGGTGGTCGACGTCGGCAAGCACCCCGGCGGCCCGGCCGACGCCCAGGGGCGCATCCACCGACTGCTCGTCGGTGCCGCCGGCCGGTACGCCACCGTCGTGCGCCTCAAGGGCGGCGACCCGTTCGTATTCGGCCGCGGTGGCGAAGAGGCCGCAGACCTGCTCAGGCAGGGAATCGACGTCGAGGTCGTCCCCGGCATCACGTCGGCCATCGCCGGTCCCGCCGCCGCCGGCATCCCCGTCACCATGCGGGGCCACGCCAGCGGATTCACCGTCATCACCGGCCATCAGGACCCCACCAGCGCACGCAGCATCGACTGGGAGGCCGCTGCACGCCTCGGCACCACGCTCATCGTGTTGATGGGCGCCTCGCGGGCGGGCCTCATCGCCGAACGACTCCTGCTCGGCGGCCTCGACGCCGACACCCCTGTCGCCGTGGTCGAGTCGGCCACCACGCCCGACCAGCGGGTCGCCCACACCGTCCTCGCCGACCTCCCGGAGACGCCTGTCCATGCACCGGCAATCCTCGTCATCGGCTCGGTCGCCGGCCTCGACGTCACGGACGCAGCACTCGACGACCTGGTCGCCACCACAGCCGGCGAACACGGAGGTTCGTCATGGCTCAGGTGACCAGCCCGCTCGAGACCGCCCCCATCGATCCGGAGATCGCCGCCGACATCGACAAGTTCGATGAACAACTCGCCGGCTACTTCGCCGGGCGCGTCCCCGAGGACGTGTTCCGGGTCTTCCGGCTCAACAACGGCATCTACGGCCAACGCCAGGGCGGCACCAACCAGATGGTGCGCGTCAAGGTCCCCTACGGCGCCATGACCGCCGACCAACTCGACCTGCTGGCCGACGTCATCGTCGACCACAGCCGCGGCTGGGGCCACATCACCACCCGTCAGAACATCCAGTTCCACTTCGTGGAACTTGCCGTGGTCCCCCGGGTCATGCGCCGACTCGCCTCCGTGGGCCTCACCACCCGGGAGGCCTGCGGCGACACCGTCCGCAACGTGCAGGGCTGCCACCTGGCCGGCGCCTGCCCCTACGAGGTGCTCGACATCAGCGCCTGGTCCGAGGCCGCCTACCGGCACTTCGTCCGCAACCCGATCAGCCAGCGCCTCCCCCGCAAGTTCAAGATCAACTTCTCGGGCTGCGACACCGACTGTGGGCAGGCCATGTTCAACGACGTCGGCGTGATCGCCGCCTCGCGCACCCATCCCGACAACAGCGTGGAACAGGGATTTCGGGTCTACATCGCCGGCGGCCTCGGCACGACACCGTTTCCAGCCCTTGCGCTCGAAGAGTTCACGTCCCGCGAGGACCTGCTCCCCACGATCGAGTCCGTCCTGCGGATCTTCGACCAGACGGGCAACCGCGACAACAAGCTGCGGGCCCGCCTCAAGTGGGTCGTCGACCAGCTCGGCATCGACGAGGTCCGCCGCCGGGTGATGGCCACACGGAAGTTCCTGCCCGCCTCGGCGACCTGGCCGGGAGGCATCCCCGACATCGTCACCGACTGGGGCGACGACCCGGCAGGCGTCGCCGCCGACGCCACCCCGACCCTGGTCGGCCAGGGCGTGCCCGTGTCACTCGGGGCCAGGACCCCGTTCGACCGGTGGGCCGAGGCCAACGTCGTGCGCGGTGCCGCCAACGGCACCGTGTCCGCCTACGCCTGCTGCGAACTGGGCGAC
Source organism: Candidatus Neomicrothrix sp. UBA2131 (assembly GCA_002329075.1). GTDB lineage: Bacteria > Actinomycetota > Acidimicrobiia > Acidimicrobiales > MedAcidi-G1 > S20-B6. The sequence continues at coordinate 30,213 of DCXR01000074.1, forward strand.
GTCACCGCCGACCAGTTCCGGGCCCTGGCCGCCATCGTGCGCGAGTTCGACACCGATGCGCGGGTCACCAACCGGCAGAACTTCGTGCTCCGCGACCTCACCGAAGACCAGCTGCCCGCCCTGTTCCAACGGCTCGTCGACGCCGGCATGGCGACGCCCGGCGCCGAACTGCTGCGCGACGTCGTGGCCTGCCCGGGCGCCGACACCTGCAACCTGGCGGTCACCCAGAGCCGCGGCCTGGCGAAGGCGATCGGCGAGGCGCTCGATGCCGAGGGCCTGGCCGAGGTCGGCGGCGTGCGCATCAACATCTCGGGCTGCACCAACAGTTGCGGCCAGCACCACACTTCCGACATCGGGTTCTTCGGCGCCGAACGGCGCGCCCACGGCCAGTCGGCCCCCGGCTACCAGATGCTGCTGGGCGGCTACGTCGGCCAGGAGCAGGTCCACTTCGGGCATAAGGCGTTGCGCCTCCCCGCCCGCAACGCCCCGCAGGCAGCCGTGCAGGTCGTCCGACGGTTCGTCGACGAGCGTCAGGCAGGCGAGAAGTTCCCGACCTGGCTGGAGCGCTCGGGTGGCGCCGGGGAGGTGGCGATCGGCCTCAAGGTGCTCGACCAGTTCCCGCTGCCCGACGAGGCCCCCGACTACTACGTCGACTTCGACGAGACCGGCCCCTACTCGGCCGAGGTCGGCGAGTCGGAGTGCGCCACCTGATTCCCGGCTGATCCCCGGCTGGTTCGCCACTCGACCTGCCCACTCGGGCAGGATCAGGGCGTGGCCATCGAGTTCCGCACCGAGGACGCTCCCCCGTACGGGGCCATCGAGCAGGTGTCGCCGCTCGTGCGCCGGGTGGTGGCCCACAACCCGTCGAGGTTCACCTACCACGGCACGGGCACCTTCCTCGTCGGACCACCCGAGGGTGGTCGTGTGGCGGTCATCGACGCCGGGCCGGACGACGACGACCACATCGCCGCGGTGCTGGCGGCGGTACGGGGCCAGGAGGTGACCCACCTGCTGGTCACCCACACCCATCCCGACCACTCACCCGCCACAGCCGCCCTCCAGACGGCGACCGGTGCGGCGACGTTCGGCTTCGGTCCCCACCCGGAGGCCGCCATCCGGGCACACGAGGAGCGCAAGCGCCGGGCGGTCGAGGCCGGCGAGGAGCCCGAGTCCGACGACGGGGAGGGCGGAGGCGACCTGGCCTTCGTGCCGGACCACCCCGTCGCCGACGGCGACCTGGTCGAGGGCGACGGGTTCTCGTTCGGGTGCCTCCACACGCCGGGCCACATCTCGAACCACGTGTGCTTCTCGTTCGCCGAAGAGCGGACGCTGTTCAGCGGTGACCACGTGATGGGCTGGTCGACCTCGGTGATCTCCGCCCCCGACGGTGACCTCAACGACTACCTGGACAACCTCCGCCGCCTGATCGGACGCGACGAGGTCTGCTACCGCCCCACCCACGGACCGGCGATCACCGACCCGGACCCGTACGTCGAGGCACTGGTCGCCCACCGGGCGTCACGTGAGCGCCAGATCGTGGCGGCACTGGCCGACGGTCCCCGCACCATCGCCTCCCTGGTCGCCGAGCTCTACGCACACGTGCACGAGGACCTGCACAAGGCTGCAGGAGCTTCGGTGTACGCCCACCTGCTGGCCCTGCAGCGGGCCGACCGGGCCATCGTCGAGGGCGAGTCCGGGCCGAAGTCGGAGTGGGGGCTGCGGTAGCGCCCGGTTACGGGTGGCGGCTCGAGACCGAGACGACCTCGCCGGTCATGTAGGACGACAGGTCACTGGCGAGGAACACCATCACGTTGGCGACCTCCCACGGCTCGGCGGCACGCCCGAAGGCCTCGCCGGCGACGAGGCCGGCCAGGAGTTCCTCGCTGCTGGTCTTCGCCAGGTGCGGGTGCATGGCGATGCTGGGCGCCACACAGTTCACCCGGACCCCGTACTCGGCGGCCTCGACCGCCGCCGATCGGGTGAGCGCCATGACGCCGGCCTTGGCGGCCGCGTAGTGGGCCTGGCCGGCCTGCGCCCGCCAGCCCAGCACGGAGGCGTTGTTGACGATGGCTCCGCTGCCACGTCCGGTCATGTGGCGCAGGGCGGTTCTGGTGCAGCGCATGGTGCCGGTGAGGGTGATGTCGAGCACCCGGTGCCACTCCTCGTCCGCCATGTCGACGAGGAGTGCCTCGCCGCCCAGGCCGGCGTTGTTGACCAGCACGTCGATGTGGCCATGGGCGTCGATGGCAGCGGCGAAGAGCCCCTGGACGTCGTCTTCGACGGTGACGTCGCAGCGGACCGCCAGCGGGCGTTCGCCGGCGAGTTCGGCCAGGGAGTCGGCCGCCTCGCCCAGGCGACGCTCGTGGACGTCGGAGACAACCACGACGGCGCCCTCTTCGACGCAGCGCTTCGCAGCGGCGAAGCCGATGCCCGCTCCGGCGGCGGCCGTGACGACAACGACCCGGCCATCGAGCAGGTTGCGACCCGGCGGGTACTCCGGAGCGGTCACGGGGCGGCGGCCTCTTCCGCCACCTTCTTCTCCGCCATCTCCTTCATACGTCGCTCGAGGTCTGCGAACATCGGCATCTCCTCCTGGCCTACCGAGACCGGAAGTCTCTCAGCAATCTCGTCCACGGTGAAGACACCATCGGTGTTGGCGACCATCTCGCGGACCTCGACGGGCTGGTTCCAGACGGCGATACGGCTCCCCGTGCAGGTGTAGGTCTGGGCGGTGATGTCCCGTGCTGCGTCGGAGAGCAGGTAGACGGCCAGCGGTGCGATGTCCTCGGGGGCACCGGCCTCGATCTCGAACGGCACGTTCTCGGCCATGCGGGTCATGGCGGTGGGGGCGATGCAGTTGGCGTTGATGCCGTACCGGCGCAGGGCGAAGGCGGCGCTGCGGGTCAGCGAGACGACGCCGCCCTTGGCCGCCGAATAGTTGGGCTGTGCCGTCGAGGCGACGAAGGCGCCCGAGGTGAAGCCGACCAGGCTGCCGCCGGTCTCCTGCTTGCGCATGACCGCCGAGGCGGCCCGGTAGAGGGTGAAGTGGCCCTTGAGGTGCACGGCCACGACGTCGTCGAACTCTTCTTCGCTCATGTTGAACAGCATCCGCTCGCGCACGATGCCGGCCACGCACACGACGCCGTCGATGCTGCCCCAGTTGTCGACGGCGGTGTCGACGACCTGCTGGCCGACCTCCATCTTCGAGACGTCGCCGGCGACGGCGATCGCCGTGCCTCCGGCCGCCTCGATCTCGACGACGACGGCGTCGGCGACCTCGCTCGAGGGGTCGAGGCCGTCCAGGGAGACGCCGTAGTCGGCGACGACGACGTTGGCGCCCTCGGCGGCACAGGCGAGGGCGATCCCGCGACCGATGCCGTTGCCTGCGCCGGTGACGGCGATGTTCTTTCCTGCGAGGTGTTCGTTCACGTGAACTCCTGGTTCCTGACGGTGCGTCAGGTCACCCTACCGTCGACGCCACCGCACACGAAGGCCGCACCCGGCTGAGCGTAGGGTCATCACGTGGCACTCCCCGATCCGCCCCCACCAGGCCCCGACGCCATCCGACTCGACGGCCGGGTGGCCGTCGTCACCGGCGGCGGCGCCGGCATAGGCCGCGGTGTGGCCGAGGTGCTTGCCGCCTTCGGCGCCAGCGTCGCCGTCTGGGAACGCGACGCCGATACGGCCGACGTCGGCGCCGAGGTGGGTGGACTCGGCCTCACGGTCGACGTGCGCGAGGCAGACCAGGTCGAAAGGGCCCTCGAGGAGACGACCGCCGGTCTCGGAACACCGACGATCCTCGTCAACAACGCCGGTGGCACCTTCCGGCAGCCCTTCCTCGAATCCACCCAGAATGGACGGGACGCCATCCACCGGGCGAACCTCGGACAGGTCCTGCTCTGCACACAGTCCGTGGCCCGGGCGATGGTCGACGCCCGGCTGGGCGGAAGCATCGTCAACCTCACGTCCATCGAAGGAGACCGGGCCGCACCCGGCTACGCCGCCTATGCCGCCTCCAAGGCCGGCATCGCCAACTTCACGAAGAGCGCCGCCGTCGAACTGGCGCCCCACGGCATCCGGGTCAACGCCGTCGCCCCCGACATCACCGCCACCGAAGGCATCCTCGAACGTGCGGGGGCGGACGCCCACCGGCGCTGGGCCGACCTGGTCCCACTGGGCCGCGCCGGCACCGTCGCCGAGATCGGTGCCGCCATCGCCTTCCTGGTGTCGGACATGGCCGCCTACATCACCGGCGAGACCCTCCACGTCGACGGTGGCACCGCGGCCGCCGGGGGCTGGTACCGGCACCCCGGCACAGGCGACCAGGTACTCGGACCACGCTGAACCACCCGTCACCGCCTCAGCGGGCGATGAACAGCCCCCCGTCGACAATCAGGCACTGGCCGGTCATGAAGCTCGATGCGTCGGACACCATGTACAGGACGGCGCCGACCATCTCGTCGGGTGAGGCCAGGCGGCCCATGAACGTGGCCCTCGCCATGGCTGCCACCCCCGCCTCACCGGTGTTGCGGGCCATGTCCGTGTCGACCGGCCCGGGGGCCAGGGCGTTGACGCGGATGCCCCGACCGGCCAACTCCGCCGCCATCGACCTCGTGAAGCTGAGCAGGGCCGACTTGCCGGCTGCGTAGAGGGACCTACCCGGGCTGGGGAGGAAGGCACCCGCCGAGACCACGTTCACGACAGCAGAGTGTCCGGAGACCTCGAGGTGCGCCAGACAGGCCTGGACCAGGAGCACCGGCCCCCGGACGTTCACGGCGAACGACTTGTCGAACCCGGCCAGGGTGATCCCGCCCAGCGGTTCGGCCAGGGCATTGGCTGCGTTGTTGACGACGATGTCAACGCCGCCGAAGGCCTCGACGGTGGCAGCGACCAGGCGCTCGGCGTCCTCGGGCTCGCCGAGGTGCGCCGGAACCGCCAACGCCTCGCCACCGGCGTCACGGATGGCGGCGGCCACCCCCTCACAGGCATCGGCCTTGCGACTGGCGACCACCACCCGGGCACCCTGGGCGGCAAGGCCCTCGGACACGGCACGGCCGATCCCCCGGCTGCCACCGGTCACGATGGCGACCCGGTCGGTCAGGTCGTACAGGGCGGCGATCTCCGCTCGGTCCACGTGCGCGCTCTCAGACAGGGTGGCCCGGTGCGGGATCAGGCCTCGCCCTCGCCCCGCTGTCCGACGAAGTAGCCCACACCGAAGTCGGGCGTCGAGAACGTGACCTCGCAACCGTCCGGGAAGTAGAAGAGGTCTCCCTTCGTGCCGGCGACCGTCTCGCCGGTGCAGTCGGTGATGTGCAGTTCACCGTCGATGACGAGCTTGATCTCGTGGTACGTGTAGGTGTAGGTCATCGATTCGCCGGCCTCGAGGCGGAAGATCCCCGCCGTGATGGCCTTGTCGGGGTCCTCCGACACGGCGAAGTCCTCGAGGAAGGCGTTGGCTTCGAACTCGTCCATGGCGGGAAGTTCCCGACCGAGGATCTTTCCCTTGTGCTGCATCGCGGGCATTGCGGTTCTCCCCTGTCACTGTGTGGCACCCGTCGGAGCGGGACACTGATGCGGATCACGGTCAACCTACAGCCGGACTCACCGCCGGATGCGACGCACCCCTAGCCTCCGCATGTGCCCACCGACCGGAAGATCCTCGTCACCGGCCTGACCGGCCAGATCGGCCATCCCGTGGCCCGGATCCTGGCGCAGGACAACGAGGTGTGGGGGGCCGCACGCTTCTCCGCCGAGGACAGCCGGGAGCGGGCCGAGTCGATCGGGGTCAGGACGGTCGCGGTCGACCTCGAGACCGGCGACTACACCGGACTCCCCGACGACTTCACCCACGTTGTGCACTTCGCCGCCTGGATGGGGCCCCGTCCCGACCACGAGCGGGCGCTGCGGGCCAACGCCGAGGCGACCGGGCTGCTGATGCAGCACTGCCGGTCGGCCGAGGCGTTCCTCATGGCATCCACCAACTCGGTGTACCGACCCAACGCCGACCCCTGCCACCGCTACACGGAGGACGATCCGCTCGGCGATCCGACCTCGCCGTTCAGCCCCACCTACTCGATGTCGAAGAACGCCCAGGAGGCCGTGGCCCGCACCATGTCCCGGGCACTCGGGCTGCGCACCACGATCGCCCGCATCAACGCCAGCTACGGCCCCAACGGCGGCCTGCCCGCCTACCACGGCGACTGGATGGCCGCCGGCCAGACGGTCCACCTGCGGGCACCCGGCCCCAACCCCTACAGTCCGATCCACGAGGACGACCTGGGCGCCCAGGTGGCGCCGCTGCTCGACGCCGCCTCGACGCCTGCCACGATCGTGAACTGGTGTGGCGACGACGTGGTGACCGCCGAGGAGTGGTGTGCCCTGTTCGGCGAATGCCTCGGCGTCGAGCCGGAACTCGTCTACGACGAGGTGCCCGGCAGCCAGCCCGGAAGCGCTGCCGACCCGACACGGCGCCTCGAACTCACCGGTCCGTGCACGGTGCCGTGGCGCGACGGCATGGCGGCGATGCTCGAAGCGCGCAGCGCCGGCGCCGCACCGGCCCGCAACTAGGTTCGCCGACCATGGAGGCACACGAACTCGAGGCCCTGGCCGACCGACTCGCCATCGAGGACCTCCTCACCCGCTACGCCAGCGCCGTCGACCGCCGCGACTGGGGCCTGTACCGCAGCGTCTTCACCGACGACGCCCACATCGACTACACGTCGGCCGGCGGCATCGCCGGGTCCCTGGAGGAGGTCGTGGCGTTCCTCGAGGCCACGATGCCGATGTTCGAGATGACCCAACACCTGGTCGCCAACGTCGAAGTGCGGATCGACGGCGACACGGCGACCGTGTCGGCCATGTTCAACAACCCGATGAGGCTGCCGGACGGCGACGCCTGGTTCACCGGCGGCTGGTACCACCACGACCTCGTTCGCACAGGCGACGGCTGGCGCAGCCGGAACCTGCGCGAAGAGACCGCCTGGTTCGACCGGGCGCCGTTCTGAAACGCCCACGCTCCCTCCCGGCTACGTTCCCCGCCATGCCCGGACCCCTAGACGGCATCCGCATCGTCGACTTCTCCGTTGCCCTGACCGGGCCGCTGGCCGCCGGCATGCTCGTCGACCAGGGTGCCGACTGCATCAAGGTGGAGCAGTCCCCGAACGGCGACCTGGTGCGCTGGCTCGGCACGTCCCTCGAAGGCATCTCCTCGATGTTCCAGATCGCCAACAGGGGCAAGCGCTCGGCCGCGATCGACCTCCAGCAGGCCGAGGGGCGGGCCATCGCACTCGACCTCGTCGCCGACGCCGACGTGGTCGTCCAGAACTTCCGTCCGGGGGTGGCCGAGCGCCTCGGGATCGCCTACGCAGACGTTGCCGCCGTCGTACCCGACGTCGTCTACGCCGACATCACGGGCTTCGGACCGACCGGTCCAGCCAGTAGCCGGCGCGTCTACGACACGGCCATCCAGGCCGCCTCCGGCCTGGTCGCCAGCCAGACGGGGGTCAACGACGACCGGCCGAGGCTGCTCAAGCAGTTGATCGCCGACAAGGTCACCGCCTACACGGCCTGCCAGGCGATCACCGCAGCCCTGCTCGCCCGCGAGCGGGGCCAGGGCGGGCAGCACCTCGAACTCTCGATGCTGGACGCCTGCATCGCATTCCTGTTCGTGGATGCCGCCGACCATGAGATCGTGCTGGACGGCGACCACTCGGGGCCCCAGTGCGTCGCTGCCAACAACACGCCCCTCGAACTGGCCGACGGGTTCGCCACCATCGCCGTGCCGGGAGACCTGGAGTTCCACGGTATGGCGGCCGCCTTCGGCGTGGACACCTCCGACCCCGACCTGGCCACGCTCCACGACCGCTTGCGCCATCCGGAGAAGGCGCGTGCGATCCACAGGGCGGTCAGGGAGGCCTCCCCTTCCATGACCATCGCCGAGGCGGAGGCCTTCCTCGACACCCTGGGTGTGCCGTTCGGCGTCGTGCGCGCCGTGGACGAGGTCGCCGAGGATCCCCAGGTGCTGGCCAACGAACTGTTCGAGGAACACGACCACCCCGTTGCGGGTCGAATCCGCCAGCACCGTCCCCCGACACGGTTCCACGGCACGCCCGCCGAGCTCCGGGAACGGTCGGCACCGACCCTCGGCCAGCACACCGAAGAGGTCGTGGCCGAAACCGGACGCGGTGACCGGCTCGCCGAGCTCCGTTCGGCAGGAGTGGTCGGATGAGCGACGGGACCCGGGAGGAGCGACGCTACGACGCCTGGGTACGCCAGCACGCCGAGGCCGGAACCACGGAGTTGATCCCGGCGGCAACGGTGCTGGTCCTCCGGGACGGCGCCGACGGCCTCGAGGTCCTGATGCTGCGCAAGAACTCGAAGATCGCCTTCGGGGGCATGTGGGTGTTCCCGGGGGGCCGCATCGACGACGAGGACAACGTCCCGGGCGACGACGGCGAGCCCGATGAGTTGGCGACAGCGGGTCGGGCGGCCGTCCGCGAGGCGGCCGAGGAGGCCCGTATCGCGGTCGACCCCGAAGCCCTCGTCTGGTTCTCGTACTGGGTGCCCCCGCCCATCACGCCAAAGCGATTCTCGACGTTCTTCTTCGCCACCCGGGCGGCCCCGGGCCCGGACGGGGTCGTGGAGATCGACGACGGCGAGATCGTGGACCATGCCTGGATGACCCCTGCCGGGGCGATGGCCCGAAGGGATGCCGCCGAGATCGAGTTGGCGCCGCCCACCTGGGTGAGCCTGAACCTGCTGTCGACATGGACCACGGTCGGAACTGCGCTCGAGGCGCTGGCCGACCTGGACCCCGAGTTCTACGAGACGCACATCGGCCGATCCGACGACGGCGCCGTGGCGATGTGGTCGGGCGACGCCGGCTACGAGACCGACGACCCGTCGCAGGACGGCCCCCGCCACCGGCTCACCATGAGCGACGGCGGCTACGTCTACGAGCGCACCGGTTGCTGAGCCGCACGGCCCTACCATCTCCCGCGTGAGCACCGACACCCTTTCCGGCCTGACCGCAGCAGAGGTCGCCCAGCGGGTCGCCGATGGGCGGGTCAACGACGTGCCGGACGCCCCGGTCCGCACCACCCGGCAGATCCTGCGGGCCAACGTGCTGACCCCGGTCAACGCCATCATGGGCACGCTGCTGGTGCTGATCCTGGTGGCCGGCCACCCGAGTGACGCCCTCTTCGCCGGGGTCATCGTCTCGAACAGCGTGATCGGGGTGGTCCAGGAACTACGTGCCCGTCGCACGCTGACAGCCCTGGCGGTGCTCTCGGCGCCGAAGGCCCGGGTGGTCCGCGACGGCTCCACCACGGAGGTCGGCGTTTCGGAGGTCGTGGCCGACGACCTGCTCGAACTCTCCCCGGGCGATCAGGTCGTGGTCGACGGCGAGGTCGTCGCCGCCCACGGCCTGGCCTTGGACGAGTCGCTGCTGACCGGCGAGGCGGACGCCGTCGACAAGGAGGTCGGCGACGACGTGTTGTCCGGCAGCTTCGTGTCGTCGGGCTCCGGCCACATGCGGGCGACCCGGATCGGCGCCGACGCATACGCAGCGTCCCTGGCCGACGAGGCCCGCCGCTTCACCCTCGCCAACAGCGACCTCCGGAACGGCGTGAACCTCATCCTGCGTGGGCTCACCGTCATCATCCCGCCGGCCTCGCTGCTGCTGCTCGCCCGCCTGCTCGTCGAGGAGGACCACTGGCAGGAGGCGCTGCGCGGCACGGTCGCCGCCGCTGTGGCGATGGTCCCCGACGGCCTGGTGCTGCTGACCAGCCTGTCGTTCATCGTCGGCGTGGTCGCCCTGGCCCGGCGACAGGCGCTGGCCAAGGAACTGGCGTCGGTCGAACTGCTGGCCAGGGTCGACGTACTGTGCCTGGACAAGACCGGGACCATCACAACCGGCGAGATCTCGTTCGCCGGACTCGAGCCGCTGGGCGGTTCATCCGAACAGGACGCCGCCTCGGCACTGGGCGCCCTGGCCGCCGCCGATCCCAGTCCCAATCCGACGTTGGCCGCGATCGCCGCCGCCCACGGCGACCCGGGCTGGCAGGTCGAAGACGCACTCCCCTTCTCGTCGGCCCGCAAGTGGGCGTCCGCCACCTTCGAGGGGCATGGCCTCCACCACCTCGGCGCCCCCGACATCCTCCTGCCCGACGACGACGAGGTCCGTGCCCGCGTCGCCGCCCACGCCGGGGAGGGCCGGAGGGTCCTGGCACTCACCCGCAGCGACGCCGTCGGCCCCGGCGAGCCCGAGTCGCTCCCCGCCGAGCGGCAACCGGTCGCCCTGGTGCTGCTCGAGGACACCGTCAAGCCCGACGCCCGCGAGATCCTCGACTACCTCGTCGCACAGGGCCTCGAACTCAAGGTCATATCGGGCGACCACCCCGCGACCGTGGCGGCCGTGGCGAGGAGGGCGGGCGTTCCCAGCGCCGAGGACGGCATCGACGCCGGGACGCTCCCCGACGACCCGGACGAGTTGGCCGACATGGTCGACGGACAGGCGGTGTTCGGCCGCGTCACCCCACACCAGAAGCGGGCCATGGTCGAGGCACTGCAGTCGCGGGGCCATACCGTCGCCATGACCGGTGATGGCGTCAACGACGTGCTGGCCCTCAAGGACGCCGACATGGGGATCGCCATGGGGTCCGGCAGCGAGGCCACCCGGGCCGTCGCCCAACTCGTGCTCCTCGACGACCGGTTCGGCACCCTCCCCCGGGTGCTCGACGAGGGACGTCGCGTCATCAACAACATCGAGCGGGTCGCCAACCTGTTCATCACCAAGGCCGCCTACGCCATCCTGCTCACCGCCCTCATCGGCCTGCTCGGGGCTCCCTTCCCGTTCCTTCCCAAGCAGCTCACCCTGATCGGCACGTTCTCGATCGGGGTACCGGGTTTCTTCCTCGCCCTCGCCCCCGACACCTCGCTGGTCAGGAAGGGGTTCCTGCCGCGGGTCCTGTGCTTCTCGTTGCCGACCGGGGTTGCTGCCGCCATCGCCACCTTCGTCTGCTACGAGTCCGTCCGCGCCGGCGAGGCCACCCTTGCCGAGGCCCGGACGACCGCCACGATGACCCTCCTGGCGCTCGGCCTCGTCATCCTCCTGTCGATCGCCCGGCCACTCCGGCCGTGGAAGCTGGGCCTGGCGCTGGCCATGGGATGCTCCTACGTGCTCGTCATGGTGCTGGAGGTAGGCCGCGACTTCTTCGAACTGGACGCTCCCCCGACCGCCGCCTGGGTGATCGCCGCTACCTGTGTGGCGGTCGGGGGCGTTGCCATCGCCATGGCCCCACGGCTGGCCAACCGCCTTTTCGGCTAGCGTTCCGCCCGGCGAACGGCCACGAAGGGGCGCACATGCCGGAAACCGACCAGGGACTCTTCGCCACCGCGCTGGCGCAGTTCGAGCGTGGGGCCGAGTTGGTGGGCATGCCCGCCGACCTCCGGTCGATCATCTCGCAGCCCAAGAACGAGATCATCGTCAACTTCCCCGTCCGCATGACCGACGGGAGCTTCCGGGTCTTCCGCGGCTACCGCATCCAGCACAGCAACCTGTTGGGCCCCTACAAGGGGGGCGTCCGGTTCCACCCGGCGGTCGACCTCGACGAGGTCAAGGCACTGGCCTCCTGGATGACCTGGAAGTCGGCCCTCTGCGAAATCCCGTTCGGTGGGGCCAAGGGTGGCATCTCCTTCAGCCCCCGCGACCACGACGAGGACGAGCTGGAACGCATCGTCCGCCGGTTCACCCACAGCCTCGGCGCCAACATCGGTCCCGACCACGACATCCCGGCCCCGGACCTCGGCTCGAACGCCCAGTCGATGGTCTGGATGATGGACACCTATGCCAACTCGACCGGCGCCACCGAGCGCCAGAACGTGAAACGGGTCGTCACCGGAAAGACGCTCGAGACCGGCGGCAGCCCCGGCCGGGACAAGGCCACCGGTCAGGGTGTGGTCTTCTGCCTGCAGCACTGGGCCGACGAGGTCGGGTTCGACCTCTCGAGTGCCACGGTCGCGATCCAGGGCTGGGGCAACGTCGGGAGCGCCACCGGCCGCATTCTGCAGGTCCACGGGACGACGGTGACCGCCGTTGCCGACCATCAGGGCGCCGTCGCCGACGAGGACGGGATCGACGCCTTCGAGCTCACCGACTGGGTGCGCGAGCGGGGCACCGTGAAGGGCTTTCCAAGGGCCGGCTGGATCGACAACGACGACTTCTGGTCGTCCGACGTCGACATCTTCGTTCCGGCAGCGATCGAGAACCAGGTCCGCGCCGACAACGCCCCGATGATCCGTGCAAAGGTCATCGTCGAGGCTGCCAACGGGCCGACGACCCTCGAGGCCGAGCGCCTTCTCCAGGACCGGGGCGTCGAGATCCTCCCCGACATCCTCGTGAACGCCGGAGGCGTCATCGTGTCGTACTTCGAGTGGGTGCAGAACCGCTCGGCTCAGCGCTGGTCGCTCGACGACGTCGACTACAGGTTGCGGGACGTGCTCTGGAGGGCATGCGACACCGTCGCCGAGGCGCGCAGGGACTACGAGGTCGAATCCCGCCGGGATGCCGCCTACGCCGTGGCCCTCAGCCGCCTCCAGGCCGTGTACCAGCAGCGCGGCATCTTCCCCTGATCCGATCCCGGGAGGTCGCCCGGGCGTTGCTACGGTCGACCCCATGGGCACCCGGACGCTTGTGTGTGGCGCCGGAGGCCTGTACGACGAACTGGTCGCCCGGCTTCGTGCACGTGGCCACCTCGTCGAGACCCTGGGTCTTTCGTCGCTGGCCGCCCGGCCCACTGCCGAAACGGCCGTGGACACCGCCGCCGCCGCACTGGGGACCGTGGACCTCCTGGTCCACGTGCTGGAGTCCCCGGGGCAGCCGATCCCCCTGGTCGACCTCTCGACCGACGACTGGGTGGCCGTCTGCGAGGATCCGATGGTGGGCGCCCTCCACCTGCTCCAGGCCTGTCGCCCGCACCTCGGCCCCGGCAGTCGGGTCGTCCATGTGGTGCCCACCTCCGCCATGGGAGGCGCACCGGGGTTCGCCGCCACGGCGACGGCGGCCGAGGGCATCCGGGCCCTGAACAAGAGCGCTGCCCGCCAGTGGGGCACCGATGGGATCACGACCGCCGTGGTCGCCGCAGCCCCCGAACTGCTCATCGGTCCGGCGGCGAGCTCGTCGGGTGGTGCCCTCTCCGGCCCGGCACTCGGACGCACCGGCGGGGCGGAGGACCTGGCCGGGATCATCGACACCCTGGCCTCACCCGACGCCGCCTTCACGAGCGGGTCGACGATCGTTGCCGATGGCGGCACCTGGATGGCGCCGTGAGCAAGGACCTCGATGCGGGACTGCTCGGGGGCCGGGTGGCGCTGATCACGGGCGGCGGCGCCGGCATCGGCCTCGGAATCGCCACGGCGATGGCGAGGGAGGGTGCTGCAGTGGTGCTCGCCGCCCGCCGGATCGAGAACGGCGAGCCGGCCGCCGAGGCGCTCCGGGACGCCGGGCACCGGGCGCTCTGCGTGCGCTGCGACGTCACCAGCCGGATCGACCTGGAATCCGCCGTGGCCGCCACGATCGACGGGTTCGGCCACCTGGACTGCTTCGTCCACAACGCCGTCGGTGGCAGCGTCGCCCCGGGCCCGATCGAAGGGATGGACGACGGCTGGCCAGGCCTGCTCGCCACGACGGTGAGGGCCTCGTTCGACGCCGCCCAGGTGGCGCACCCACACCTCGCCGCCGCCGGGGGCTCGTTTCTCCTACTGACCTCGGCGGCGGGCATGGAGGGCAGCGCCAGCCTGCCCGCCTACGCCATGGTCAAGGCGTCACAGCGGGCGCTTGCGAAGAGCCTCTCCCAGGAGTGGGGGCCGGCAGGGATCCGCGTGAACTGCATCGCCCCCGTCGCCCGTACGCCGGCCATGGATCGCGCCTACAGGGCCAACCCGGACCTCGAGGAGCGACTGCTGGAACGGACGCCGCTTCGACGGATCGGTGACCCGACCGATGACATCGGACCGGTGGCGGTGTTCCTCACCAGCGACCTGGCCCGGTTCGTGACCGGCCAGACGATCGTGGCAGACGGTGGGGGGTTCCTGGGGCTCTGAGCCCGGGTGGAGCCTCAGTTCGCCCGGGCGAGTGCGGCGGCGGCCCGTTGGGCGGCCACCTGACGACGACCAATGATGGGCGTGGTCGGGGCGAAGCCGGCGGTGGCGCGCTCGGACTCGGATTCGCCACCCCAGTAGCCCAACTCGCGGTTCTGGCGGGCGTAGTTCTTGCAGGAACCGGCGACGGGGCAGGCATCGCACAGTTGGTTGGCCTTGGCCTCCCGTCGGACCCGGGCCTCGGGGCGTTCGGCGAAGGGGGCGAAGAACAGGTCGCTCTCCCCATGGCAGGCGGCGGCGTCGACCCAGGTCATCCGGTCGTCCGCCAGCAGGATCGCTGCTGCCACGGTCAGGTCATCGATGCGGGTAGCCAGGTCGGTCATCGTGGGATCTCCTCGTCTGTCTCGATGGAGGCGGCCCCTCTGCCGTCCCCCTCATCCACGGCACGCGAACGTACGCCCTTCTGTGACGCCGGTACAGGGATTCGCGATAATTGATAGAGAACCTATCTATCTCTTCTGGTGATTGATGAGTCGGTGTCACATGCCTCCCCACGATTACTCCTCGGTAGTAACCACGAACAGTCGGCCCATGGCGGCGCTCGGCCACGACGGAGTGCCATGCTCTCCCCGATGAGCACGCCCGACCCGGCCAGCGACCCGGGCCCCTACTTCGACGACCTCTCGCTGGGACAGTTGCTCGACCCCGCTCCCGCCGTCACGATCGACGAGGGTGAGGCCGCCGTCTACCAGGCCATCTGCGGCGACCCCCTCGCCCTCACCCTGAGCGCACCGCTTGCGGAGGCCGTGACCGGAGCCCCCGGACGCCTGGCCAACCCGGCGCTCGTCATGCACGTCTCGATCGGCCAGAGCACGGTCGCCACCCAACGGGTCATCGCCAACCTCTTCTACCGGGGCGTGGCACTGAGCGAGACCATCCGACTCGGCGAGACCCTGCACACCACGGTCGAGGTCCGAGGGCTGCGCGAGACCACCCGTCGCGACGACCGCCCGCCCCGGGGACTCGCACTGCTAGGCATCCGCACCGTCCGGGTCGACGACGGCGCCCCGGTCGTCGACTACGAGCGCTGCGCCATGCTGAGGTTCCGCGATGAGGCTGCCGAAACCGGCCACGCAGACGACCTCGGCGGCGCAGATCCCGAGGTCGACCTGGCCGCATGGACAGAACGCATACCACCGGGTTGGGACCCCTCGCCGTTGGCCGATGCCGCCGACCGGGACTGGGCCGTCGGCGAGACCCGGGCCGACCTGATGCGCGACACCGTAACGGCCGCCCCCGAGTTGGCCAGGCTCAGCCAGAACCTGGCGCCGGTGCACCGCGACGCCGCCGCCAACGAGGGCGGCCGACGACTCGTCTACGGCGGCCACACCATCGGACTGGCCCAGGCCTCCCTGGCGCGCCGCATGCCCGGCACCGCCACGGTGCTTGGCTGGCAGTCCTGCGACCACCCCGGACCCGTGTTCGAGGACGACGTGCTGTCGTGTCGCCACACGCTGCTCGACGAACAGGCGGTCGCCGGAGGTCGCCTGCGGGCCGTCCGCACCGAGGTGTCAGCCGAACGGGACGGTGAAGACGTCGGCCCGGTCCTCGACTGGCGGCTCGTGACGTGGGGTGCCTGACCCGCTAGGTCGCGACGACTCCGCGCTCTACCAGTGAGCCGATCTCGGTGGCACCGAGGCCGAGGTCGTCGGCGAGCACCTGCTCGGTGTGCTCGCCCAGCCGTGGCGCCGTTGCCGCACCCCGTCCCTCGACCCCGGCGAACGCCAGCGGCGAACCGCACACCAGGTGGCGGCCCACGCCGGGCTGGTCGAGGTCGGCGAACAGCGGGTTGACCGTCGAGCACCTCTGGTCCTCGTCTACCATTTCGATGAAGGTCCGGTAGGGACCCCAGCACACGCCCTCGGCATCGAGACCGGAGGCGACCTCAGCGAGCGTGCGTGCGGCGAACCATGGCCCGAACAGGCCGCCGAGCCGGTCGCGGGCGAGGTAGCGCTCTCCCTCGTCGGCGAAGTCGACGCCCAACTCGTCGGCCAACGCCTCCACGGCATCGGTCGTACCCGTGGCCGACTGGAGGCCCCGCCACTGCTTCGGACTGATCGCCACGACCATGACCCGGCGGCCGTCCCCGGTCGGGAAGTCTGAGCCGTAGGCGCCGTAGAGGTCGTTGCCGATGGCCTCCCGCTGCGTACCGAGCAACTGGGCCTCGGCCAGGGAGCCGAGCATGGAGACCGTCGCCAGCGCCACATCGGACAGGGCAAGGGTCACGAGGTCGCCTACTCCCTCGAGGATCCGTCGCCGGTCGGCGGCGAGGAGGCCCACGGCGGCCATCTGCCCGCACACCAGGTCCCATGCCGGTACCACGTTGTTGACGGGCCGGGGGTCGTCGGCATGTCCCGTGGCCGACGGGTAGCCCACGGCGCAGTTCACCGTGTAGTCGACAGCGGTGGTGCCGTCGTGGTTGCCGGTGATGGCGACCATCACCAGGCCGTCTCCGCGCTGACGCAGCGATTCGTACGACAGCCATCCGACGGCCGGGAAGTTGGTGAGGAAGTTGCCGGCCCGTCCGACCAACTCGGCGACCAGGTCCTGTGCCTCGGGGTCCCCGAGGTCGACCGCCAGCGAGCGCTTGCCCTTGTTGAGTCCGTTCCAGTAGAGGCTGGCGCCGTCGGGGGTGAGCGGCCAGCGCCGGTGGTCGATGCCGCCGCCGATGCGGTCGAAGCGGATGACATCGGCCCCCAGTTGGGCCAGCGTCATGCCACCCGACGGTGCGGCGACGAAGGCGGAGCCCTCGACGACCGTCAGGCCCTCGAGCGGAAGCGACACGCTCTCTAACTCAGCGTGGCTATGTCGGCCAGCAGGTCGGCGGCGTGCTCGTCGAGCGTCGTCGAGGCGTTGAGGTCGTAGGCCCTGGCGATGGTGCCGTCGGGGCCGATCAGGTAGGAGATGCGCAGCGGGAAGGCTGCGAGTCCCCCGTCTTCCGGCCGTAGCACCTCGTAGGCCTCGCCCATCGTCCGGTCCGGGTCGGCCAGCAGGGCGTACGGGAACTGCTCGCTCTCGGCGAAGGCCTTCTGCTCCTCGACGGTGTCGAAGCTGGCGCCGACGATCACGGCGTTGGCGCCGGTGAACTCGGGGGCTCGATCACGGAGCCCCCCTCCTTCGATCGTTCAACCGGGGGTGCTGGCCTTGGGGTACCACCACAGGGCCACCCACCTGCCGGCCAGGTCGTCGAGGGTGACGGTGTTGCCGTCCTGGTCGGGCACCGAGAATGCCGGCGCCGCGGTTCCTGCTTCGAGCATCGTGGTCCTTTCAGGTCCGGGGGTCGATCGATGACGACCCTAGTTGGCGGCCGCGAGGATGGCCCGATCAGTCGTCGAGGGCCTCGACCATCACCGAGTCGACGGACACGGCGGGTTCGTCCACATCCGGTTCGTCATCGTCGCCTTCGAACGCCTCGTCGAGTACCGACATGGCCTCTTCGAAGGCGTCGAAGACCGCGTTGTCGCCTGTGCCGCAGGCGAGGAAGAAGCCGTCGATCGCATACTCGGCCTCGCCGGGATCCTCGAACCCGTACTCCGACCCCAGGGTTTCGAGGGATGCCAGTTCGGGCAGGGCGGAGAGGAAGTCGTCCTTGCCGTCGAAGGCGTCGGCCACCCCGGCGGCCGCCGCGGACAGGTAGGCGGCGTTCGGCTGGAGTACGTCAGGGAGTTCGCCGACCAGCCAGGCCGCGTAGTCGCCGCCGGCACGCATGGTGTCGGCAAGGTCGGTGGGCGTGGCCGGTCGCCGATCCATGGAAGCGAGCGCCGTGGCCACCCGGGCTTCGTTGTCGGCGCAGAGGCCCTCTGAGGCGGTCGGACCGTCGTAGGCGTCGGGCACGGGAACCTCCTCGAGGATCCCGACCTCGCCGTACTCGGGCTCGAGGTGGGCGCAGGCGGCATAGGCGGCGTCGTTGCGGTCCTGGAACTCCTCGGTCCACTCCTCGTTCCACCATCCGGGGCCACCCATCTCGGCGTCCATGCACTCCTCGTGGGCGACCCAGGCCTCGGTCGAGGCGATCTGCTCCTCGATCCACCTCTTCTCGTCGTCGGGAGCCAGTTCGACGCACGACTTCATGCCCTCGAGGTACGCCGACTGGGACCATTCGTCGTCGGAGCTGACGTGGCCCCCCATGCACTCCTCGTACGGGAGCATCTCCTCCATTTCGACCAACCACTCCTCCATCTCGGCGCGCTGACCCTCGGGTGCGAGCGACACGCACTCGCTCATGCCCCGGACGTAGGCGGCCTGTGACCACTCCTCGTCGTCGAAGCCGATGTGGCCCTCCATGCACTCCTCGTACGGGAGCATCTCCTCCATCGACTCGAGGTCACGCAGCATTTCGGCCTGAGCGTCCTCGGGCAACAGCGGCAGGCAGTCGCGCATGGCCTTGGTGTACGCCACCGACGACCACGAGTCCCGCGGCACCGCATCCTCGAGGCATTCCTCGTAGGGGCCCCACTCCTCGTCGTAGCCGCCCCGGTCGTCATCGTCCCAGTCGCCGTCACCCGCACAGGCCCCGAAGGCGAAGCCGCCGCCGTCCGAGACGGCGTCGGCGGGGTCACCGCAGCCGGAAGCCAACTTCTCGTCGTCGGAACCCGGATCGGAGTAGTCCCAGAGCACGTCGCAACTCCACGGGTCGCCGGACGTGCAGTCCCCGGCCAACACGGCCGGGTCGATCTCGGGCATGGCGGACTCGGTGCGCAACGCACCGGCACTCGTGCTCGACGGGTAGTCGTCGTTCGGTTCCATCGCCTGGTCCATCCCGCCCTCGGCCTTGCCGTCGCCGCCCATCAACTCCTCGGAGGCACCGAGGATCTCGCCCGCCGCCACGGGTGCGAGGAGGACGTCCTCGATGCCGAGGCCGATGTCGTCGAAGGCGCCCGAGAGTGCTGCGTCGAGCACCACGGCCATGTACTCGACCACGGTCTCGACCGGGCTGAGGTACCACGAGCCGTCGATCCTGCGCGTCACGACGAACAGGCCGTCGACGCCCAGGCCCGGTATGGCGTCCTCGAGGCAGCCCTCGTGCAGGCCCGTCGACCGGTCGGGGCCACCTTCGTCCTGCAGGTCGGCCAGGTAGTCGAACGCCGCACAGGTACCCCGGATCGTCAGCGTGGCGTCGGCGGACGCAGAACCCGCACCCTCGGGAAGGGTCAACGACCCGACCAGGTGCAGTACGACATCGGATACCACGACCTTGGTGCGTTCTTCGTCGAGCACCTCCTCGGTGGTGCCGATCTCGAGCGTGATGTCGAGTGCCGGCTCCATCTCGGCGACGAGGTCCTCGACCATGTCGGCCATCTCGTCGGTGTCCATCTCCATCCCGTCGGGCACCGACTCGTTGACCTCGTCGAACAGACCCTGGAACATGGGGAGGTGGTCGAGGAACACGGACATCTCGTCGGGTGCGACCGGGATCACCCCCTGGAGGGGATCCGCCAGGTCGATCGAGGGCACGAGCACCCCGGTCCGTATCTGGGCCAGCGCGGCATCGACCTCGGTATCGAAGTCGAAGCCGTTGACCTGGTCGACCACCACCTGGAGCACCCCGGAGGCGCTGTCGGTGCCCGCCGGCAGGCCGACCGTGGAGCCCTCGTAGTCGACCGGAGGCAGGTCGAGGAGCGTCCTCACGTATTCGAAGGAGGTGTAGAGAGGGCTCACGAACCAACGGCCCCGCTCGTGGACGACCATCACGAAGAGTTCTGATGGAAGCCTGACGTCGAGGAGGTCGCCCGACTCGTAGGCGGCCGCCTCCTCGGCCAGCATCTCGTTGATCTCACCGAGCGTGATCGACTCGTCGACGGCCTCGGCCCCCTCCCGGAGGTTGGCGTCCATGGCCGACGGATCGACCGTGATACCGAGGCCGCCGTCGACGAGGTACACCTTGTGGACCCGTTCGTGGAGTGCGTCGACCCGGATGTCGAGGTCGGCGACCTGGAGGTCGATTCCTGCAAGGGGGTCGCTGCCGGCCAACGCCCCCTCCTTCTGCGCCAACTCGATCACCCGCGTGTAGAGGTCGACGGCATGGCCGACCTCGGACGGCGGAAGCATGGCCGCTGCACCCACCACGTCCTCGGCGGCCAGCGCCACGGCGAGGCCGTTGACGGCCTCCTCGGGAGAAGCCGCACCGATCACCGAGCCCTCGGAGGCGGAGCGCAGGCTCAGGATGACGGCGACGACGACGACCGCCGCCACGAGTGCCCCCAGAAGTGTCCAGCGCCTCGAACCCGAGGCCCGGCTCGCTTCACCTACGTGGTCGGGTACCGCCGTCGCGTCCATGCGGCGAGGCTACCGCCGACCGTGGTCAAGATCCCGGCCATCCCGGCCAGCCAGAGCCCCGTCCCGATGTGCGTGGCGTCGGCGACCCTCGCCGCCACTGCGACCACTACGGCGACCAGCATGACGACCCCGCCGAGCAGGCCGTGGGAAGGTCGCGCCCGCGGCGGTCCGGGCCAGGTCAGGAGCAGCACCGAGGCCGCTCCTGCCAGTGGAACCAGGTACCAGGCGATCCCCACCCACCCGGGTGGCCCGCCGCCCAGGTCGTCGCCCACGACCACCCAGAGTTCGGCCATCCGGAACCCGGTGACCGACGAGCCGACGACCTCGACCCAGGTGGCCCAGCCGCTCAGGATCGTGCCGACGGCCCCGAGCGCCACCAGGCCGACGGACAGGCGACCCGCAGCAGCAGGACCGGTGCTGGTCATGCCAGCCAGGAGACCGCCTGGACCTCGCTGTAGGCCTCGAGGCCCCAGACGCCGCGGTCGCGACCTATGCCCGACATCTTGAAGCCGCCGAACGGGGCCTCGTTGTGGGGCTGGATGCTGTTGAGCGCCACGTTTCCGGACTGCAGGCGCCTGGCGATGCTGTGGGCACGTGCGGTATCACCGGCATAGACGTAGCTGAACAGCCCGTAGTCGGAGTCGTTGGCGATCGACACTGCCTCGTCGTCGTCATCGTGTGGGAGCACCACGACGACCGGACCGAAGGCCTCCTCGCGCACGCAGTGCATGTCGGGGGTGCAGTCGGCCATAAGGGTCGGTGCCACGTAGTAGCCGGGCAGGTCGGGGCGCTCGCCGCCGGCGACCAGCGTGGCCCCGGCGTCGACGCCGCCACGGATGAACGCCTCGACGCTGTCCCGCTGGCGTTCGCTGATGAGCGGACCGACCAGGGTGTCGTCGTCGAGCGGGTCGCCCACCTTGAGCATCCCGGACACGGCCTCGAGGGTCGACACGAGCTGGTCGTAGAGGCTGCGGTGGCAGATGACCCTGGTGGGCGCCGTGCAGATCTGACCGCTGTGGAAGCCCCACACGCTGGCGATGGCCTGCACGGCGGCGTTCACGTCGGCGTCGTCGGTCATGACGAGGGCGCCCTTGCCGCCGAGTTCCATGAGCACCCGGGTCATGGTGGCGGCGCCATTGGCGTAGATGGCCGCACCGATGGCCGACGAGCCCGTGAAGCTGACCATGTTGACGCCCGGCGAGGCGACCAGGGTCGACGGTACATCCGAGCCCGAAGAGGTCAGGACGTTGACCACACCGGGCGGGAAGCCGGCCTCGGTGACGGCCCGGCCGAGGAGCAGGATGCCGAGCGGGTCCTGGGGCGCCGGCTTGATGATGCAGGTGTTGCCCATCGCCAGCGCCGGGGCGATCTTGCCGGCCATGTTCACGAGCGGGAAGTTGTAGGGGGTGATGCAGACGACCACGCCGACCGGCTGGCGGTGGACGACGGCTCCGACGAGGCCGGCCGGACCGAGTGCGGAGGCTCCGGCGGGCATGGGTTTCTCGGCGACGTCGAGATCCCGGGGTCTCGAGTAGTAGCGGAACCGGTCCACGAAGGTGCCACCCAGTTGCAGGGTCTGTGCGATCTTCATGGTGGCGCCGGTCTCGGCCTGCACGAGGGTCGCCCAGTCGGGCGAACGTTCGGCCAGGATGTCGGCCAGGCGGCCGAGGAGGGCGCACCGCTCGACCATGGGCGTGTCGCGCCATCCGGGGAGCGCCCGGTTGGCGGCGACGATGGCGGCCTCGGCATCGGCGACGGTGGCCTCGGGGGCGTGGCCGATGACGGCGGTGGTGCTGGGATCGACGATCTCGTAGGTGGCGGAGGTTGCAACCTCGTCGCCTCCGATGAGGAGGTTCCACTGCTCCTGGGGGTCGATCTCCATCGTCGCTCCTGGTCGGTGTGCCCCGGCCGGGGGGCCTGACTGTTCGTCAGATCGTAGGAGCCAGCCGACCGCCGCCCCAACGCCGCCGCCCCGTTCGACCCCATGTCCGGTCGGTCGGTACCGTGGTCATCGTTCAGTCCGCGTCTGATTGGGGAAGGCCGAATGCTCGACACGGTGATTCGCGGCGGCTGGATCGTCGACGGCACCGGCGACGATCGCCGGCGTGCCGACCTCGGCATCGTCGACGGTCGGATCGTGGCGCTCGGAGACGTTGACGACGAGGCCGCCCACACGATCGATGCCGACGGCCGAGTCGTGGCCCCGGGGTTCATCGACGTCCACACCCACCTCGACGCCCAGCCCTTCTGGGACAGCACCCTCAGCCCCTCACCCCTGCACGGAGTGACCTCGGTGGTCGGGGGCAACTGCGGCTTCTCCATCGCTCCCCTGTCCGACGACCCTGCCGACGGTGCGTACCTGATGCGGATGCTGGCCCGTGTCGAGGGCATGCCGATCGAATCGCTCCAGGAGGGCGTTCCCTGGAACTGGCGCACCACCGCCGAGTACCTCGACGCGATAGAGCCCCACCTGGCCATCAACGCCGGCTACAAGGTCGGACACTCGGCCCTGCGACGGGTGGTGATGCACGAGGAGTGCACCGGACGCGAGGCCACACCCGACGAGTTGGCCGCCATGTGCGACCTGCTGCGGGACGGGCTGGCGGCAGGGGCGCTCGGCTTCTCGTCATCCTGGTCACGCACCCACAACGACGGCGACGGCCACATGGTCCCCAGCCGCTACGCACACCGCGACGAACTCATCGAACTCTGCCGGGTGGTCGGCGAGTTCCCCGGCACGGGCATCGAGTTCCTGCCCATGGCCGGTCGGCACGAGGACTGGGCCGTCGAGTTGATGACCGACATGTCGCTGGCCGCCGGCGGCCGCCAACTCAACTGGAACGTCCTCACGGTCAGCGCCACAAGCCTCGACGATGCCCGCCACCGGATGCGGTCCGGTCCCTACGCCGCCGAGCGCGGCGCCAGGGTCGTCGCCCTCACGGTGCCCTTCACCTTCGGGCTGCGCATGTCGTTCGCCAGCGGCTTCATCCTCGACGCCCTCCCCGGCTGGGAAGAGGCGATGCTGCTCCCGAGGGAGGCCAAGAAGCGCCTGCTCTCCGACCCCGACCAGCGGCGCCGCCTGGAGCAGCAGGCGCAACAGGACAGTCCCTTCCGGGGGCTCGCCAGGTGGGAGACCCAGGTCATCTTCGACACGTTCGCCCCGGAGAACGACGGCTACTCGGGCCGCACGGTCGGCGACGTGGCCGCCGAGCTCGGCAAGGAGCCCTTCGACGCCCTGGTCGACATCGCCCTGGCCGACGACCTGTTGACCTCGTTCGGCCGGGAGGACCCCTTCCAGTCCCGGGAGGACTGGGAGGCCCGGATCGGCGTCTGGCGGGACGAGCACGTGGTGGTCGGCGCATCCGACGCCGGCGCCCACCTCGACATGTTCGGCACCTTCAACTTCACCACCCGCCTCATCGGGGGAGCCGTCCGGGAACACGGCCTGATCGACCTCGAGGAGGCGGTGCACCTGCTGACCGCAAGGCAGGCCGACCTCTACGGACTGGTCGACCGGGGCCGGATCGCCGAGGATGCCCACGCCGACCTGGTGGTCTTCGACGAGCACAGCATCGGATCCGACCCGCTCAGCCTGCGGGCCGACCTCCCCGGCGGTGCCGCCCGCCTCTACGCCGGTTCGTCCGGCATCGACGAGGTGCTGTGCGCCGGAGTTCCCGTAGTGAGCGGCGGTGACTTCACCGAAGCCCGCCCGGGCCGCGTGCTGCGAAGCGGCACGGACACCCGCTGAACCCCGTGGACTAGGGACGGAGAACCGATTGTGACCGGGCACCGTTCCTTCTTCCTCGAAGAGGCCCTCGACGCCTACGTGCAGGCCCACTCACCGCCCGTCGACGACGTGCAACGGTCGCTGATCGAGGCGACCGCCTCGCTCGGCCCGGTCGCCCGGATGCAGGTGGCGCCCGACCAGGCTGCCTTCCTCGCCCTGCTGGTCGCCGCCGTACGCCCGATGTTCGCCGTCGAGGTGGGCACCTTCACCGGCTTCTCCTCGCTCGCCATCGCCCGAGCGCTCCCCGATGGCGGCCGCCTACTGTGCTGCGACGTCTCGGCCGAGTGGACCGACATCGCCCGCGAACACTGGTCCAGGGCCGGCGTCGACGACCGCGTCGACCTCGTGGTCGCCCCCGCCCTCGACACGCTGCGGGCGCTGCCCGCCGACCGGGAGGTCGACTTCGCCTTCCTCGACGCCGACAAGGCGGGCTACCTCGCCTACTACGAGGAGATGGTGCCCCGCCTGTCCCCGCACGGCCTCATCGCCGTCGACAACGTGTTGTGGTCCGGCAGGGTGCTCGACGCCGGGGCCGACGACGCCGACACCGTGGCACTGCAGGAGTTCAACGACCACGTCATGTCCGACGACCGGGTCACCTCGGTGCTGCTCTCCGTGGGCGACGGCATCAACCTCATCCGACGGGCCTGAGGCATGTGCCACACGGACCCGACTCGGCCCCGCAGGCCGGGCACTGGATAGGCTCGGAACCTACCGGCCGGTAACCCACCGGACCGCGGATCAACCAGGAGCCCCCACCATGACCGAAGCCGTCATCGTCGCCACCGCCCGCACTCCGATCGGACGGGCCGCCAAGGGCAGCCTCGTCGAGGCCCGCCCCGACGACATGTCCGCCTTCATCATCGACGACGTCCTGGGCAAGGTCCCGGAACTCCCCCGCGAGCAGGTCGAAGACGTCATCTGGGGGACCGGGCAGCCCGGCGGCGAACAGGGCTACAACGTGGCCCGCGTCGCTGCACTTCTGGCAGGACTCGACGCTCCCGGCGTCACCGTCAACCGCTACTGCTCCTCGTCGCTCCAGACCATCCGCATGGCTGCCCACGCCATCAGGGCCGGCGAGGGCGACGCCTTCGTGACCGGCGGCGTCGAGTGCGTCAGCCGCTACCAGTTCGGCGCCGCCGACAACGGTCCCCACAACGCCGAGTTCGCCGACGCCGAGGCCCGCACCGCCGGCCGCACCGGCGAGGACACCGACGGGTGGACACCACCGGAGGGCCTACCCGACATCTACATCGCCATGGGCCAGACCGCAGAGAACGTCGCCCAGCACATGGGAGTCTCCCGCCAGGCCCAGGACGAATGGGGTGTGCGCTCCCAGAACCGGGCCGAAGCCGCCCGGGACCGCGGCTTCTTCGAGCGCGAGATCACCCCCTACACCCTCCCCGACGGCACCGTCGTCAGCCAGGACGACGGCATACGCGCCGGCACCACCTACGAGAAGGTCTCACAACTCAACCCGGTGTTCCGCCCCAACGGCACGGTCACGGCCGGCAACGCCTGCCCGCTCAACGACGGTGCCGCCGCCGTGGTCGTCATGAGCGACACCCGGGCCGCCGAGCTCGGGCTCACCCCTCTGGCCCGAGTCGTCGCTTCCGGCGTCTCGGCCCTCGACCCCGAGATCATGGGCCTCGGCCCGATCGGCGCCATCGAACAGGCCCTCGGCCGGGCCGGCATGACCGCCGACGACATCGACCTGTTCGAGATCAACGAGGCCTTCGCCGCTCAGGTGCTGCCCTCAGCCGACGCCGTCGGCATCGACCTCGACAAGCTCAACGTCAACGGTGGCGCCATCGCCCTGGGCCACCCCTTCGGCATGACCGGCGCCCGCATCATGACCACGCTGCTCAACGGCCTCGAGGACTCCGACAAGGAGTTCGGGGTGGAGTCCATGTGCGTGGGTGGCGGGCAGGGCATGGCGATGGTGGTCCAGCGGCTCAACTGAGCCCCGGTTCTCCCCTGGGCGTCCGAGTGGGGCGTCGGACCTGGAGCGCTACCCCTGGCCGCCAGAGGCTTCCTGGACGGAGACCTTGCCGGCGCTGATCCACGGCATCATGGCCCGCAGTTCCTCGCCGACCTTCTCGATGCGGTGCTCCCTGCCCTCGGCCTCGAGGCGGTAGAAGTTCTCGCGGCCCGAACTAGCCTCGGCGACCCACTCCTCGGCGAAGGCGCCTGACTGGATCTCCGAGAGGATCTGACCCATCGTGGAGCGGACGTTGTCGTCGATGACCCGGGGGCCACGCGAAAGGTCGCCGTACTCGGCGGTGTCGGACACCGAGTAGCGCATCCCGCCGATGCCCTGCTCGTACATGAGGTCCACGATGAGCTTCAGCTCGTGGAGGCACTCGAAGTAGCAGATCTCCGGTTGGTAGCCGGCGTCGACGAGGGTGTCGAAGGCGCTGCGGACCAGTTCGGTCAGGCCTCCGCACAGGACCACCTGCTCGCCGAACAGGTCGGTCTCGCACTCCTCGGTGAACGTGGTCTCGATCACTCCGGCCCGGGCACCGCCGATCCCGTCGGCGTAGGCGAGGGCCAGCGCCTTGGCTCCGCCCGTCGGATCCTGCTCGATGGCGATGAGGCACGGCACGCCGCCGCCCTCGACGAAGGTGCGGCGTACCAGGTGGCCGGGACCCTTCGGGGCGATCATGATCACGTCGACGTCCTCGGGCGGGTTGATGAGGTCGAACCGGATGTTGAACCCGTGTGAGAACGCCACGGCGTCACCGGGGTTCAGGTTCGGGGCGATGTGCTCCTCGTAGATAGCCGCCTGGTCGGTGTCGGGCAGCAGCAGCATCACGACATCGGCCCAGGTGGTGGCGTCGGCGATCGACTTCACGTCGAGGCCGGCCTCGGTGGCCTTGGCGACCGACCTCGAGCTCTCCCGCAGGCCGACGCAGACGTCGATACCCGACTCCTTGAGGTTCAGCGCATGGGCGTGGCCCTGGGAGCCGTAGCCCAGGATCGCCACCTTGCGATCCGCTATCGCCGAGCGGTCCACATCCTGTTCGTAGTACACGTTCGCCACGGGGGGTCCTCCTGTTTTCTCGTTGTGGAAATGGTCGAATGGGTTCGGGCGCCGGGTCAGGCGTCCTCGTCGAGGACGGGCAGGGCGACGCGGCCCGTGCGCTGCAACTCGACGATGCCGAAGGGTCGCAACAGGTCCTCGAACTCGTCGATCCGCTTCGGCGGACCGACCAGCGACAGCATCATGCGGTCGGCACCCACGGACAGCACCTTGCCGCCGGCCCGGTCGAGCTGCTCGACGAGTTCGTCTCGACGGTCCGGCTCGGCCTCGACGGTCACGATCATGAGCTCCCGCTCGACTGCGCTACCGGGGTGGAGTTCCCGGATCTCGACCACGTTGACGAGCTTGTCGAGTTGCTTGACGACCTGTTCCAGCGGCGCAGATTCGAGGTCGACGACGATCGTGAGGCGGCTGAAGCGGTCATCGTCGGTAGGCGCCACGGCCAGGGACTCGATGTTGAAACCGCGGCGTGCGAACAGGCCGGCAACCCGGGCCAGCACACCGGACTTGTTCTCGACCGTGACCACGAGCGTGTGGTACCGGTAGTCGGGACCGGCGACGTTCATCGGGACAGGTCCGCCTGCGAGGGGGGCACGACGAGGTCCGAGTTGGTGGCGCCGGCGGGCACCATCGGGTACACCTTCTCCTCGGCCATGACCCGGAAGTCGATGACGACCGGGCGGTCGTCGATCTCGTTGGCCTTGGTGATGGCGGCATCGATCTCGTCGGGGTCGTCGACTCGCATGGCCTCGCATCCCATGGACTGCGCCCACATCTTGTAGTCGGGCACGTCCTTCGACAGGAAGACCTCGGAGTAGCGCTCCTCGTAGAACATCTCCTGCCACTGGCGGACCATGCCCAGGTAGGAGTTGTTGAACAGCGCCACCTTGATCGGGAACCCCTCGACAGTGGCGGTCACGAGTTCCTGGGCGGTCATCTGGAAGCAGCCGTCGCCGTCGACGGCCCAGACCGTGCGGTCGGGCATTCCGGCCTTGGCGCCGATGGCCGCCGGGATCGAGTAGCCCATCGTGCCGAGGCCGCCGGAGTTGATCCACGTGTAGGGGTGGTCGAACCTCCAGTACTGGCTGGCCCACATCTGGTGCTGGCCGACCCCCGATACGACAATCGTGTCGTCGGGCGAGAGGTCGCGCAGGCGCTCGATGACGTACTGGGGCTTGAGGGCCTGACCGGGCTCCCAGGCCTCGTAGGCCAACGGGAAGCGCTCCTGCCAGCCGCTTATCCGCGAGCGCCAGGCACCCCGGTCGGCGTCACCGAGCCCGTTTGCCTGCAACTCTGCGATCAGAGCCTCGATGGCGACGCGGCAGTCGCCCTGGATGGCTACGTCTGCACGGCGGACCTTGCCCAACTCTGCGCTGTCGATGTCGACGTGGACGACCCTGGCGCCGGGGGCGAAGCCGTCGAGGCGGCCGGTGACCCGGTCGTCGAAGCGTGCGCCGAGGACAACCAGCAGGTCGGCCTCCTGCATGGCGGTGACGGCCGTGAAGTTGCCGTGCATGCCGGGCATGCCGAGGCACAGGTCGTGGCTGTCGGGAAAGGCACCCCGGGCCATGAGCGTGGTGACGACGTGGATGCCGGTCATCTCGGCGAGTTGGTACAGCACCTCTGCGGCCCGGGCCTTGAGGATTCCGCCGCCCACGTAGAGGACGGGTCGTTCGGCGGCCCGCATCAGGTCGGCGGCAGCCGCGATGGCCGCCGGGTCGACCTCCACGTTCGGGTCGTATCCCGGGAGGTCCATCTCGATCTCGTCGGACCACTCCATGGCCGAGCGGGGGCTGTTGGGGTCGACGATGTCCTTGGGGATGTCGACCAGCACCGGACCGGGTCGGCCCGTGGTGGCGATGTGGAACGCCTCCTTGACGACCCGGGGGATGTCCTGTGCCTCGGTGACGAGGAAGTTGTGCTTGGTGACCGACATGGTGATGCCGGTGGTGTCGCACTCCTGGAAGGCGTCGGTGCCGATGGCGGCAAGGGGCACCTGGCCGGTGATGCACACCAGTGGCACGGAGTCGAGGTGGGCATCGCAGAGGGCGGTGACGGCGTTGGTGGCGCCGGGCCCGCTGGTGACCATCATGACCCCGGGCCTGCCGGCGGCATGCGCATAGCCGGATGCCATGTGGCCGGCACCCTGCTCGTGGCGGACCAGGACGTGGCGGATGGACGAGTCGATGAGCGGGTCGTAGACCGGCAGGATCGCCCCGCCGGGCAGCCCGAACAGCAGATCTACGCCCTCGTTCTCGAGGGCCCTGATCAGCGCCTGACCGCCATCCATGGGTGTCGTCGTCATGTGTCCTACTGAAGGTGGTTGGGAGGGGTGGGATAGGTGATCGGCAACCGTGCCGAAAAAGCGAACGACCTCCCGTAGCGGGAGGTCGGGGCACGCGGACGGTGGGTCCGGTGCCTACCGCAGTACCCGTACCTCATGCGCCGTGGTCATGACTGACAAGTATCGCCGGACCGTGCACGGGCGACAACCTGCCTGGCCCCTACGCCCTGGTAACGGCGCCCTGGTCGGCACCCTGGGCGAGGGCGGCGTACTTGGCGAGGAAGCCGGAGGTGTAGCGGGGCTCGAAGGGCTTGAGGTTGGCCTGCCGCTCGGCCAGTTCGGCCTCGTCGACCATCAGGTCGATGGTGTGGGCCCGCACGTCGATCACGATCCGGTCGCCTTCGGCGATGAGGGCGATGGGTCCGCCGTCGATGGCCTCAGGGGCGACGTGGCCGACGCAGAAGCCGTGGGTACCGCCTGAGAAGCGGCCGTCGGTGATGAGCGCCGCATCACCGCCACGGCCGGCGCCCTTCATGGCGCCGGTGATGGCGAGCATCTCGCGCATGCCGGGGCCGCCCTTGGGTCCCTCGTAGCGGATGACGACGATGTCGCCGGCCTCGATGCGGTCGTCGAGCACGGCGGCCATGGCGTCGTCCTCGCCGTCGAACACGCGGGCCCGTCCGTCGAAGTGGTCGACATCGAGACCAGCCACCTTGACCACGGCCCCCTGCGGGGCCAACGATCCGCTCAGCACGGCGATGCCACCGATGTTGTGGATGGGGTCGTCGAAGGCGTGGATGACCTCGCCGTCTGGGGCGGGCGGGTCGAGCAGCGCCAGGTTCTCGGCAACGGTCCGGCCGGTGACGGTGACCTCGTCGCCGTGCAGGAGGCCCTCCTCGAGGAGCATCTGCATCACAACCGGCACACCGCCGATGCGGTCGATGTCGATCATGTGGTAGTTGCCGTGCGGCTTGGTGTCGGCGAGGTGCGGCACCCGGGCGGCCACCCGGTTGAAGTCGTCGAGCTCGAGAGCCACGCCTGCCTCGAAGGCGATCGCCAGCAGGTGCAGCACGGCGTTGGTGGAACCCCCCAGCGCCATGACGACGGCAATGGCGTTTTCGAATGCGGCCATGCTCATGATCTGGCGTGGCCGGATGTCCTCGCGGAGCAACTGCATCACGGCGGTACCGCTGGCGTAGGCGCTGTCCCCACGGCGGCCGTCGATTGCGGCGGCCGATGCCGAACCCGGCAGCGACATGCCGATCGCCTCCCCCACCGCCGCCATGGTGTTGGCGGTGAACATGCCGGCGCAGCTGCCGATGGTGGGGCAGGCGGCACGCTCGATGGCGAGCAGTTCGTCGTCATCGATGCCGCCCACGGCGTGGGCGCCTACGGCCTCGAACACGCTGACCACGTCGAGCTTCTGGTCACCGTGCTTGCCCGGCATGATCGAGCCGCCGTAGACGAACACCGATGGCAGGTCGATTCGGGCGGCGGCCATGAGCATCCCGGGCAGGGACTTGTCGCAACCGGCGAAGCTGACGAAGGCGTCGAGCCGTTCGGCGTGCATGACGGCCTCGACCGAGTCGGCGATGATCTCGCGGCTTACGAGGCTGGCACGCATGCCCTCGTGGCCCATCGAGATGCCGTCGCTGACGGCGATGGTGTTGAACTCCATCGGAAAGCCGCCGGCGGCGGTGACGCCCTCCTTGCAACGCTTTGCGAGGGCGTCGAGCGGCAGGTTGCAGGGTGTGACCTCGTTCCACGACGAGGCAACGCCGACCTGGGCCTTGTCGAAGTCGTCCTCGGTCATACCGACGGCACGCAGCATGGCCCGGGCGGGGGCACGGCTGTCACCGTCGGTGACCTCGTGCGAGCGGGGTTTCATGTTGGATGAGGCTGGCGGGTTCGTGGTGTCACTCATGACCTGCAGGCTAGGGGAGAACAGGGGCCGTGACATCGGCGGGACCTACGATCCCACCGTGCGCCCGGTGGACCGAGAACTGCTGCGACTGGCGATACCGGCGCTCGGAGCGCTGCTCGCCGAACCGCTCTACGTGCTGGCCGACACGGCGGTGGTCGGGCACCTGGGAACCTCGGAACTGGGCGGCCTGGCGGTCGCCTCGGCTGCGCTGCTGTTCGGCTACGGGCTGTGTGTGTTCCTCGCCTACGGCACGACGGCGGCGGTCGCCCGGCTGACCGGCGCCGGCCAGGACCGCAGGGCCGCCCACCAGGCGGTGCAGGGGCTCTGGCTGGCACTCGCGCTCGGCGTGGTCCTGGCGGTGCTCGGCGCTGTGTTCGCCGGTCCCCTCCTGCGCCTGCTGGGCGCCGGGGGCGAGGTGCTGGCCCAGGCGGACACCTACTTCCGGATCAGCCTGCTGGGAACACCGGCGATGCTGATGATGCTGGCCGGCGTCGGCTACCTGCGGGGCGTCAAGGACACGGTCCGCCCGCTGTGGGTGGCGGCCGGCACGGCCGTCGTGAACCTGGTGCTCGAGGTGGTCCTCATCTACGGGTTCGACCAGGCCATCGGGGCTTCGGCAGCAGCGACGGTCGTGGCCCAGTGGCTGGGCGCCGGTTGCTACCTGGCGTGGATCGGCCGCGGGGTCCGTCGCCTCGACGTGTCGCTGGCACCCGACGTGCAGGTCATCGGGCGCATGCTCGTAGTGAGTGCCGAACTCATGGTCCGCAACCTCTCGACGACCGGCACGTTCCTGGTCGCTACCGCGGCGGCGACCCGGATCGGCGTCGTGGACGTGGCCGCCCACCAGGTGGCGTTCCAGGCCTGGATAGTGCTGGCCCTGTCGATGGATGCCGTGGCGATCGCAGCGCAGGCGATGGTCGGCAGCCTGCTGGGCGCCGACGACCCGGACGGTGCCCGTTCCGTGGGGAGGAGCGTCATCGGCTGGTCGATCGCCATCGGCGCCGTGCTGGGTGCTGTGATCGCCGCCTCGCACGGGGTGCTGGGCCGGGTCTTCTCGGCGGACGAGGCCGTGGTCACCCTGGCTGGCTTCCTGCTGCTGCACGTGGGGCTCATGGCGCCGCTCTCCGGGGTGGCGTTCGCCCTGGACGGCATCCTCATCGGCGCCGGCGACCAGCGGTTCCTGGCGTGGGCGATGGCCGGCGCTGCAGCGGTGGCGGTACCGGTGATGGTCGCGACCCGGCTCGCGGGCCTCGGAATCGGCCCGCTGTGGGCCGGGATCTGGGCCTTCATGGGCGTCCGGGGGATCAGCCTGTGGGCCCGCTTCCGCAGCGGTCGGTGGCAGGTGGTCGGCGCCGGAACCTGATCCGGCGACGGCGCTATGCGCCCAGCACCACCGAGGGGTCGGGGACGACATGGCGGGCCAGCCACTGGAAGGTCCGCCATCCGATGGTGCTGCACCCGAGGGTGCCGGCCACCACCTTGGCGGATTCGTCGGAGATGGGCTGCGGGTCGATGGCCTTGACATGGACCTCGGCGACGCGTTCGGCCATGGCGAAAAGCCCGATCGCCTCCCCCGGTGATGCCCCACCGGCCAGGAGCCCGTGGTTGCGCAGAATGCACAGGCGTGTGGCGCCCATGGCCCTGGCAATCGCGCGTCCGCCGTCGAGCGTGGTGACCTCGAGGTCCTCGCCCCGGTAGATCGACTGGTCGTAGACGAACACACACGACTCCTGGGAGATCGGCTGGAAGGGCCGCACGTTGGCCGACCACGGCGTCCCGAATGCGGTGTGGGTGTGTGCCGCCGAGACGAGGTCTGGGCGGGCGTCGAGGATCGGCCAGTGGATGTTGTGCGCGGCGTAGTTGATTCCGCCCCCGAAATGCCCTTCGACGACCGAGCCGTCGGGCCCGACCAGCGAGAGGTTGTCGACCGTGGCCGCCCAGAACGGGATGCCGTGGGCGAGCACCCAGAAGTGGTCGGACCGTTCGGGGTCGCGGGCTGAGATGTGGCCGTCGCCGAGTTGGCCCCAGCGCATCGCAGAGAAGATGCGGTAGCCGATGGCCACCTCCCACTTGTGCAACTGGCGCATCTCTACAGGGTCGGCGGGTACCGGTGGGTCGACCTCGTAGCCCATCTCGGGGTAGCGGTCCAGGTCGAGTGCCATGGACGTACCTCTCCTTCCCCGTTTCTCCTCGTTCAGGCCTCGGCGGAGCGCCTGGCCAGCAGTTCGTTGACGATGCGGCCGTCGGCCTGGCCCCGGGTGGCCTTCATGACCTGGCCGACGAAGAAGCCGGCCTTCTTCTTGCGTTCCTTGTCGTCGCCGCCGACGAAGCCTGCCCAGTCGTCGGGGTGTTCGGCGATGAACCGGTCGACGAGGGCTTCGAGTTCCGAGGTGTCCATGGCCTCGAAGCCATGGGTGGAGGCGTGCGTGGCAGGGTCACCACCGGAGGCCACGAGGTCGGCGAGCACGCTCCTGGCCTGGGCGGCGGTGAGGTCACCGCCGGTCTCCATCGCCACGAGCGCAGCGAACGGGGCGGCGGTCAACTCGCCGACGCCGTCGGCGAGGTTGTTCGCTATATGGACCAGCACCCGCGCAGCATCGGCACCTGCGGCGATGGTGTCAACCGCCAGGTCGTCCATGCCCCGTTCGACCGTGAGCGCCGTGTCCGACGGCTCGACGCCGGCGGCGTCGGCCAGGCGCCGGCGACGCTCGCGGGGCAGCATCGGCAGGGCGGCACGGATCTCGGCGATCCACTCGTCGGAGGGCTCGACGGGAACGAGGTCGGGTTCTGGGAAGTAGCGGTAGTCGTAGGCCTCTTCCTTGGAGCGGAGCTTGTGGGTGCGTCCGTCGTCCTCGTTCCAGTGGCGGGTCTGCTGTTCGACCTTGTCTCCCGACTCGATGAGGTCGACCTGTCGGCGGGCCTCGTACTCGATGGCCCGTCCCAGGGACCGCAGCGAGTTGATGTTCTTGACCTCGCAGCGGGTGCCGAGCCCGGCGGTGCCCTCCCGGCGCACCGAGATGTTGCAGTCGACCCGCATAGACCCCTCCTCCATCTTCCCGTCTGAGGCGCCGATGGCTACGAGGATGGCCCGCAGTTCGGATACATACGCCCGTGCGTCCTCGGCGCAGCGCATGTCGGGGGCGCTGACGATCTCGATGAGCGGCACGCCCGACCGGTTGTAGTCGATGAGCGAGTGGCCGGCCTCGTGGATGCGGCCGCCACCACCCACGTGCGTGGACTTGCCGGTGTCCTCCTCGAGGTGGGCCCGCTCGATGCCGATACGGCGCCCGTCGGGGAGTTCGAGGCTGCCGACGCCGTTGATCGGCAGGTCGTACTGGGAGATCTGGAAGTCCTTGGGCATGTCCGGGTAGAAGTAGTTCTTGCGGGAGAACACGGACGGCTGGATCACGCATTCGAGGGCCAGGCCGACCCGGATGGCCAACTCGACGGCCTTTTCGTTGAGTACCGGAAGCGAGCCGGGCAGGCCCAGTGAGACGGGGTCGATGTTGGTGTTGGGCTCTCCGCCGAACCGGTTGAGTGCGGACGAGAACATCTTGGTGACGGTGGCCAGTTCGGCGTGGACCTCGAGGCCGATCACGACCTCCCAGCCCGGGATGAGGGCCTGGTCGCTCATGGAGTCGCCCCTTCCAGTACGGCCGCCGCCCGGAACATGGTGGCCTCGTCGAGGGCCGGTGCCAGGACCTGCACGCCGACGGGCAGGCCGTCGTCGCCGGTACCGAACGGCACCGACATGGACGGATGGCCGGCCAGGTTCGACGGGATCGTGCAGACGTCGGCGAGGTACATCATCATCGGGTCGTCGGTTCTTTCGCCCACGGGGAAAGCCGTGGTCGGGGCGGTCGGCGACAGCAGCAGGTCGAACGTCTCGTAGGCCCGGGCGAAATCGCGTTGGATCAGGGTGCGGACCTTCTGGGACCTCCCGTAGTAGGCGTCGTAGTAGCCGGCCGACAGGGCGTAGGTGCCGAGCATGATGCGGCGCTTCACCTCGTCGCCGAAGCCGGCGGTACGGGTGGCGGTGTTCATCTCGGGTGCGGTGTCGCCGTCGACCCGCAGGCCGAAGCGGACGCCGTCGAAGCGGGCCAGGTTCGACGAGGCCTCGGCGGGGGCGATCAGGTAGTAGGCGGACAGGCCGTAGATGGTCGACGGGACGGAGGCGTGTTCGACGGTGGCGCCGGCGGTCGCCAGCGCCTCGGCGGCCTGCTCGACCCTTGCCCGGACGTCGTCGGCGATGCCCTCGACGCTGGCCGCCCGGTCGGGGCCGCCCATGAGTTCCGAGATGATGCCGATGCGGAGGCCTTCGACGCCCTGTCCGAGGACGCCGAGCAGGTCAGGGGACGCCTCGGGGATCGAGGTCGAGTCGCGGGGGTCGTGCCCGCCGATGGCCTCGAGCAGCAGCGCCGCATCCTCGACGGTTGCGGCGAACGGGCCGATCTGGTCGAGGCTGGAACCGAAGGCCACGAGCCCGTAGCGGGAGACCCGGCCGTAGGTGGGCTTGACGCCGACCGTGCCGCAGAGTGCGGCAGGCTGGCGGATCGAGCCGCCCGTGTCGCTGCCGAGGGCCAGCGGTGCGAAGCCTGCGGCCACGGCGGCGGCAGATCCACCGGACGATCCGCCGGGTACCCGGCTGGTGTCGAGCGGGTTGAGCGTGGGTCCGAAGGCGGAGTTCTCGGTCGAACTGCCCATGGCGAACTCGTCGCAGTTGGTCTTGCCGATGACGACGGCACCGGCTTCGGCGAGGCGTTCGACGGCGGTGGCGTCGTAGGGCGGGCGCCAACCCTCGAGGATCCTCGAACCACACGTGGTGTCGATGCCGCGGGTGCAGAGGTTGTCCTTGAGGGCGACCGGCACGCCGGCCAGCGGGCCTGGGTCCCCACCGTCGGCGATGCGCCGGTCGAGTTCCTCGGCCCTGGCAAGGGACTCGTCGGCCAGCACCAGGTTGAAGGCGTGGATCTCGTCCTCGTGGGCGTCGATGGCGGCCAGGTGTTCCTCGACCACGGAGAGGGCGCTGCGCTCACCGGCCCTGACGGCGGCTGCGGTGGATCGGGCGCTCACGGTGCCTCTCCGAGCACCGGCGGGACCCGGAAGCGGCCATCCTCGACCGAAGGCGCTGCGGCGAGGACCTCTGCGCGGACGTCGTCGTTGCCGGGCTCGTCCGCCCGCAGCACGTTGACAAGGGGAAACGGGTTGGCCATCGGCGGTACATCGTCGAGGTCGAGGGCATCGAGGTCGGCTGCGTGGTCGAGAACGTCGGCCAACTGCCCTGTGAATGCATCGAGTTCGTCGTCGGTCAGCGCAAGGCGTGCCAGGTCCGCCACATGGGCGACGTCTTCCCGGCTGAGGCGCGGGTTCTCCGGCGAGGTCACGGCAGTGAGGGTAGGGCCACGGTCGGCAAGTCAGTCGACCGGGTCGTCGGTGCTCTCCGAGCCGTCGACGGGCGGTTCGACGCCTTCGAGTACAAGGACGACCCGTTCGGTCGGTGATGCCTCCTCACCCGCTGTCGGAGTCTGCGAGGCGACCGTTCCGACGTTCTGTCCATCTGTCGAACCGACGGCCTCGATGATCTCGATGGTCCGGAAGCCGGCGGCGGCCAGCCGGGCCTCGGCGGCGACCAGTTCGCGGCCGACCACGTCGGGGACGGGTCGCGGGAGCGGCCCGATCGACACGACGACCTCGATTGCGGCCCCGAACGGCACCTCCTCGTCGGGGGCCGGGGTGAGCGAGACGACGGCGCCCGCCGCTACGAACTCGTCGTGGGCCTCGACGAGCGTCGCCTCGAGGCCGAGGGCGGTCAGGGCGGCCACGGCCTCCTCGGCGGAGCCCTCGACGAGGCCGACCGGCACGGTCCGCGGTGCAGCACCGGCGGAGACGATCAGGTCCACGCCGTCGCCCCTGGGCAACTCGGTGACCACGGCAGCCACCTGGAGGACGATCCCCGCCTCGACCTCGTCGTCGTGGGCCTCGGCGACCGTGCCGACCGTCAGGTCGGCGGCCTCGAGCAGGCGGGTGGCCTCAGGGAGGCTCAGCCCCACGAGTCCGGTCGGTACGGCCACCCGGGTGGAACCGAGAGAGACGACGAGGACGACCGTTCCGCCCTCCTCGAGTTCCGCGCCCCTGTCTGGTTCGGTGGCGATCACCTTGCCCTCGAGGGTGCCGTCCCTTCGTTCGTAGCGGAGTTCCACCACCCAGCCGGCCTCCTCGATCGAGGCGACAGCATCCGCCTCGTCGACACCCCTCAGGAGCGGCACCAGGGCTGTCGAGTCCTGGTTTCCCTGCCAGAGTGCTGCGCCTCCGAGGGCGGCGCCGACCACCATCAGGCCGGCCACCAGCACCCACGGAGCGCGCCGGCTCGGGCCGACGACCCTTTCCGGCCTGGCTTCTGCCGGCGCCCTGGTCCTGGGGACGACCGGGACCTCGCCCGACAGCGGGGCGACACCGATCTCTCCCGGGCCGACCAGCGGGAGGGGCTCGGGCCGCAACAGCCCGGTCGATGCATCGAGGAGCAGTCGGCCGAACTCGCCGGCAGTGGGACGACGGTTCGGGTCGACGACCCCGGCCCGGGCAACGGCAGGACCCAGAGGCCCCAGGGACGCCGGCACGGGTACGTCCCGGCGGCGGCGGGCCCGCAACGTGCCGACCAGGGTGTCCTCGACGAACGGCAGGTGGCCGGTCACGGACTCGACGAGCACCAGTGCCAGCGCGTAGACGTCGGAGCGGCCGTCCAGCGGCTGCCCCTTGGCCTGTTCGGGCGACGCAAAGCGGGCGGTGCCGACGATGCCCTCCACGAAGATGTCGGTACGTGACGTCTCGGCCAGCGCACCCGCCAGGCCGAAGTCCGAAATCTTGAGGTGGCCGTCCTGGCTGAACAGCAGGTTGGCCGGCTTGAGGTCCCGGTGCACGACGCCCATCTGGTGGGCGTGGTCCAGCGCCCGGCACACCTCGAGGCCGACGACCAGGGCCTGTGAGTGCGACAGGGTCCTGCCCGTGGCGAGGAGGCTGCGGAGGCTGCCGCCGGCGAGGTACTCGGTGACGAGGTAGGCCGAGCCGTCGACGCCCCAGTCGTAGACGGTGAGGATGTTGGGGTGCTGGAGGCCGGCGGCGATGCGGGCCTCTTCGCCGAGCTTGTCGACAAACATCGGATCGCCGGCGAGGGCCTCGTGGAGTACCTTGACGGCGACGTGACGACCCAGGTCCAGGTCGTCGGCAGCGTAGACCGTGCCGGAGGCTCCGGTGCCGATCGCCCGCCCGAGGGCGTACCGGCCACCGAGTACGCGTGCGGGGGGCTGGTCAGGTCCCGGCCCCGCCGGTCCGGACTCCCGTGGGGATCCGTCGGTCACGGCAGCGAGGCTAGCCCCTGCCCCGACGGGTGCTCGCTAGCCTGCGCCGGGTGAACCGTCGGAACGCCCTCGTCATCAGCGTGCTGTTCGCACTGGGGGCCGGTGCCCTGGCGGCTGCTGTGCTGGTGGCCGGCAGCGATGGCGGCGATGTCGAGGTCGATTCGAACCCGGCGGTGCGCGAGTTGCTGCCGCCGCGCAACGACTCCGTCCTGCCGCAGTCCAATGTGGGGGCGATCCTGTCGGCCGGCTGGTCCGGCGAGATCCTCCACATCGGCGGCACGATCATCCCACTCGACCAGCAGCGGCTCGAGCCGGCGCTCAACTCGGTGGTCTTCCGGCCCGGCGACGGGCGGGCGCTGCGGCGCCTGCCGCCCGGTGACCTGTGCGCCACGGTGCGCTACTGGCCGACCCGCACCCCGGACCGGACGGCGACGATCGACTGGTGCTTCCGCGTCGACAGCTGAGGCGCTACCCGGGTAGTTCGCCGGTGGCGAGGAGGCGTTCGAAGGCGGGCAGGTCGAGCACCGGGATGCCGAGTTCCCCGGCCTTCGCCAACTTCGTGCCAGCGTCTTCGCCGGCGACGAGGGCGGTTGTCTTTTTCGACACGCTGCCGGGTGACTTGCCACCCCTGGCGATGATGGCGGCCTTAGCCTCGTCGCGGCCCATGCCCTCGAGGGTGCCGGTCACGACGATGGCCATGCCCTCGAGGTTCTGCGGCACGTCGTCGGTGGCGGTGTCGGCGGCGTCGAGGTTCACGCCGGCTTCCCGGAGGCGTTCGAGCAGGTCGCGGTTGCGTTCCTCGCGCAGCCAGCCGTGGACGCTGGCGGCGATGACCGGACCCAGCCCCTCGACGGCCTCGAGGTCTTCGACGCCGGCGTCGAGCAGTCGGTCGAGGTGCCCGAAGGATGCGGCGACCAGGTCGGCGACCGTGGCGCCGACGTGCGGGATGCGCAGGCCGAACAGCAGGCGCCCCAGGGGTTGCGCCCTGGCCTCGTCTACGGCGGCCCGCAGGTTGGCGACCGAGACATCGCCGAAGCCCTCGAAGGCGGCGATGCGGTCGAAGTCGAGGCGGAACACGTCGGCCACGTCGGCCAGCAGGCCCTCGGTGACGAACAGGTCGACCCGCTGTTCGCCGAAGCCCTCGATGTCCATGGCGCCCCGTGAGGCGAAGTGCTCGATGCGGCCACGGACCTGCCGGGGGCAGGCGTGGTTGGGGCAGAACGTGGCGGCCTCGCCCTCGCCCCGCACGAGTCCGGTGCCGCACTCTGGGCACTCGGTGGGGAACGTCCATGGCGGCCGGTCGGCGGGGCGGTCGGACAGCACCGGGTGCAGCACCTCGGGGATGACGTCGCCGGCCTTGCGGACGACGACGGTGTCGCCGGGGCGCACGTCCTTGGCGGCCACCTGGTCGGCGTTGTGGAGGGTGGCGGCGGCAACCGTCGAGCCGCCTACGAACACCGGCTCGAGGCGGGCGAACGGGGTGGCCTGACCGCCGGGACCGATCGAGACCTCGATGTCGAGCAGCGTGGTGGTGCGCTCCTCGGGCGGCAGCTTGTAGGCAACCGCCCAACGGGGCGCCCGGGCCGTGAAGCCCAGTTCGTCCTGCAGGCTCAGGTCGTCGACCTTGACGACAACGCCGTCGATTTCGTAGTCGAGGACGTGGCGGACGGCCTCGGCGGCCTGCACGTGGTCGAGCACGGCGGCGAAGTCGGTGAAGCGCACGCTGCGGTCGTTGACCGGGAGGCCCAGGCCACCCAGCCATTCGAGGGTGTCGAGGTGCGATACGAGGTCGGGCCCGCCGACCATCTCCCCGACCTGGTAGGCCCAGAACGACAGGTCGCGGGTGGCGGTGACGGCGGCGTCCTTCTGGC
This sequence comes from Candidatus Neomicrothrix sp. UBA2131, assembly GCA_002329075.1. Lineage (GTDB taxonomy): Bacteria > Actinomycetota > Acidimicrobiia > Acidimicrobiales > MedAcidi-G1 > S20-B6. The sequence goes on from DCXR01000074.1 coordinate 70,910, forward strand.
GCAGCGAGCCGGCGGCGGTGTTGCGGGGGTTGACGTAGGTCTTGTCGCCGGCGGCCTCCTGGGCGGCGTTGAGGGCGGCGAAGGCGGCCAGGCCCAGGTAGACCTCGCCGCGCACCTCGAGCACCGCAGGGGCGCCGTCGGCCAGCCGCTCGGGCACGTCGGCGATGGTGCGGACGTTGGCGGTGACGTCCTCGCCGACCCGGCCGTCGCCACGGGTGGCGGCCTGCACGAGGCGGCCGTCCTCGTAGCGCAGCGACACGGCCAGCCCGTCGAACTTGAGTTCGCAGGCCCAGGTGGGCAGCACCGTTTCCTCGCCGAGGCGGCGCAGCACCTTCTCGGACCAGGCGGTCAGCTCGTCGAGGTCGAAGGCGTTGTCGAGCGAGAACATGCGGACCCGGTGCCGGACCTCGGCGAAGGTGGCCTGCCCGCGTGCGCCCACCCGGTGCGTGGGCGAGTCGGGGGTGACGAGGTCGGGATGCTCGGCCTCGAGTTCGCGGAGTTCGACTACGAGGGCGTCGAACTCGGCGTCGGGGATCTCAGGGTCGTCGAGGGCGTGGTAGAGCTCGTCGTGGTGGCGGATCAGGGTGCGGAGGTGTTCGGCCCGCTCCGCCGCAACCCCGGTTGCCGCCTGCTCACTCTCGGGATCGCCGGACACCCGTCAAGTCTACCGGCGGCCCCATCGCTGCTCGGGAAGCACGTGGTCCCCCTAGCGTTGGGTCGTGCAGCGAGATCGGATCCCCGTCTGGGCCCTGCGCGCCGTCTGGCTGGCGCAGCCCGTGACGCTGGGGCCGGCACTGGCCGACGGGCTCCACGACCTCGACGGCCGCACGTTCCTCTCGGTGGCCGTGTGGGTGCTCTGGGGGCTGGGCCTGCTGGCGACGCTGGTCCCACGCCCGGCCACCCTGACCGCCATCCGCATCGGCGGCCCGGCGGCGGCGGCACTCTCGGTGTGGACGGCGACCGCCGTCGACGACACGACCCTCGTGGTGGTCGGCCTGGTCGGCGCCTTCGTGCTCGGCGTGCTCTCCCACTGGCCGGCGGTCGCCGACGCCTGCGTCGACGGCGCCTCGTACGGTGACGAGAACCGCTTCCTGCTGCGGGCCCCCGGCCCGGTGGTGCTGGCCCTCGGCCCGATCGCCTGGGTACTGGCCGTGGCCGGGGTGGTTGCCGGGCCGCTGCTGCTGGCCTCGGGCGACACGGCCGTCGGATCCGCTGCCTGCGTGGCGGGGCTGCCGGTCGCCGCCGCCTCGGTGCGGGCGCTACACCACCTGCACCGGCGTTGGATCGTGCTGGTGCCCGCCGGGTTCGTGCTCCACGACCACCTGGCGCTGGCCGATCCCACGCTGGTTCCCCGCGACGCGATCGCCATGGTGGGTCCGGCCCCCGCCGGCACCGACGCCCACGACCTCACCCTGGCCGCCCGCGGGTTGGCGCTCGAGGTGCGCTGCCGGGAGGCCCACGACCTACGACCCGCCAGCCGCGACGGTGGTGCAGAGGTGATCGTGGCCGAGGCGTTCCTGTGTGCCCCGGCCCGCCCCGATGCCGTCCTGGCCGAGGCGAAGCGCCGCCGACTGCCGGGCGTCTAGGTGGCGACGGCGCCGCCGAGGACTTCTTCGCCTTCGTAGAACACGACGCTCTGGCCGGGGGCCACCCGGCGGTGGGGCGAGGACCAGCGGACGCTGTCGGCCACCAACTGTGCCTCGACCGCTGCGCCGTGGGCACTGACCTGTGCGAACACCGGGCCGGTGACCGGGCCGTCTGCCCATGAGAACCCGCCGACCGGGGTGGCGTCGACCAGCAGGTCGTCGGCGTTGCCGACGGTGACGGTGGCCGTGGGCATGTCGACGGCGATGGCGTAGCGGGGGGCAGCGGCGCCGGCCAGTTCCATGCCCCTGCGCTGTCCGACGGTGACCAACTCGATGGCGTCGACCCGTCCCACCTCGGTGCCGGTGGCGTCGACCACCCGGCCCGGCGTGAGCGGGATGCGTCGGGAGAGGAAGTCGCCGCGGCCGTGCTCCCTGGTGATGAAGCAGACGTCCTGGCTGTCGGGCTTTCCGGCGGTGCGTAGGCCGAGCGAGGTGGCCCGTTGTCGCACCTCGTCCTTGGTGAGGTCGCCGATGGGCAACTCCAGGCCCGACAGTTGGTCCTGGCCGAGCATGTGCAGCACGTACGACTGGTCCTTGGCCGGATCGGCGGGCCGGGCGATCCGGCGGGTGCCGTCGGGGCGGACGGCCACGCGGGCGTGGTGTCCGGTGGCCAGTCGCTCGAACCCGAGCGCCCGTGTCCGGTCGAGCAGTCGGTCGAACTTGACGTGTCGGTTGCACTCGATGCACGGGTTGGGGGTGAGCCCGACGGCATGGGCGGAGACATAGGGGGCGACCACGTGGCGGTCGAAGTCATCGCCCAGGTTGAACACGTGGTGCTCGATGCCGAGGGCGTCGCAGACCCGGCGGGCGTCGTCCACGTCGGAGACGGCACAGCAGCCCGAGTCGGACTCGCCACCCCAGAGCCGCAGGGTCACGCCGACGACCTCGCTGCCCTCCGCCAGCAGCAGGGCGGCGGCCACCGAGGAGTCGACGCCGCCTGACATGGCGACCATCACCGGCGGGGCGCTCACCGTGTGTGCTCCAGCAGGTGGGCCACGGCGGCCGGGACGGCGGCGAGGGCGTGGTCGACCTCGGCGTCGGTGGTGGCGTGGCCCAACGACAGGCGCAGTGAGCCGACGGCGTCGTCGCGGTCGACACCCATGGCGGCCAGCACGTGTGAGGGCTCCTGGGCGCCGCTGGCGCACGACGAGGCGGCGCTGGCGCTGATGCCGTCGCGCTCGAGCAGGAACAGCAGCGCCTCGCTCTCGATGCCGGGGAAGCACACGTGGGCGATGCCCGGCGTCCTCGGCACGTCGTCGGGGACGGTGCGGCGGGCGGTGGGCACCGCTGACAGCAGGCCCGCCTCGAGTCGGTCGCGCAGTGCGCCGACCCGGGCGGCGGTGGCCTCCCGGTCGGCGGTGACGAGCGTGGCCGCCATGCCGAGGCCGACGATGGCCGGGACGTTCTGCGTACCGCTGCGACGCTCGCGCTCCTGGCCGCCGCCGCGCAGCATCGGGGCGACGGTGGCACCACCGCGCAGCACCAGGGCACCCGCTCCCTTGGGTCCGCCGAACTTGTGGCCGGTGATGCTCACGAGGTGTGCCCCCCGGCAGGCGTCGGAGAGGTCCAGCCAGGCGGTGGCCTGCACGGCGTCGGTGTGCACCAGCGCCTCCGGGGCGTGCCCGGCGACGAGTGCCGCCACCTCCGGCACCGGATTGACCACGCCGGTCTCGTTGTTGGCGGCCATCACGGAGACCAGCCTCACGTCGGCGATGGCGTCGAGGGCGTCGACCAGGGCGCCGAGGTCGATCCGACCGCCGACGTCGGTCGGCACCACCACGCCTCCCGAGAGGCGCACCGGGTCGAGGACGGCCGGGTGCTCGGTGGCCCCGCACACGGCGACCCCGCCGCGGGCCCCGAGGACCCCGTCGACCGCCAGGTTGTCGGCCTCGGTGCCGCCACTGGTGAACACCACGTCGCCGGGATCGGCGTCGATCAGGGCGGCCACGGCGTCACGGGCGTCGTCGATCGCCCGGCGGGCCTCACGGGCGAGGCGGTGCGACCCGGACGGGTTGCCGGGGTGCTCGGCCAGCCAGGGCAGCATCGCCTCGACCACCTCTGGCCGGGCGGGCGTGCTGGCGGCATGGTCCAGGTAGGCCTCCACGCGAATAACGCTACGGGCAACGGACGTCGCTGGGCCAGACTGCGGACATGGAACGGTACGGACCCGAGACCTACGGCGAGAACTACGCCGACGTGTACGACGACTGGTACGGCGAGGACGGCCGGATGGCCATCAGCCAGATCGGCGCGCCCGACGCCGTGGCCGACGGCATCACCGACCTGGCCGACGGTGGACCCGTCCTGGAGTTGGGCGTGGGCACCGGGCGACTGGCACTGCCGCTCGCCGACCGGGGCCTCGACGTCACTGGCCTCGACGCCTCGCCCGCCATGCTCGGGCGCCTGAGGGCCAAGCCCGGCGCCGACCGGATCACCGTGGTCGAGGGTGACATGGCCGACCCCCTGCCCGGGGCGGTCGACGGGTCGTTCGCCGTCGTGCTCGTGGGCTTCAACACGTTCTTCAACCTGACCACGGCCGAGGCGCAGGCCTCCTGCGTCGCCGCTGTGGCGCGCCTGCTGCGCCCCGGCGGCCGCTTCGTGGTCGAGGCGTTCGTGCCGGCCCCCGAGGCCCACGACGGCTTGTCGGTTCGCACGGTCGACATGGACCGGGTGCTGTTGGACGTGGCGGCCATCGACCCCGACACGCAACTCATCACCGGCCAGCGGATCGAGATCAGCGAAGCCGGCAACCGGCTGTTCCCCTACCTGCTGCGCTACGTCACACCCGAGCAGTTCGACGCCCTGGCAGCAGGCGTCGGCCTGTCGCTGGAGCACCGCTGGGCAGACTGGTCGGGCACCCCGTTCGGCGAGGCATCGGCCTCGCACGTGTCGGTCTGGCGGCGACCCGCCTGACGGTGGCCGCCCGGGCGCTCAGTCGGCGCGGCCCGTCAGGATCGGCAGGTCCAGCGACGGTCGGTTGGTGCGCTTGAGCTCCGAGAACGCCGGATTCGACACCAGGGCCAGCACGGTGTCGTACAACTCCAGGCACTCCTCGTCGGACTCGGGCACCGACGAGATCACCGGGCCGAAGATGGATGGACCGTCGGGTGGACCGAAGGTGAGGATCGGGGTGCCGACCTCGGGGCCGGTGCGGCCGATGGCCTCCTCGGTCTCGGCACGCAGCGCCTCGTCCCACGAACGGTCGGTCGAAGCGGCCGTGTGCGCTGCGTCGAACCCCGCGGACTCCAGCACTCCGGCAAGGTGCTCGTCGGTTGCCACGTACTGGCGGAAGTCGACCCCGGGCTCGGGCACCACGTGCCAGATCGAGCGGCCGAGAGCCTCGTAGAGCCGCTCCATGGCGGCCGGGCCCTCGGTCGCGCGCACGCTGGCCGCCACCCGAAGCATCCGCCGGCCCCTGTCGTGTCCCTCCTGGTAGCCCTCGGGGAACTCGGCGTCGTAGTCGCGCTCCTCGTTGAGGATCGACAGCGTGATGAGCCGCCATTCGACCGTGAGGCCCCGCAGGGTGGCGACCCGCCGCAGCCAGTGCGAGGTCTGCCAGGCGAACGGGCAGATGGGGTCCCAGAAGAACTCGATGTCGGCAGGCGCTTCGTTGGTCATGGTCGAACCCTAGGATCACCGCCGATAGGTCCCGCAACCAGGAGCCCAACCATGGCCATCTGCCACGACGTCGACTACACGGTGAGGGGCGACGACCTGCAGTTCGTCGAGATCGGGCTCGACACGGGTGAGACCGTGGTCGCCGAGGCCGGCGCCATGATGTTCCTCGAGGAGGGCATCGCCTTCGAGACCAAGATGGGCGACGGCTCCGAACCCGACGCCGGGATGTTCAAGAAGCTCAAGTCGGCTGCAGGGCGGGCGATCTCCCAGGAGTCCGTGTTCCTCACGCACTTCACCAACAACGGCGGCGGCCGCAAGGTGGCGGCATTCGGTTCGGACGTGCCCGGCAAGATCCTGCCCCTCGACATGGGGCAGCTCGGCGGTTCGATCCTCGCCCAGAAGGACGCCTTCCTCGCTGCCGCCCTAGGCACGAAGTTGAGCGTCGCCTTCAACCGCAAGCTCGGGTCCGGCTTCTTCGGCGGGGAGGGCTTCATCCTCCAGCGCATCGAGGGCGACGGCATGGCCTTCCTCAACGCCGGCGGCACCATCGTCGAGAAGCACCTGGCCGGAGAGACCCTCCGCGTCGACACCGGCTGCCTCGTGGCCTTCGAGGACGGCATCGACTACTCGATCGAGAGGGCCGGGAACCTCAAGTCGATGGTGTTCGGCGGCGAGGGGCTCTTCGTCGCCACGCTGAGCGGCTCCGGACGGGTGTGGCTGCAGTCGCTGCCGTTCTCCCGCCTCGCCGACCGCATCATCCAGCACGCCCCGGCAGCCGGCGGCACCTCGAAGGGCCAGGGCTCCGTCCTGGGAGGTCTGGGCCGGCTGCTGGACTAGCCGGACGACGCTCCCGACCGGACAGGGTTCAACCCAGGATCGGGTCGTACCAGTTGGCGGCGGCCCAGATGCCTCCGGCGAAGAAGGCGAGGGCGAAGGCGTAGGTCATGGTCGTGCCCGCCCGGCGGGGCAGGCCTCGTGCGTCGGCGGTGTCGACCAGCCAGGCCAGGGCGGCGCCTCCCAGCAGGCCGCCGAGGTGGCCGCCGATGCTGATGCCCGGCCGGCCGAACGTGAAGAGCAGGTTGACGACCACCAGGGTGCCGATTCCGGAACTCCACGGGTTGATCCCCCTCCGGTACTGGTGGACGACCGTGGCGCCCATGAGCCCGAACACCGCCCCCGAGGCGCCCACCGTGAGGGTCGTGGGGGAGATCAGCAGCACGCCGAGCGATCCTGCGGCCAGCGAGCCCGTGTAGAGGCCGAGAAAGCGAACCGGGCCCTGGAGGCGCTCCAGTTGGTTGCCGAGCATCCAGGCCAGGAACATGTTGAATGCGATGTGCAGCAGCCCGGCGTGCAGGAACGCCGACGTGACGAGCCGCCACCACTCCCCCTCGTCGACGCCGAGCGGCCCGACGCACGTCCGGCCGATGACCGCCCTGCAGCCGAAGCCGATCAGCCCGAAGTCGACGCCGACGTCTCCGAGTGACCCGGCGAGCGAGCCGCCGCTGCTGAGGGCGTACAGGAAGGCGGCTGCGTTGAGGGCTATGAGCACCCGGATGGCGACCGGATCGCGGTGGGCGAGACCCTGACGACCCGATGTCGAGGCCCGGACGAGTCGGCGCCGGCCCACGACGACCGGCCCCACACACGACGGGCAGTGGAAGCCCACGTCGGCCTGGTGCATGCACACGCCGCAGATACGTCGGTCGCAGCGCTGGCATGACACGCCGGCCCGCCGCTCGGGGTGCCAGTGGCAGGCGTCGGCCTCGGGGGGAGTGCTCACGCCCGCACGGTACCCGGCGCCCCGGGCCCGATGCGGCGCCTCAGGATCGGATGACCACCGGGACGCAGTCGGCGTCGGACGTCCAGGCGAACAGCACCAGCTGGGGTTCGTCGGTCGTGACGGTGGCGTGGCGCGTGCCCGTCGGGTGGAAGATCGTGGCGCCCGGTCCACGGCTGGTCCACTCGTCGCCCATCTGCCAGTCGGCGGTGCCTGCGACGACCCAGAAGGCCTCGGTGGCCTTGTGGACATGCGACGGGTACGTCACCCCCGGTCCCTGGATGACGGCGCCGGCGAAGACGTCTTCGCTGGCGTAGAGCGGGGACGGTTCCTCGAGGATGCCGCTGCTGATCGGATTCGTGCCAACGATCGGGGCATAGGCGTAGTTGGCCCGCATGTGGTCCATGTCGGGCTCGCCGATGTGCTCCGGGTACGGGATCGCCCAGCCCACGCTGTCGGCCACGAGGTGCAGCAGGTCGCCCGCCGCACCGACGGTGGCGCCGAGACACGTGCCGAGGTGTTCGTCGATGACCGGATAGGTCGGTCGGACACCCGGGGTGACCCGCGTACAGCGTTCGAGGGCGTCGACCAGGTTGGCCATGGCGTCGGCCATGGCTGGATCACGGGCGGCCTCGGCGTGGGCGAACCCGATGAATCCGGCGAGGAACGGGCCTGCAGGGCCGCTCATCGCGCGCACCCTAGACCCGGCGTGCGGTACCGCTCAACGGTCGGTGAAGGTTGCCTTGCCGGGGCCGTGCTCGAAGAACGACGCCACGCCGCTGGCGGCGTCGGCGCTCTCGAAGACCTCCATGAACAGGTCGAGTTCGAGGTCGACGCCGTCGGCGAGCGTGCCCTGGATGCCCTCGTCGATGGCCCGCTTCGAGGCCCGCAGGGCGATCCGGGGACCATTGGCGTAGCCGGTGGCCCGCTCGACGGCCCGATCGAGCACCTGGTCGTCGGGAACGACCTCGTCGACCCATCCGATGGCAAGCGCCTCGGGGGCCTTCACCTGGGCACCGCCCCAGATCAACTCCTTGGCCTTCGTTACCCCGACGAGGCGGGCCAGGCGCTGGGTGGCGCCACCACCGGGGATGAGGCCGAGCAGCACCTCGGGCTGGCCGAACACGGCACCCTCGCCGGCGATCCGGAAGTCACAGCACATGGCCAGTTCGGCTCCACCACCGAGGGCGAAGCCGTTGACGGCGGCGATGGTCGGGCAGGGCACGGTCTCGAGGGCGGCGAACCCGGACCGGAAGGCGTCGCCCTGGGCCTGGCGGAAGGCTGGGTCGGCGAAGACCGTCAGGTCGGCGCCGGCGGCGAAGTGCCGTCCACCTCCGGTGAGTACCAGGGCACCGGGCGGTTCGGCATGCAGTGCCCCGGCCAGGTCGCCGATCTCGAGGAGCAGCGCCGTGTCGAGGGCGTTGACCTTGGGCCGGTCGAGTGTCGCGATGACGACGTCGTCGTCGGTCCGCTCTATGCGCAGGAACTCGAAGTCAGGTGGAGAGGTCACGGCCGGGAGGGTAGTGAACGGGCGGCGAATCGAAACTCCCCAGCCACAGGTAGGCGCGGGTACGGCCCTTCGGCCAGTTTCGCGGGGAATCCGCCGTCCTGGCCCGGCCGGGCGGGGTGGCCTCCCGGGAGGCCGACGAGTTCGCCCGGACCCGCTCGCTTGTGTCCAGCCCTGCCCGGCCCGCGGCCCTGCGGACCGGCTGGCCACTCCCGGCCGGCAGCGTCCGCCGCACCGGCTCGCTCACGAATTCCCACTGGTGGCATCAGCCGCCTCGATCTCCTCACGTCTCACGCCGAGCAGGAACAGCACTGCGTCGAGGTACGGCACGCTGAGCGTGGCATCCGCCGCCTCCTTCACCACAGGACGGGCATTGAAGGCGATCCCGAGGCCGGCGACCGCCAGCATGTCGACGTCGTTGGCACCGTCGCCGATCGCCACGACCTGCTCCAACGGGACACCCTCGTCGACGGCTATGCGCTCGAGCAGGCGCGCCTTGCCCGCCCGGTCGACCACCTCACCCACCAACTCGCCGGTGAGCCGCCCGTCGACGACTTCGAGGGAGTTGGCGTGGGCGTGGTCGATGCCGAGTCGACGCCGGAGCGGCTCGACCACCTCGAGGAAACCGCCGCTGACGGCGGCGGTGGCGAAGCCGAGGCGCTGCAACGTCCGGATGAACGTGGCGGCACCTGGCGTCAACCGGACGCGTTCGGCCACCCGTTCGAGGACCGAGGCGTCGGTCCCCGCCAGGAGCCGGACCCGTTGGCGCAGCGAGGCCTCGTAGTCCAGTTCGCCGGCCATCGCCCGCTCGGTGAGGACGGCCACCTCTTCGCCGACCCCGGCCGCCTCGGCAACCATGTCGATGACCTCGTCCTGTATGAGCGTCGAGTCGACGTCGATCACGACCAGCCGCTGTGCCCGACGGGACAGGCCCTCGGCCTGGACGGCCACCTCGACCCCCCGGTGCGCGGCACCGGCCGTGAGCAGCGATGTCCGGATCTCCGTGGGGTCTCCCCCGGACACGAGCAGTTCGTAACTCCAGACCGGATAGCGGGCCAGTCGAGCGATGCGCTCGATGTTGGCACCGCCGGCCGCGACGGCGTCGGCCACCATGCCAAGGGCATCGGGGCCGAGGCGCTCGCCGACGATCGTGACCACGTGGCCGAGCGGCCGCGCCTCGACCGGCTCCTCGGCGACCTCGAAGCCGATCTCGATCTCGTGTTCCCAGCCGAAGAGCAGAAGTTCCTTGAGCAGGTCGCGTCCCCCGGGCACGATGACCTCCAGGCCCAGGTTGAGCCGACCGTGCAGGACGATCTGTTCCATGTCCTCGACGGCGGCACCCGCCTCGTCGAGGATGCGCAACAGGCCGGCGGTGATGCCCGGGCGGTCCCTTCCCGTCACGCGCACGAGCACTGTCCGGGCACGGGCCTCCGTTGCTTCCGCCTTGTGCCGCCCTGTCAAGCCAGGTCCAGACGGTCGGCGGAGAGGATGTCCTGGTGGCTTCGGAGTTCGTCCAACACGCCACCGGGCACCGAGGAGTCGGTGGCCAGGACCATCAGCATGGTCTCACCATCGTCGGACTGGCCCACGTCCATGTTCCCGATGTTGACCCCGGCATCCCCCAGTGCCGAACCCATTACGCCGATCACCCCGGGACGGTTGAAACTGCGTGCTATCAGCATGTGGTCTGACCAGGGCACGTCCACGCTGTGTTCGTCGACCATGACGATGCGCGGTTCGCCGTGGAGCCCCACCACCGTGCCGGCCAGGGAGTGGCTCGCGGAACGCAGGGTGATGGTGTTGAGGTAGTCACGGGGAGCAGCCACGCTGATGGCCCGGACCTCCAAACCCCTTTCGCGTGCCATGTCCATGGCGTTGACGAAGGTGACCGCCTCAGCAGAGACGTGGTCCAACAGGCCCTTGACGACAGCCAGGATGGCCATCGAGTTGTCGTGGGTGCCGATCTCCCCGCGGAACTCCACGTCGAGGCATTCGGGCAGCGAACCGGGCAGGAGGCCGAAGACCGCGCCCAGCGTCTGCGCCAGGGGGATGAACGGCCGGATCTCCTTGGAGGCGGCTTCGGCCTCCACGTTGACGGCGAAGGGTACGTATTCGCCTGCCAGGGCCAGGTCGACCTGCTCAGCGATGATCACCCCGGCCTTGTCCTGGGCTTCGGTGGTGCTGGCCCCCAGGTGTGGGGTGACCACCACCTGGGGCAGGCCGAAGAGGGGCGATTCGGTGGTCGGCTCGGTGGCGAACACGTCGAAGGCCGCTCCGCCAACCTGCCCGGAGGCGATCGCCGCGGCCAGCGCCTCCTCGTCGACGATCCCGCCCCGAGCCGCGTTGACGATCCGGATGCCTGGCTTGGCCAGGGACAACAACCCGGCGTCGATCAGCCCCAGCGTCTCGGGGGTGCGGGCCAGGTGGAGGCTCACGAAGTCCGACCGGCCCATCAGGCTCTCCAGGGGACACAACTCCACGTCGATGCGGTGCGCATACTCCTCGGCCACATAGGGGTCGTGGGCGATGACCCGCATCCCGAAAGCCTTGGCACGCTCGGCCACCATGCGTCCGATACGGCCCAGACCCACGATCCCCAGGGTCTTGTCGGCCAACTCCACGCCCTGCCAGCGGGTGCGGTCCCACGAACCGCCGACCAGATCGGCGTGGGCCTGAGGCACGTTGCGGGCCTGAGCCAACAGAAGTGCCATGGCGTGCTCGGCGGCCGACACCGAGTTGGACATCGGCGCGTTGACCACCATCACCCCCCGACGCGTAGCCGCCCTCACATCGATGTTGTCCAAACCGATGCCGGCCCTGCCCACCACCACCAGGCCATCGACGGCGTCGAGGACCTCGGCGGTCACCTGGGTAGCCGACCGCACTACCAGCGCCTGCGCCCCCTGCAGGGCCTCGGCCAGGTCGTCGCCGGACAGGCCGGAACGGATGTCGACCTGGTGGCCGGCAGCCCGGAGGCAGTCCAAGCCAGCGTCAGTTATCGACTCGTTGATCAGTACTCGTGCCATTAGAAGCTGACGGCGGTCCCGGGATCCTCGACCGTTTCACCCACGTTGAGCACGGCGGTCACGCCGGGGACGCGGTCCTTCATTATCCGCTCGATGCCGGCCTTGAGGGTCTGGTCGGATGCCGGACACGACACGCAGGCCCCGACCAACTCGACCGTGACCTCGCCGGTGGCCTCGTCGACGCCGTGGAGGACGATGTCACCATCGTCGGCCTGGATGGCCGGGCGGATGATGTCGACGACCTCCTCGACCCGCTGCAGCAGGTCGCCCGCAGGCTGGTCGGAGGCGAAGTCGGGTGACATGCCCACAGTCTCGCAGCACGAACCACGGCTGCCACCCCTACAGTTGCGCCATGTCCGCAACGGCGCAGGTCCTCGCCCACCAGGGCGGCTGGGACGAGATCGGTCTGGTCGCCGTGCCGCTGGTGCTGCTGGCGTGGGTGCTCTGGCTGGCCGACCGCCGGGCCCGGCGCATGGAACCCCCGGACAGCGCGGGTTGATCTCCTACTCGTAGGCGATGTCGGCCCCGAGGGACGCCAGGCGACCGACGAGGTCCTCGTAGCCGCGGGCCACGTGGTGGGCGTCGCCGACGAGCGTGTCGCCCTCGGCGGCCAGGCCGGCAACCACCAGGGCCGCACCCGCCCGGATGTCAGGCGCACGAACCGGCGCCCCCGACAGCACCTCGACGCCCCGGATCACCACGTGGTGGCCCTCGGCCCGGATGTCGGCGCCCATGCGCACCAACTCGTCGATCGTGCGGAAGCGACCGCCGAAGATGTTCTCGGTGACGATGCCGACCCCGTCGGCGACGCTCAACATCGCCACGACGAACGGCTGGTAGTCGGTGGCCACGCCCGGGTACGGCAGCGTCGACACGTCCAGCGACCGCAGCCGCCCCGGTGCCGTCGCCCGGAGGCCGTCGCTGGTCGGCGACACCCGCATCCCCATCTCGTCCAACTTCGTCAGGAGCATGTCCATATGGTCGGCGCGGGCGCCCTCGACGGTGACCTCGCCGCCGGCGATACCGACGGCAGCCAGGTAGGTGGCGGCCTCGACCCGGTCGGCGACCACCGTGTGCTCGACGGGGCCCAGCCGCTCGACACCCTCGACGGTGATGGTCGAGGTGCCGGCACCGGTGACGACGGCGCCCATGCGGTTGAGGAACGACGCCAGGTCGGCGATCTCGGGCTCTCGGGCAGCGTTGTCGATGATCGTCGTTCCCTCGGCGAGCACCGAGGCCATGAGCAGGTTCTCGGTGGCACCCACGCTCGGGAACTCGAGCAGCACCCGGGTGCCCGTCAGGTGGTCGGCCCGAGCCTCGATGTAGCCGTGGCTGGTCGTGAAGGTGGCGCCCAACTCCTCGAGGCCCCTGAGGTGCATGTCGATGGGCCGGTGGCCGAAATCGTCGCCACCGGGGACCGACACCCGCGCCTCGCCCAGCCGGCCGAGCAGCGGACCCAGCACGACGATGGATGCACGCATCCGCTCGACCAGTTCGTAGGGGGCCTCGGGCACGACGTCATCGGGCACGTCGATGGTGACCGAGCCGTCCTCGTGGACGACCGTGCAGCCCATCCGCTCCAGCAACTCGCCCATCCAGGTGACGTCGGCGATACGGGGCACGTTGTGGAGCAGCGACCGGCCCGGCGCCAGCAGGGCGGCCGCCATGAGCTTGAGCGCCGAGTTCTTGGCGCCCGATACCCGGACCGTGCCCTCGAGGGGACCCGAGCGACGGACGCGGATCGCGGCGGCTTCCGGGACGTGATTCACCCCCTCAGTATGCTGCGCCACGCACCGGACCGGAAGGGAGCCCCCCAATCACCAGGACCTCCCACGACCTGCTGGTCGACGACGCCGCACTCGCAGAGTTGCGCACGCCCCGCGACGACCTGGTCGGTGAGCAGGCCGACGGCGACGACCGGTTCTTGCTCGACCACGGCCCCTTCGAGCGCTACGAGCGCACCCTGGCCGTGTCACCGACATCCGACGGCCTGCACCGGGTCACCGAATCCTTCGACTACCGGATGGCCATGCCTGTCTGGTCGGTGCTGTTCGCCATTCCGATGCGGCTCGGCTTGCGTCACCGGCGGATCCCGTGGTGGGCGCCCCCCGACCGGCTCGACGCCCGGGCCGCCCGCGTCATGGCCCTGCTCGCCTGCATCCAGGTCGTCGACGGCTACCTCGGCACGGTCATCACCCAGACCATCACCTTCGCCGCCGACGAGTTCGACCGGGGCGACACCGCCCAGGGCGTGACGCTGGCCGTCATCCGGCTGGGGGTGCTGATCGCCCTCGCCGTGATGGTGCTGGCCGACCGGAAGGGCCGGCGGCGCCTGCTGCTGGCCACCGCCACGGCAGCGGTGCTCTGCACGGCGCTGGGTGCCCTCTCACCCGGGCTCTGGTTCCTCGGCGGGTCCCAGCTGTTCGCCCGTGGCCTCACTACCGGCATGGGCATCCTCATCGGCATCTACGCCGCCGAGGAGCTTCCCCGCGGTGCCCGCGCCTACGGGCTGAGCGTGCTGGCGCTGTCCGCCGCCCTAGGGGCCGGCATGGCCGTCTGGGTGCTGCCGGTCGCCGACCTGCACGAAGCCGGCTGGCGGATCGTCTACGTGGTGCCACTGCTGTCGCTGTTCGGCCTGGCGGCCGTCGCCAGGCGCCTCCCCGAGTCGCGCCGCTACACGGCCAATCCGGTCGATGTCGAAATAGCCGAGCGGTCGGGCATCGAGGGTCGACGGCTCCTGCTCCTGGCCGCAGTGGCGTTCCTGTTCCTCGTCTTCGCCGCCCCGGCCAGCCAGTTCCAGAACGACTTCCTCAAGGACCACCGGGGATTCACCGCCTCGGGCATCACGCTCTACACGATCCTCACGACGACCCCTGCCGGCATCGGCATCTTCATGGCCGGACGCCTGGCCGACACCCGGGGCCGACGGAGCGTGGCCAGCATCGGCATGCTCGGCGGCACGGCGTTCCTGGTCGCCAGCTACTACGCCAGCGGCGGCCTGATGTGGGGAGCCCACCTCGTCGGTGTCGTCGTCGGATCGCTGACCGTGGCCCTGGGCGTCTACGGCCCCGAGCTGTTCTCGACCCGCCACCGGGCACGGGCGAACGGCCTCATCGTCACCCTGGGCGTGACTGGCAGCGCTTCGGGCCTGCTCCTGGTCGGGTACCTGAGCGACCACTTCCACAACTACGGCCACGCCTTCGCCATTGCCGCCATCGGTCCGCTGCTGGCCGTCGGGCTGGTGCTCTGGCGCTTCCCCGAGACGGCGAGGGTCGAACTCGAGGACCTCAACCCCGGCGACACCCGCCTTGACCGACGAGCCTGAGGGGCAGGGCGACTACAACCGTGCCAGCCATGCCTCTACGGCGTCGGCGATGGCCTCGTCGGCGCCCTTCAGGTCGTGCCGCTTCCCCGGGAGCCACACGGTCGTGACCGGACCGGGGATCGACCCCAGGTGCTCGGCGAACTCCTCGGGCGAACCGAACGGGTCGCGGTCGCCCGAGACGAACAGGCACGGCACGTCGATCGCGCCGAAGTGGTCTACCCGCAGATTCTCGGGCTTGTCCGGCGGGTGCAACGGGTAGCAGATGAGCACGAGCCCGGCGGCGGGCATCCCGTCGGCGACCGCCATCGAGCACATGCGTCCGCCCATGGACCGACCGCCGAGCACCAGGTCGGCGGGGTCGATGCCGGCCCGTTCGGCGAAGGCCGGCACGTCCTCGGCCAGCGATGCCAGCAACTTCGGCGCACGATCCGGGAACCGGCGGCCCTCGCGACGGTAGGGGAAGTCGTGGCGTGCGACCGGAAGAGGCGCCAGGCGCTCCTCGAGCAGCACGAGGCTGGAATGGCTCGAATCCGAGCCGGCACCGTGTGCCAGGAACAGGCCGGAGACGGGCATGCGGCGAAGGTAGGCGCCACACCGACCTCCGTGACAACCCACGGATAGCCTGCCCGGATGCCCGACCCCGACCGGCACGACGAACTGGTCGCCACCATGACCGGCGGCATGGCGCCCACGCCCCCGCCGTTCACCGGCAGCGACCGCCTCCACCCCGACGGCCGTCCGAAGGGCACATTCCGGGACGAGTTGCGACGGATCCCCGTGGCCCGCAACGTGGTGACGGTGCTCGGCGCCCTCGCCACCCCGGTGCTGATCGTGTGGGCCGCCGTGACGCTCGCCCACCCCGTCGCCTGGATCGCCGCCTTCCCGGCCATGGCGCTGGCCCAGAACCGACTGTTCATCCTCCACCACGAGGCAGCCCACCGGGTGCTGTTCCCCAACCGCCGCGTCAACGACGCCGTCGGCATCACGGTGATCGGCTGGCTGACCTTCGGCACGGGCAGCCACGGCTACCGGCTCGGCCACGTCAACCACCACCGGGACGAGTTCGGCCCGAAGGAGCCCGACTTCCTCCTCTACAGCCTCTATCCGATCACCCGGGCGTCGATGCGCCGCAAGATCACCCGCGACGCCACCGGCGTGTCGGCGTTGCGGATCGTGCGGCCCCGGTTCCAACGCCTGGGCGAGGTCCGCCACCGGCGCCTCACCTACCGCTTCCTGCTCGGACAGGTGCTCATCGCCGGCGCCTTCGCCCTGGCCGGCCACCCGTGGCTGTACCTGCTGCTTTGGGTGCTGCCGTGGGCGTTCGTGTACCAGGTGCTCAACCGGCTGCGGGCGATTGCCGAACACGGCGGCATGACCCGGTCCGACGACCGGCGCCGCGCCAGCCGCCACGTGCGCCAGACCGTGTTGGCCCGGTCCCTGATCGTGCCCTGCAACGTCGGCTACCACCTGGCCCACCACGTCGACATGACCGTGCCGATGTGGAACCTGCCCCGCCTCCACGCCGCCCTCGTCGACGACGGCTACGTGGGCGACCTCGAGTGGTCGAACTACCGAAGCCTCTGGCGGGCCCAGCGCTCCCGTCCGCTGGAAGCCGCGGCCTGAATCAGATGTCGACGACCTCGACCACGTCGAGGTTCCGGAAGGCGACCCCACCGCTGGACTCCTCGACCTTGGCCGCCTCGTCCTGGGTGGTCTCGTGCTCACTGTTGGCCATCGCCTCCTCGTAGGAGTCGAACTCGACGATCTGCACGATGAGGCCGGGATCGTCGCGGTCGACGCAGACGGTGGCCCGCCGGGCGGTCGTCTCGTCGCCCATGAGGTCCCTGAAGCGGTGGACGTCGGCCACCGCATCGTCGGCCGTGGACCGGAACTCCATCAACTGGTAGAAGCGCATTCCCTGCCCCCTGTTCGTGGTCGGAGACGTCACCATTCCACACCGCGTGCCGGCACGCCAACGGCAATTCGGCATCCGAGGCGGTGGTCTGGAAGGATCCACGGCACACCAACCATGTGAACGAGGAGGCCGCCCATGGCCGCAGAAGCCACCATCCCATCCGGACGACTCCGGGGAACCGTCGAGCAGGGTGTGCACGCCTTCAAGGGGATCCCCTACGCCGCGGCCCCGGTCGGCGACCTGCGGTTGCGACCCCCAGTCCCTCCGGCGGCGTGGGACGGTGTGCGCTCCGCCTCCGACTACGGCCTCACCGCCATCCAGCAGGCGATGCCGGGGATCTTCGGCGAGTTGGGCACACCGCAGAGCCCGACCGGCGACGACTGCCTGAACCTCAACGTCTGGACACCCGATCCCGGCGCCGCCGGGCTACCGGTCCTGGTATGGATCCACGGCGGCGCCTTCTATGCCGGCAGCGGCGTCGACGACGTCTACAACGGTGCCGCCTTCGCACGTGACGGCATCGTCTGCGTCACCATCAACTACCGCCTCGGCGTGCAGGGGTTCTGGCACCTGGCCGAGCACTTCGCCGAACTGTCCGAATCGGGCAACCTCGGCCTCCTCGACCAGGTCGCCGCCCTCGAGTGGGTTCGGGACAACATCGCCGCCTTCGGTGGCGACCCGGCCCGGGTGACCATCGCCGGCGAGTCCGCCGGAGGCATGAGCGCGACCTCCCTGATGACGATGCCGGCTGCCCGGGGACTGTTCCAGCGGGCCATCCCACAGAGCGGCGCCGGGCACAACGGCCTCGGCGCCGAGACAGCCTCGATGATCGGCGGCCACATGCTCGACATCCTCGGGGTGGCACCGGGAGACCTGGATGCACTCCAGCGGGTGCCGAACGACATCCTGCTCGACGCCCAGGTGAAGTTGGGCGACGAGTTGCAGACGACCCGCGACCCGTCGCGCTTCGGCGAGGCGGCGGCATCCGCCATGGCGTTCCAGCCCACGTACGGCACCGACGCCCTACCCCTGCGTCCCATCGACGCCATCGCCGCAGGGGCAGCCGCCGACATCGACCTGATGGTCGGCACCACGAGGGACGAGGCCCTGATCTTCATCGTCGACCTCAGGGACATCTTCAACGAAGAGCTCGTGGCCATGACCGTCGATGCCGTATTCGGAATGGCCGGAAGGGACGGCTCCGCCGTGCTCGACGTCTACCGGTCGAACCGGCCCGACGCAGAGCCCCACGAGATCGCAGCAGCCATCGAGAGCGACCGGATGTTCATCGTCCCCGCCATCCGCATGGCGGACGCCCAGGTGGCCCACAACCCGAACACCCGGCTGTACCGGTTCGACTGGCAGGCCGATGTCGCCGACGGTGCCTGGGGTGCCCACCACTTCATCGAGGTGCCGTTCGCCTTCGACCAACTCGACAACCCCCAGGCCCGAGGGTTCATCGGGGACGACCCGCCCCGACCGCTGGCCGCCGCGACGCACGCCGCCTGGGTCGGCTTCGTCCGGGACGGCGACCCGAACCACGAAGGCCTGCCCGACTGGCCCCGGTACGACGCAGAGACCCGACCCACCATGCTCTTCGACGACACCTGCAGCGTCGCCAACCGTCCCGCCGACGACGAGGTCTCCCTCTGGGAGGGCGTGGTCTGAGCATGTAGCCGGTCCCCCGCCACGTCGGACCGCGGCCTACGCTCGTCGGATGGAAGAGGAACTGGTCAAGATGCTCCTGGCGGTGGTGCTGGGCGGCGCCATCGGCTTCGAACGTGAGCTTCGCGAGAAGGCGGCGGGCATCCGCACGATCGTCCTCATCACGCTCGCCTCGACGCTGTTCACCCTCACCTCGATCGAGATCGCCGGCGACTCCGACCCGGGCCGGGTGGCCGCCCAGATCGTCACCGGCGTGGGCTTCCTCGGCGGTGGCGTGATCCTCAAGGAGCGGGGCAGCATCGTCGGCATAACCACCGCCGCCACGATCTGGATGGCGGCTGCCGTGGGGGTCGCCATCGGAATCGGCGAGTACGCCGTCGCCACGGCCACCACCGCCGTTGCGTTCTCAGTGCTCCTGGCCCTGCCGTTGCTCGAGCGGCGCATCGCCACGCTGTCCTCGCAGCGCTACCGGATCACCTGCTCGGGCGAGAGCAGCCACCGCGACGAGGTGAGGGCCCTGTTCACCGACTCCGGCCTCAAGGTCCGACGGATCGTCCAGACCAAGTCCGACCGGCAATCGAGGATCGAGGTCGACGCCAGCGGTCGGCCCACATCGCATCAGGCCGTGCGGCTGGTCCTGTTCAAGACCGACTTCATCAAGGACTTCCGCTAGGCGGAGGGCTGCACTCAGACCAGGCGTCGGAGTGCCTCGGTCAGGGTCGTGGCTGCTGCGGTCAACTCGTCCTCCGGCGTGTCGCCGGCAGCCAGGAGGTCGACCAGGCCGGCCGAACGTTCGCCGAGGGCGTCCCAGAGCTTCGGGTCGATCCCGAAGGGCGGCCGGTGCCCGCTGAACACCGGTGCCAACTCGACCAGCTTCGAAACCCCGGCATCGTCGCGGGGGTCCTTCCGGAGCCGGTCGCAGGCCACGAAGACCTGGGTCATCATGCGGTTGCCGTCAAGGCCGTCCAGTTCCGGCCGGTCGTCGGAACCAGATTCGAAGGCGTCGATGGCTGTCTCGACGGCGTCCTCGTCGCTCGCAAGCACGACCAGGTCACCGACCTCGTCGAACTCGTGGGCGACCCCGAGCCTTGCAAGGAGATCGGAGAAGGCGGTCTGCTCGGCGTCGGCCCAGTCGGTCATCTCGTAGGCCAACTTCTCGGCGTCGGGGTCGAGGGCCGGCCCGCCGGTCGACTCGGCGACCGTGATGAGTTCGTCGACCACACCCTCGTCGGCCGCCCGCACGACCAGGGTTGCACCCTGCCATGCGTGGGCGATGCCGTCGTCGGTCAGCAACTGGTCGAGGATGCGCCGGGCCTCGCCTGCCCACTCGTGCAGTTCGTAGGCCAACTGGTCCTCGTCGGGTGCCCCCACGGTCCCGGCATCGACCGGTGCCTCCTCCACCAACACCACCCCGCACTCGAGGCAGTCGTCGACGTTGGGGGCGTACTCGATTCCGCACTGGAAGCACCATGGCATGGGCGACATCCTGACATCCCGACGGCCCGCTCCCACCCTCGTCGACGTGGGCACCGGCGAGGTCGTCCCGACCCTGCCCAACGGGAGTAATGTCGTAGGCCGTGGACGACTCCCCGAATCCCGACGCCCCCGACCGGAACCTGGCCCTCGACCTGGTCCGGGTGACCGAATCCGCAGCCCTGGCCGCCTCCCGCTGGATGGGCCGCGGCGACAAACTGGGCGCCGACGGCGCCGCCGTCGACGCCATGCGCCAGATGCTGCGCACGATCCCCATGAACGGCACGGTGATCATCGGCGAGGGCGAGAAGGACGAGGCGCCGATGCTCTACAACGGTGAGCGCGTGGGCGACGGCACTCCACCGGGCGCCGACATCGCCGTCGACCCCATCGACGGCACCACCCTGACCGCCCTGGGCCGCGGCAACGCCCTCGCCGTCATCGCCGTGAGCGACCAGGGCACCATGTTCGACCCCGGTCCGTGCGTCTACATGGAGAAGATCGCCGTCGGCCCCGGGTGCGCCGACGCCATCGACTTCGACCTGTCGTACACCGAGAACCTCCGGCGTGTGGCCGAGGCCAAGGGCAAGTCGGTGGGCGACATCACCGCCGTCATCCTCGACCGGGACCGCCACAACGACCTGATTACCGAGGTGCGCAACGCCGGTGCCCGCATCCGCCTCATCCCCGACGGTGACGTGGCCGGCGCCATCTCCGTCGCCTGGCCCGATTCCGGCGCCGACATCCTGTTCGGCATCGGCGGCACCCCCGAGGGCGTGATCGCCGCCGCCGCTCTCAAGTGCATGGGCGGCGTGCTCGCCGGTCGCCTCTGGCCCCGCAACGACGCCGAGCGTGCCGCAGCCGCCGACCTGGGCTACGACCTCGGCGCCGTGCTCATGACCGACGACCTGGTGGCCGGCGACAACTGCTTCTTCGCCGCCACGGGCATCACCGACGGCGACCTCGTGAAGGGCGTCCACTACGCCAACGGCCAGGCCCACACCCAGTCGCTGGTCATGCGCTCGAAGTCCGGCACGGTCCGCTTCGTCGAGGCACACCACAGCCTCGACAAGCTCCAGGACTTCTCCGCCGTCGACTACTGAGCCTCAGCGTTCGTTCGGGCCGAAGCCCGGGCACCAGGCCGTGGGCATGACGGCCCAGCTGCGGCCGGCGGAGAGCCCCGACGCCAGGACCGACACGACCTCGCGGCCGCCGGCCACCGGCATTTCGCTGTGTCCCGGATCCGTCGAGACCCCGCCCCCATGCACCTCCCGGAAGGAGGCCGGCGCCTTCACAGACGCCTCCTTCGGCGTGGGCTCGCCGACGGCCTCGGACGAAAGGGTGGCGAACGTCGAATAGCGGCCCTCCATCGGACAGTCGAGGATGCCATCCACGAAGTACGTGATCCCGACCCCGTCGGGCTCCTCCACCGCCCTTGAACCACAGACAGGTGCGAGCAACGCAGGTGCGAACACGGCGAGCGTGCGTCGGCCACCCCGGAACCGCTACCGGGGGAAGTGGGCTGGTCAGCCCTCGGCGCCGGCCACGGTCAGGCGGACATCGGCCCTGGCCAGTGCACCTACGGCCTCCACGTCGTCCTTGTCGGCCGACAGGGCCGACTCGGCGCCCGCCTTCGCCACCCGGGCCCGCTCGACGTCGATGTCACCGGCGGCCTCGGACACGTCCGACAGGATGCTGATCTTCGTCCCGGCCACCTGCACGAACCCCCGGTGCACAGCGAACGTGTCGCGGCCACCGTCGGGACGCACCACGTCGACCGACCACACGGACAGAACCCCGATGAACGGTACGTGGCCCGGCTGGAAGGCGATGTCGCCACCACCCACCGTGCGGGTGATGACCATGTCGGCCTCGCCCTGGTAGGTGATGGCCTCCGGCGAGACCAACTCGATCTGGAACGTCATGGCGTCGCTCAGTCCTCGAGCTCGCGGGCCCTGCGCTGCACGTCCTCGGCGCCGCCGACGTTCAGGAACGCCTGCTCGGGCAGGTCGTCGAGCTCGCCGTCGACGAGGGCGGCGAACGAGTCGACCGTCTCCTCGACGGGCACCGTCACGCCGGGCAGGCCGGTGAAGACCTCGGCCACGTTCATCGGCTGCGACAGGAAGCGCTGGACCTTGCGGGCACGCGACACCGTGATCTTGTCCTC
The DNA here is from genome assembly GCA_002329075.1 of Candidatus Neomicrothrix sp. UBA2131. Taxonomy (GTDB): domain Bacteria; phylum Actinomycetota; class Acidimicrobiia; order Acidimicrobiales; family MedAcidi-G1; genus S20-B6. Next base: position 93,029 of record DCXR01000074.1, read on the forward strand.
TTCCGACAGTTCGTCGAGGCCGAGGATGGCGATGATGTCCTGGAGTTCCTTGTAGCGCTGGAGGATCTCCTGCACACGGCGGGCCGTCTCGTAGTGGCGTTCGCCGACGACCTCGGGCGTGAGGATCGTCGAGGTCGAGGCCAGCGGATCGACTGCCGGGTAGATGCCCAGGGCGGCGATGTCGCGGCTCAACTCGGTGGTGCCGTCGAAGTGGGTGAACGACGTGAACGGCGCCGGGTCGGTGTAGTCGTCGGCGGGCACGTACACGGCCTGCATCGACGTGATCGAGCGGCCCCGGGTGGTGGTTATCCGCTCCTGAAGCTGGCCCATCTCGTCGGCCAGCGTCGGCTGGTAGCCCACGGCCGACGGCATGCGGCCCAGCAGGGTCGACACCTCGGAGCCGGCCTGCACGAACCGGAAGATGTTGTCGATGAACAGGAGCACGTCCTGGCCCTGCTCGTCGCGGAAGTACTCGGCCATGGTCAGCGCCGAAAGGGCCACCCGCAGGCGGACCCCCGGTGGCTCGTCCATCTGGCCGAACACGAGGGCGGCCTTCTCGAGCACGCCCGACTCGTCCATCTCGAGCAGGAGGTCGGTGCCCTCACGGGTGCGCTCGCCGACTCCGGCGAACACGGACACGCCACCGTGGTTGGTGGCCACGCGGTTGATCATCTCGGTGATGAGCACCGTCTTGCCGACGCCGGCGCCGCCGAACAGGCCGATCTTGCCGCCCTGCAGGTACGGGGTGAGCAGGTCGATGACCTTCACGCCGGTCTCGAACATCTGGGCCTTGGGCTCGAGCGAGTCGAACGAGGGGGCGCTGCGGTGTATCTCCCACCGGTCGGCGCCGACGCCGGCGGTCGGGTCGTCGAGGCCCTGGCCGATCACGTTGAACACGTGGCCGAGCGTGGCGTCGCCCACCGGCACGGTGATGCCCCTGCCGGTGTTGCGCACGACGGTGCCCCTGGTGAGGCCGTCGGTCGGCTTCATGGCGATGGCCCGCACACGGTGGGAGCCGATCTGCTGGGCCACCTCGGCCACGATCGTCACGTTCCTGCCGTCGACGGTGACGTCGAACTCGAGGGCCGTGTTGATCTCGGGGAGTTCGCCCTGGGGGAACTCGGCGTCGATGACCGGGCCGGCGATGCCGACGATGTGGCCGTCTCGGAGGTCGGTGGCGGTCGTCATGGTTGCTCCTGGTTGCTTTCGATCAGGGGATCAGTGCTCGGCGCCCACGGGGGCGGGTTCTTCAGGCTCGTTGTCGCTGCCCAGCGCCTCGGCACCACTGACGATCTCCATGATCTCGGTGGTGATGGCGTCCTGGCGGGCCTGGTTCATCTCTCGTGAGAGCTTGGTTATGAGCTCCTCGGCATTGTCGGTGGCGGCCTTCATGGCCCGCTGACGGCTGGCGTGTTCGGAGGCGGCCGAGTCGAGCAGGGCACCGAACAGGCGGGCCTCGACGTATCGGGGCAGCAGGGACTCGAGCACCGCCTCGGGCGACGGCTCGAACTCGAAGGCCCCGCTGAGGTCGGCGTCGCCGCTGCCCTCGGTGGCGATGGTCTCGGTGCTCTCGAGCGGCAGGAAGCGCCGGGTGGCGACCTTCTGGCTGCCGAGGCTGATGAACTCCGTATAGGCGAGCTCGACCCGGTCGATACGGCCCTCGCTGAACATCGCCGACACCTCGTCGGCGATGCGGCGGGCGTCCTCGTAGGTCGGGTTGTCGCTGATGCCCATGGTGAACGACTCGATGGCGTACTTCCGGAAGCCGAAGTAGTCGCGGGCCTTCTTGCCGATGACGATCAGCGAGTAGTCGGCGCCCTCCGACCTGGCGTTCTGGACCTGACGTTCGGCGGCCTTGATGACCGACGAGTTGTACGGGCCGGCGAGGCCCCGGTCGGACGAGATGACGATCACGCCGACCCGCTCGACCTTCTCGGCCCTGCGGAGCAGCGGATGGTCGACCTCGGCACCGCCGGCGGCGAGGTTCTCGATGACGGCGGTGATCTGCTCGGCGTAGGGGCGGGCGGCACGGGCCCGCTGCTGCGCCTTCACCACGCGGGTGGCGGCGATCAGTTCCATGGCCCGGGTGATCTTCTTGGTGTTCTGGACGCTGCCGATGCGGCGCCGCAGGACCCGTTCCCTACCTCCGGCCAACGCACGCTCCCTTCACGGGGGCGCGCCGGGCCGCCGGCGGGGCGGAACCGTGGGCGCAGGTCGGGCGGGACACGTGAATCACTCGGCGGCAGCCGAGATGTCCTCTTCGGGAAGCGTCGTGTCGGCATCGACGAGAACGGAATCGGTGTCGGTCCCCTCGGCGTCGGGGGCGTCGTCATCAGCGGCCGAGCCGGCGAACTGCTCGGTGAAGGTGGCGATCGCGGCGTCGAAGGCGTCTTCGTCGCCGATCCTGCCGGTGTCGCGGATGTCGGCCAGGATCTCGCTGTGGCGGGTCCGGAACCAGTCGAGCAACTCGGTCTCGTAGCGCCGCACGTCGGCGATGGTGACGCCGTCGAGGTGGCCACGGGTGCCTGCCCAGATCGACACGACCTGTTCCTCGACCACGAGTGGCGAGTTGAGACCCTGCTTGAGGAGTTCGGTGAGGCGGTAGCCACGGTCCAGTTGCGCCTGGGAGAGGGCGTCCAGGTCGGAGCCGAAGGCGGCGAACGACTCGAGTTCGCGGAACTGCTGGAGGTCTGACTTGAGCGTACCCACGGCCGTCTTCATGGCCTTGACCTGGGCGGCCGAGCCGACGCGTGACACCGAGATGCCGACGTCGACTGCGGGACGCACGCCCGACTTGAACAGGTCGTCCTGGAGGAAGATCTGGCCGTCGGTGATCGAGATCACGTTTGTCGGGATGAACGCCGCCACGTCGCCGGCCTTGGTCTCGATGACCGGCAGGGCGGTCATCGAGCCGGCGCCGAGGTCGTCGCTGAGCTTGGCGGCACGCTCCAGCAGGCGACTGTGCAGGTAGAAGACGTCGCCCGGGTAGGCCTCGCGGCCCGGCGGGCGACGCAGCAGCAGCGACATCTGGCGGTAGGCCTCGGCCTGCTTCGAGAGGTCGTCGTAGACGGCGAGGGCGTGGCCCCCGTTGTCCATCCAGTGCTGACCCATGGCGCAGCCGGCATACGGGGCGAGGTACTTGAACGGCGCCGGCTCGGACGCCGGGGCGACGACCACGACCGTGTACTCCATGGCCCCGTGGGACTCGAGCACGGCCACGTTCTGGGCGACCGTCGAGGCCTTCTGGCCGATGGCGACGTAGACGCAGTTCACGCCCTGGCCGGCCTGGTTGATGATCGTGTCGATGGCGATCGTCGTCTTGCCGGTCTTGCGGTCGCCGATGATCAACTCGCGCTGGCCTCGGCCGATGGGAATGAGCGAGTCGATCGACTTGATGCCGGTCTGCATCGGCTCGTGCACGGGCTTGCGGCCCATGATCCCGGCGGCCTGGATCTCCATGCGTCGCTGCACCGTGTTGGTGAGCGGGCCCTTGCCGTCGATGGGCTCGCCGAGTGCGTTCACGACGCGTCCCAGGAGGCCATCGCCCACGGGGAGTGAGAGGATGTCACCGGTCGCCCGGACGGTCTGCCCCTCTTCGATGTCGTCGACCTCGCCCAGGACGACTGCACCGATGGAGTCCTCGTCCAGGTTCAGGGCCAGGCCCATCGTGCCGCCCTCGAACTGGAGCAGTTCGTTGACCGCAGCGTCGGGCAGGCCCGACACCCGGGCGATGCCGTCACCAACCTCGAGCACACGACCCACCTGGGTCTGTTCGAGGCTGGGCTCGAAACCCTCGAGGTTCTTCTGGATCGCGGCCGCAATGTCCGCCGTGTTGATCGTCAGTTCAGCCATGGTTCTCTCTCGTCTCGGATGGCTCGCGTACTACCGGAAGCTCTCGCGGAGCTGGTTCAGGCGGCGTCGGACGCTGCCGTCGATGATGTCGTCGCCGATCTCGGTGACAACCCCGCCCAGAACGCTGGGGTCCTCGACCACGCGGATCTCGACGTCCTTGCCGGTCGAGGTCCTGATGGCGGCGGCGAGTCGTTCCCGCTGGTCGGCGGTGAGGGCGATGGCGGAGCGCACGGTGGCGACCGCCTTGTTGCGTGATGCGGCACTGCGCTCGATGAAGGCGTCGACGATGGCGGGCAGCTCGGCGGCGCGTCCGGCACCGACCACCATCGCGACCAGCGACGAAGTGGTCGCCGAGGCCCGGTCGTCGAGGAGGTCGTCGACCACCTGGAGGCGTCGGGCCGCCGGGACGTTGTCGTCGGCAAGCGTCGTGCGGAGTTCGTCGTTGGATCGGAACGCCTGGGCGAAGTCGAACAACTCGTCCTCGACGGCCGAGAGGTCACCCTCGACCGACGCGACTGCGAACAACGCCTCGGCGTAGCCGGCCACGGCGGCGTCAGCCATCGGCTCCGGCCACCTCGTCGATGTAGGCGTCGATCAGGTTGCCCTGCACCTCGGCGTCGAGGCTCGACTGCACGACCCGCTCGGCCGCACCCAGGGCGATGGAGGCGACCTCGGCGCGGAGGTCGGCGATCGCCTGGGCCTTTGCTGCGTCGGATTCGGCAGCGGCGCGCTCCCGGATCCCGGCGGCATCGGCCTCGGCACGTGCGACCAGGTCGGCACGTACCTTCTCGGCGTCGCCACGGGCCTCGTCGATCAGGCGGGAGGCCTCGGCCTTGGCGTCGGCCAGCCGTGCCTCGTAGTCGGACTTCACGGACTGTGCTTCGAGCTTGGCCCGGTCGGCCTCGTCGAGGTCGGAGCGGATCCGGTTGGCGCGGGCGTCCATGGCGCCCTGCACGGCCGGGAAGCCCTTCTTGACCATGAGCACGAACAGGATCAGGAAGGCGCCGCCTCCCCAGATGATCTCGTTCAACTCGGGCAGGATCGGGCTGGGGGCCTCGAAGCACTTCTCGAGTTCGTCCTGGACGGCCTCGTCGTGGAGCAGGTGGCTGTCGAGCTCACCGTGGGCCTCGAGGTGTTCGGCCATGCAGGCGCCCACGCTGTCGCCGGAGGCCGAGGCGGGGCCGGCAAGGGCCACCAACACGACAAGGGCGAGCAGCGGGGCCGCCAGAAGGCGATTCCGTTGGTTACGCATGGGTTCGACTCTCTTTCGTTCGACCCGTGCCTCAGGGCATCAGGAGGATGAAGACGACGAACCCGATGAGGGCCAGCGCCTCGGTGAAGGCGATGCCGAGGAACATCGTGGTCCGGGCCATGCCGGCGGACTCGGGCTGGCGGGCCATCGCCGAGATGGCGTTGCCGACCACTGTTCCGATACCGATGCCGGGGCCGATGGCCGCGAGGCCGTAGCCGAGGCCGGCACCGATGGCCTTGAGGCCCTCGAGCATCTCACCGGCTGCCGTTTGCGCCAGAACGTTCAGCACTTGATTTCTCCTGGTTCGTGTTGTTCCGGGTCGGAGGATCCGAGTCCGGGTGGTTTGTTGGGATCTGTTGGTTTCGAGAAGTCGAGGGGTGCGCTGCGGCTAGTGGGCCGGGTGCATCGAACCGCCGATGTAGACGGCGGTCAGGATCGTGAAGATGAACGCCTGCAGGACCGAGACGAGGATCTCGAAGCCGGTCATGAGGACGAGCATGCCGAAGGGGGCGATCGCCGTCGGGGGAAAGGCACCCCACAGGGCGGTGGTGAGCACGGCGAAGGTGACCAGCAGGAGGTGGCCGGCGACCATGTTGGCCCAGAGTCGGATGGCCAGCGAGAAGGGCCGCACCACGAAGGTCGACACCAGCTCGATGGGGGTCACGATCAGGTAGAGGGCGACCGGCACGCCCGGGGGGAACAGGGAGTTCTTGAGGTAGCCACCGAGGCCCTGGGAGCGCACGCCGACCACGTTGTAGATGCACCACACGACGATGGCGAGGGTGATCGGGACGGCCATGCGACTGTTGGCCGGGAACTGGATGCCCGGGATGACCTCGGTGATGTTCGAGAAGAGGATGAAGAAGAACATCGTGGTCAGGAAGGGCATGAACTTCCTGCCCTCTGGGCCGATCGTCTCCATGACGATCGACTCCTCGACGAAGGTCACGCCCGATTCGGCGACGTGCTGGACGCCGGCGGGCACCAACGGGGCGTTCCTGCGGCCGGCCACGAGGAAGATGGCCGCCGTGATGACGACCGCCGCCAGGTAGATCAGGACCGTCTTGTTGACGGCGTACACGGTCCCGTCGAACAGGAGGGCCGGCCACTCGAAGAGGTGGCTGACGGGCGGGAAGTCGAGGGCGAGCACGTTCACGGGTGGTGCTACTCCTGGGGTGACGTGGGATCGGTGGACGGTTCGTCACCGACCTTCCGTGCCGACGGCGCCAGGCCCGGGTGGGCCAGCGTCATCGACACACGCTTGGTCTCCGCTGCGAGGAGGCCGAGGTGGGTGACGAGCAGGGTGATGGCGAAGGGTACGGCGGAGAACCAGCCGGTGCTCTTGAACGCCAGGGCGATCACAGCCAGCAGGCCGAGTCGGACGACATAGCCGAGCAGGACGGCACCGTAGAGGGCGTTGAGCGAGACGGAGACTGCGCGTCCGATGATGGCGGCACCGAGGAGGAAGTTGCCTGCGACGAGCAGCAGTGCCAGCCCGGCCGACACGGCGCCGTCGACACCGCCGAGGACGGCTCCGAGGACCAGGAAGGCCGGCGACACCCAGGCGGCGCGGCGAGCCAGGTCGCGGGCGATCTCCTGTTCAGGGCCCTCGGCGGGCAGCACGACATCGGCGTGATCGGTCGCGGCGCTCAAGGAACCAACGGTCCCCGGGCCTGCCAGGCCTCGCGGCGGGAGGCGACCTCGCGGTCGAGGTTGATGCGGTAGTCGCGGGCCAGTCGCCACACGGAGTAGCCGGCGGTGACCAGCACGAAGGCGACCGTGAACACCGGCGAGGTGCCTATCGAACGGTCGAGGAGCCAGCCCAGCACACCGAAGATCGCTGGGGTCACGGCCAACTCGAAGGCGGCAGCGGCGGCGTCGCCGAAGCCCTGCTTCAACTCGCGCGCTTCAGCCTGCTGCATCAACGTTGACCTCTGACGAGACGGGGAGGACGGGGGTGCATGAGGTGGGAGCGGAAGGCCCCCCTCAGCGCTTGTGAATATATTCTCTATCTCCTGTGAGGACAACCCCCTACCCATCGACGGCAGCGTGACATCCGACTCGTGCGCGGGCTCATGCATCGCTGTCGGATTCCTCCTGTTCCGGGCCGCCCCGGGCTCCGAGCCGGAGCCGCGGCCGACCCTCCCGGTACACCGGGTGGCGGACCGTGCGCAGGCGCGGGTGCAACACCGTGAACAGCAGCAGGCAGACGGCGGCGATGCCGGTCGGCATGATGGCGTCGCCCCTGCCCGTGTAGGTCGGCCACAACACGAAGCTCGAGAGCAGCGCCGTCCATGCCCAGAGGATGAACACCGCCCGCCGGTGTCCGTGGCCCAACTTCATGATCCGGTGGTGCACGTGTTCCTTGTCGGCCTGGGTGATCCGAAGGCCCCGGGTGGCGATACGGCGCACGATGGCGAACGTCATGTCGAGCAACGGCACCCCGAGGATGAACAGCGGGATGAACAGCGGGGCGAAGAAGAAGAACGACTGGCCCGAGAAGGGGGCGTCGGTGCGGCCGCCCACGGAGACCGTCGATGCCGCCATCAGCAGGCCCAGCAGCATGGAGCCACCGTCTCCCATCATGATCCGTGCCGGATAGATGTTGTGGGGCAGGAAGCCCACGCAGATGCCGATGACCAGCACGGCCAGGAGGGCACCGGGGTTGCCCTCGAAGAGGACGCCGGCGTCACCGAGCCGCACCGCGTAGAGGAGGAACGCGCCGGCTGCGATGCCCACGATGCCCGTCGCAAGACCGTCGAGGCCGTCGATGAGGTTGACGGCGTTGGCGATTAGCACGACCCACACCACGGTGAACAGTGCCGACAGGTCCGGTGACAGCAGGATCAGGTCGAGGAACGGGACGCGCAGGACGAGCAGCGACACTCCGGCCAGCGACAGCACCGCGCCGGCGGCGACCATGCCCGCCACCTTGGCCGGGGCCGACACGGGTCGGATGTCGTCGAGCGTGCCGACGGCGCAGATGAGCGTTGCGGCGACCAGCAGCCCGATCATCTCCGTGGGGGTCGCGAAGGCCGCCGAGAAGTCGCCGATTCCCCAGGCAACGGCCAGGCCGACGACGAGGCCGGCCATCATGGCGAGCCCGCCCAGGGCGGGCATGGCGTACTCGTGGACGTGCCTTTCATCGGGGGCGACGACCAGGTCGGCCCCTTCTGCTGCCCGCCGGACGACCGGTGTGGCCAGCGCCGTGGCCAGCGCGGCCGCCACTCCGACGATCAGGTAGGCGGTCGCGGCGGGCATGGGATCAGGTGCCGACGCAGGTCCGGGTGGCGCCCGCCGAACTCATCGGCAGGCTCAGCCGCCGTACGGCGTGAACCTGCCGCACAGTTCGGCGACATCGGCTCGAACCGCTGCAACCACCGAGTCGTCGTCGCGGCCGCGCAGTGTGTGGGCGATGAATTCGGCGATCTCGGCCATCTCGGACTCCTTCATGCCCTGGGTGGTGGTCGACGGGGTGCCGATCCGGACGCCGCTGGTCACGAACGGCGAACGGGGGTCGTCGGGCACCGTGTTCTTGTTGAGCGTAATGCCCGCCCGGTCGAGGACATCCTCGGCGACGGCCCCCGTGCACTCCTCGTCGAAGGTTCGCAGGTCGACCAGCATGAGGTGGTTGTCGGTACCGCCGGAGACCAGCCGAAAGCCGTGGGAGGCGAGGGCCTCGGCCAGGGCCCGGGCGTTGGCGACGATCTGGCGGGCATAGCCGGCGAACGACGGGTCGGCCGCCTCGCGGAACGCCACGGCCTTGGCGGCGATGTGGTGCTCGAGCGGTCCGCCCTGGGTGCCCGGGAAGATGGCCCTGTCGATCGCCTTGGCGTACTCGGCCCGGCTGAGTATGCAGCCACCGCGGGGGCCGCGGAGGGTCTTGTGGGTGGTGAAGGTGACGACGTCGCAGTAGGGCACCGGGTTGGGGTGCACACCACCGGCGATGAGGCCGGCGATGTGGGCGGCGTCGAACATGAGCATCGCCCCGACCTCGTCGGCGATCTCGCGAAACGGTGCGGCGTCGATGGTGCGGGAGTAGGCGGTGGCGCCGGCGACGATCAACTTCGGGCGGTGGGCCTTGGCCTTGTCGCGCAGATCGTCGAGGTCGATGCGCTCGTCGCTGGCCGTGAGGCCGTACGACACGAACTCGTAGAGCATCGAGCTGGCGTTGACCGGCGAGCCGTGCGTGAGGTGGCCACCGTGGTCGAGGCTGAGGCCCAGCACGGTGTCGCCGTGCTCGAGCAACGCCTGGTAGGCGGCCATGTTGGCGTTGGCGCCGGAGTGCGGCTGCACGTTGGCATGGTCGGCGCCGAACAGGGCCTTGGCCCGCTCGCGGGAGAGGTCCTCGACCTCGTCGACGTGGACGTTGCCGCCGTAGTAGCGCTTGCCGGGATAGCCCTCGGCGTACTTGTTGGTGAGCACCGAACCCGAGGCCTCGAGCACCGCCGGGGAGGCGAAGTTCTCGGAGGCGATGAGCTGGAGGGTGGTGTTCTGTCGCTCGAACTCGTCGGCCACATAGCCGAACAGTTCGTCGTCGCGGGATGAGGGCCAGGGCATCGGGGCACTCGATTCTCATGGTCGATCGGGTGCCTAGAGGCTAGTGGCCGGAGGTGGCACGCGACGGGGCGACGGCGTTGGAACGCAGTGCTTCGACCAGGGCGTCGGCGGCGGCGTCGGGTGGCACGTCGACCCTCTGGGCAAGGACCAGTTGCCGGACGGCGATCGGCTCGTGGCGGGCGGGGACGAGCGGTTCGGCACCGGGCTCGGCCTGGGCGGTCGGCAGCACCGCCCAGCCGAGCCCGAGGCGGACCATCTCGCGCAGTACCTCGGGTTGGTTCGACTCGGCGACCACCTCGAAGCGTGCCCCTGTGGCGGCCAGGGCGGTGGCGATGACGCTGCGTGTATGCGAGCCGGACGGGAACGCCACCCAGGGTCCCCAGGTGGCGGGGGTACCGACGTCGGCGTCGTCGGGGGCGTAGACGAGGAGGGGTTCGTCGAGCAGCGGCTCGGCGATGACTTCGGCGGGGAGGTCGGCGGGCCGGACGAGGACCGCCACGTCGAGGTCGCCCCGCACGAGGGACTCGAGCAGTTGGCCGGAGGGGGCCACGGTGAGGTGGAGGTCGATGTCGGGGTGTCCGGTGCGAAATGCCCGGATGGCGAAGGCCCGGTGGTGGACGGCGACGGCGTCGATGGTGCCGAGGCGGACGTTTCCGGAGGTGCCGGTGCGGCGGGTCCCGGCCCAGCGGGCGAGGTCGCGGGTGGCGGCGACGACCCGGCGTGCGTGGGCGAGCACCTCGGCGGCGTCGGGGCGCAGCAGGGTCTGGCGGCCGCGACGCTCGAACAGCGGCAGGCCCACCCGGCGTTCGAGCTCGGCCAGGCCCTGGGTGAGGGCCGAAGGGGTGACGCCGAGTCCGGCGGCTGCTGCGGCCCGGGTGGGGGCGTCGGCGGCGGCCACGAGGTACTCGAGCTGCTGGACGGTGAGGTTCGGGAGCACCGGGAGATCACGTGGGGAGGCCATGTGGAACGCCTTCAGGTTGATTCAGTCATTCTAAACTCTAGTCACAGTTGCTTCGATAACCCTTAGTCTCGGGGAATGCCTGAAACCACTGCTTCCCCATCCACGCGCTCCCCGCGCGACATCGCACCCGCCACCGGCCGACTCGGGATCCTCACGCCCGGCCTCGGCGCCGTCGCCTCCACCTTCATCGCAGGCGTGGTCGCCGCCCGCCAGGGCCTGACAGCCCCGATCGGCTCGGTCAGCCAGATGGCGCACATCCGCCTCGGCGCCCGCGACGAGGACCGCAACCCGCTGATCCGAGAGTTCGTCCCGCTCGCCGACCTCGACGACCTCGTCTTCGGCGGCTGGGACCCGATCTCGGCCAATGTGCTCGAGGCCGCCCGCACCTGCGGCGTGCTCGACGAAAGCGACCTCGCCCCGCTGTCGGCCGAGCTCGAGGGCATCGTCGCGATGGACGCCGTATTCGACCAACGCTGGGTCAAGAAGCTCGACGGCGTGCGCGTCAAGCAGGTCGCCTCCAAGTGGGAGCAGGCCGAGGCGCTGATCACCGACATCGACCGGTTCCGCACCGAAAACGGCTGCGACCGCCTCGTGATGGTCTGGTGCGGGTCGACCGAGGCCTACCAGGAGGCCAGCGCCGTCCACGACACCGTCGAGGCGTTCGAGGCCGGCCTGCGCACCGACGACGAGAACATCTCACCCAGCCAGATCTACGTGTACGCCGCCCTCATGAGCGACGTGCCGTTCGCCAACGGTGCCCCCAACCTGTCCGTCGACCTGCCATGCATGATCGAGCTGGCCGAGGCCCGCGGCGTGCCGATCGCCGGCAAGGACTTCAAGACCGGCCAGACGCTCATGAAGACGCTCCTGGCACCCGGCTTCAAGGCCCGGATGCTCGGCCTGCGCGGCTGGTACTCGACCAACATCCTCGGCAACCGCGACGGCGAGGTACTCGACGACCCCGAGAACTTCAAGACCAAGGAGGTTTCGAAGCTCGGTGTGCTCGACACG
>DCXR01000027.1 GCA_002329075.1 Candidatus Neomicrothrix sp. UBA2131
CTCTTAATCCGCAGGTTCTGGGTTCGAGTCCCAGGGGGCGCACCATCAAAACCCAACTCCTAGGTCCTGAAGTTTCCATCGTCCGGGTCGCAAGAATCAGCGACGAAGGGACATGTACAGGACATGGAACCAATCGTAGGAACACGAGCTGCCACCTACCTGCGCCTGTCGAACGCCGACGAGCGAGTGCGGGTTGATGTACCGGAATCTGGTGTCCAGACGCGGCGACTAGAGGTTTCGGACGACGTAGGTCTCGGCACCCAGGGCACGCGAGGTCGACTGGATGTCGGTCTCGAGAAGGGTCCGGGCTGTGGTGTCGCCTCGCAGGTGGGCGTCGAAGTGCGACACGACGAGTCCCTGCCAGAGCTTGTGGGTCGCGGCTTCAGAGACGAGTTCGTCGAACGGTGCCACGGCTTCGGCGACGGCCCGCCAGTTGATGGGGCCGTCGGACAGCACGTCGGCGAGCGCCATCGTGACCTCGCGAAGGTGGCCTTGGCTCATCTCGATGTCGTCGACGAAGTGGTTGTGATCCGCATCGCACAGGACCACCATCGACGAGCCCGGCGGTGTCCTGCGGAGCAGCTGGAACTGGCCGGCCAGCGGGAGCCATGAGTCGCGGTCGGCGACCAGCATCATGCAGGCCACCTCCTCGGGCCAGTCGAAGTCAAGCCCGTCGGCCCACGGGTTGTTCTTCATCGGGCTGGTCGGGCTGAGTCCGCCAGCGGGGCACATGGGAACCGTCGCGTGCACGTGGGCGCCGATCGACGGCGCCAGCAGTGAGGTCCATCCGCCGAGGCTGGCCCCGGTGAACCCGATCGGTCTGCCATTGTCGAGACCCCGCTCGGTCGCGTGCGCGAACAGCGCTTTCAGGTCGTCTCGGCGGTGTTGGATCATCACCTCGACCCCACCCGCGCCCGAATCGCCGTCATCGGCGGCGCCTGAGAGGTCCAGTGCGGCTTCGACTTCCCAGGAGGTGCTGGTGGGGTGGTCGGTGCTGATGACGGTGTAGCCGTGGCTCGCGAGGTGGGTGCATAGGAAGGTCCCTTCCCTCCGGTGGCCCATGAACCCGTGGCTGAACACCACGAGCGGACCGGTCTCATCGCCTCGGTCGGCATCGCGCACCGCGTCCTGGCTGATCAGCTCCGGTTCTTCGCCCGCCTCCACCCAGACAGCCTCGTAGCGGTCCTTGGTGGCAGGGTCGAGATCGCGGCCGCGGGTCTCTTCGGTCGCTGGGTACCACATTTCGACTGTGAGGGGCCCGTTGCTCGACGGCCACTGCTCGGTCGTCACACCCGCCGGGAACAGCCCACGTTCAAAGGCGCTCATCGGTGTTTGCTCCTGTCCTAATTCCCTGTTCCGGGCGTGCTGGGCGGTCATTGGAAAATCCTAAGGGGCGAACCCCGTACCCCGCTCCAAGCCGCGTCCGACGGCCACATCCAGTTGGGACTCACCACGCAGCGGGCCACCATCGAGGCCCAGCGCCGGGAGATCGTCGCCCTGACTGGAGGGGAGCCGGGCGAGGTCGAAAACCCCGAAGACTCCTAGAACGAACGCCTTTTCGGAGGGTCCCCCGTCGGAGCCCCTGACCCCCATGTGATCCAATGGTGGATAAGCCCGACTGATGGAGCCTGAAGGTCGGTTGGGTTTTGATAGCGACTCCTAGGGGGCGCACCATCAAACCCCGAATGAACGGTCCGCGTTTAGTGCCGCTCTCCAGGGGGCGTACCACCAAGATCCGAAAATCGCCCCCCAGTCCGCAGAGCTGAGGTCATCAAGAGCAAACGGGCGGCCCGGCGCCGCTCGAAACGGGCGCTCAGTGCCGGCCTGATTGGGTCGCCAATCGGGTCATGGGCCACACTCGTTCTCGGATCGAAAGGCCCGGATCGAGAGGAACCAGATGTCCGAGACGCGTGCTGCATGGGCCGGCTTGATCGAGGTGCTGGCCGAGGCCGGTGAGCGGTTCGCCGGTGAGGAGTGGATGGTGGTCGACGACCGCGACGTCGCCGAGGCACACCGCACAATCGCCCACATTCTCCAGTCGGGGCTGGTGAGCCACGCCGAGTTCGATCCGGAACGTCCAGTGTGGCGTCGTATCGTGACGCCGACCCGCAAGTTCAGCGGTGACAATGCCGACGCCATCTACTTTGAGGCCCCCATCCGGGGCGACCGCACCTACCGGATCACTGGCAACCTGGCCCAGGCGGTGTACACGGCGTTCACCGTGGAGGCCGGAGCGAACAACGGCTCCTACCCGGACCGCACCGACGGGATGCTCAACGACACGCAGTTCGACGTTGCCGCCGACGGCTCCTTTGAGATCATCCTCGGAGGTAAGCCCCGGGACCGGAACTGGTTGAAACTGTCGGCCGATGCCGGCCGCCTCACCAGCCGCCACTACTTCGAGTGGGAGTCCCCGGCTGCTGCCGCCGATGTCCATGTACCGCTGACCATCTCGAACCTCGACCCACCTGATGGCCCGCCGCCGCCGTGGGACGACGCCCTGGTGGCTGCGGCCATCGGGCGGATCACCACCCATGTACGAAGCAAGACCATCGACGGTCTGCGCCCGGCCGATCACGCTGCGCGGCCCGACTGGGTGGGCCGAATCCCCAATGAATTCCCGGTGCCCCAGGAACCGGGTGATTTCGCCCTGGCGGCTGCCGATGCTCACTATTCGCTGGGTCGGTGGCTGCTTGGGCCGGATGAGGCGCTGGTCATCACCGGCCGGTGGCCCGAGTGCCGTTTCGCGAGCGTTTGCGCCTGGAACCGGTTCCAACAGACCCTTGACTACCTGAATCGGCCAGTCAGTCGGAACAGAGCCACCACTACCCTTGAAGCCGACGGCTCCTTCCGCATGGTCGTGGCCCACGCCGACCCCGGCGTCCCCAACTGGATCGACACCGAGGGTCGGGCCTCTGGCACTCTGTTCTTCCGCTTCTTCCTAGCAGAGGGTGAGGTGGAGCCCCTGAGCGCCGAGGTGGTTCCATTCGATAGCAGGCCTATTGCAAATGGGCTCTCCTCCTAGGGGCGCACCCATAAGGCCAAGACTGCTGCTAGGTCCCTTTGGCTGTCCTGCTGGTCGGGGACACCCCATCGACTACCATCTGGGGCACCCGGAGCGATGAGCCAGTAGGTCCGTTTCGGGTTTTAGTGGCGAGTCCCAGGGGGCGCACTACTAAACCCAGCCAAACAGCCAGTTGCGTTTGGTGACGTTCTCTAGGGGGCGCACCACAAGACCCGCAACTTCTATTGGGCCCTTCTGGCTGTCCTGCCGGTCGGAGACACTGGTCGGTGCCTTCGCTCCTCGGTCGGCCAGGTTGGCCATTCCGTCCCTAGGCCTTGGACACCCCTGATGACGAGGACCCTGCGCCTGGCCAACGGCCCCGACGAGGTACACCTTTTCGTTCTAGGCCGCCCAGAGTTGGACCGATACGACGACCAAGAGGTAGACAAAGCCGTCTACCAGTCGATTCGCGAAGGCAGTTCCACTGCCAACCCAACAATGGCGGAATCCCATGAGCGACGACACCCACCAGTCCAAGCCGCCCACTGAACACACGCGGGTAGCCATAGAAGCCTTCGCTTCGACCCTGCCCAAGGACGACGGCACCGACGTCATCAACGTGGACCGAGGCTTCATTGCTACCCGAACCGATCCTGTCATTAGTCGCCTCGAGCCCAGTGCCTGGGGGGGGCATACCTGGGACCTGTCCCGTTCCGACTTCGTCGACGGCCCTGCTCCGGCCACCGTCAACCCGTCGTTGTGGCGCCAGGCGGGGCTCAACGCCCGCCACGGCCTCTACGAGGTATGTGACGGCATCTACCAAGTGAGGGGCTTTGACGCCTCAAACGCCACGTTCGTCCGTGGCGAACGAGGCTGGGTGGTCATCGACCCGATGACCACCGCCGAGACAGCGGCGGCCGGCTACGAACTGGTAAGCGAACACCTGGGCCATCGGGAGGTCACCGCGGTGATCTACACCCACTCCCATGTCGACCACTACGGGGGAATCCTGGGCATGGTCGACCGAGACCGAGTCGACTCCGGCGAGGTACCCGTAGTAGCCCCTGAAGGCTTCTTGACCGAAGCGGTCGCAGAGTTCGTGGTCGCCGCTCCGGCCATGGGTCGGAGGGCCACGTTCATGTTCGGCCTGCTGCTGCCCTGGGACGAGTACGGCCACGTCGACACCGGACTGACCAAGGGGGTTCCGGCCGGAGCGCCGGCCCTGGTGCCTCCGACCATAGAGATTACCGAGACCGGCCAGGAACTCATTCTCGACGGGGTCCGGGTTGAGTTCCAGCTCACCCCCGAGTCTGAGGCGCCTGCTGAGATGCACTTCTACTTCAGCGACTACCGGGCACTTTGCATGGCCGAGAACTGCTCCGGGACCATGCACAACGTGTTAACCCTGCGAGGTGCCCAGGCACGTGATTCGCTCAGATGGAGCCGCTACATCGACGAGGCGATCCAGCGGTGGGGGCCGGAAGCCGAGGTGGTCTTCGCTTCCCACGGTTGGCCCCATTGGGGAACCGAGGCGGTGGCCAGCTATCTGACCCGCCAGCGAGACCTCTACCGGTGGCTTCACGACCAGGCAATGCGCCTGGCCAACCTGGGTCACACCCCCGACGAGATCGCCTCCGCTGTGAAACTGCCTCCCGGACTGTGGGACGACTACCTCTGCCATGGCTACTACGGGACGGTCAGCCACAACGTAAGGGCTGTCTACCAGCGCTACCTCGGGTTCTTCGACGGCCACCCCTCCAGCCTGGACCCCTACGAGCCCGTCGAATCCGGTCGACGCTATGTGGAGTTCATGGGCGGAATGGACGAGTTGTTGGCCAAGGCCCGCACCGCCTACGAGTCTGGCGACTACCGGTGGGTGGCCCAGGTACTGCGCCACGCTGTCTTCGCCGACCCGGAATGCCGGGAGGCCCGCCTACTCCAGGCCGACGCCTTCGAACAGCTCGCCTACCTTGCTGAGTCAGGGCCCTGGCGCGACGAATACCTGACCGGCGCTCTAGAACTGCGCAACGGCACCACCGACGCCCCGGTCTTCAGCAGGCCCCGGGCAGAGGTGGTACGAGGTATGACCCTCCAGCAGATCTTCGACTTCTTGGCAGTCAAGATCGACGGACAGGCCGCAGCAACACTGGGGCCGCTGGCTATCAACTGGGTTCTCACCGACGTCGACGAGACGGCCCGCCTGGAACTCTCCAACGGCACCCTTCACTCCATGCCGGGTCTGGTCCACGACCACCCCGATGCCACCGTGTCATGCGACCGGCTTTTCCTGGAGGAGATGGTGGCCACCGGGAGGACCCTCCCCGAGGTCGTCGACGCCGGCGAGGCGTCCATCGAAGGGCAGGCCGAACGTGTACTGGCCTTGTGGGACACCCTCACCGACTTCCCGATGTTCTGGCCGATCATCGAGCCCTGATCCTCGCTAGGGCGCACCATCGACTATGACGGGACCAGGCCCAGCCGACGGAGCCAGAAGGTCTGGTTGGGTTTGGTAGCGAATCCCAGGGGGCGCACCACCGGAGGCTTGAGGGGTTCACACCCCCCGAGGGGTACGCGTATCGGCCGGACATGGCCTAGCTGTTGGCAACGCCACAGAACCCGCCCTTGTGCAGATCCCGCAGGGAGATGGGATCCGGATGCCTGGAGAGACGTTCAGGAGGCTAGGCGGGCAGCATGTGCGGCCATCAGGATCCGACCGGAGCGGCCGTCGAAGCGAAGCTCCGAGGACATGCGATTCATCATGTAGGCCACCGACATGCCGGCCTCCACGTCGATTACGGCCAGGGACCCACCCCAGCCACCCCAGAAGCAGGCACGCCGGTTCGGGCTGATCGGCATGGACTCGCTGGGGAGTCCGAACCCCAGGCCATAGCGGATCGGCCCACCGAGGATCGCGTCGTGGCCGTCGGTCTGGACCTCGAAGATCCGTTCCACGGTTTCCGGGGACAGCAGGGTCGTCCCACGTGCGGCGCCCCCGCAAGCGACGACGCTGTGGACCTCGGCCACCGAACGGGCATTCCCATGGCCGTTGGCCGCAGGAAATTCGGCACGGCGCCAACGATCGGTGTTGCCGATATCCGCGCCCATCCGTCCATGGGCCTCATGCCGCTCCGCCATCTCAGACTGGTCCTGGTCGCCCAACCGGGGAACCTCCACTCCGGTGGTGTCGAGTTCGGCCACCCTGCTGAAGTGCTCGTCGGCGAGACCGATGTGGAAGTCAGCGCCGATCGGGCCGGCCACCTCCTCAGCGAAGAACGTTCCCATGGTGCGTCCATCGACTCGACGAAGCACCTCGCCGAGCAGCCACCCCTGGGTCACAGAGTGGTACCCGGACTTCGTGCCGGGCTCCCACCAGGGAGCCTGGGACGCCAGGCGTGCGCACGCGTAGTCCCAGTCGAACAACTGATCCTCGTCGATCGGCGCATCGAACCCGGGCAGGCCTGCCGAATGGGAGAGAATGTGGCGGACCAGGACGGCCTCCTTGCCGTTCTCGGCGAACTCGGGCCACACGTCGGCGACCGGCTGGTCGACGTCCAGGACGCCACGGTCGTGGAGCATGAGGACACACAGGGCGGTCATGGTCTTGGTCGTCGACCAGACGTTGACGATGGTGTCGCGCTCCCAGGTTCGGTCGCCGTCGATGTCGGCGGTTCCGCCCCACAGGTCGACCACCGTCTCGCCGTCCACGACGACGGCACAGGTCGCCCCGAGGTCACCCAGGTCGAAGTTCTTCTCGAAGGCGTCTCCGACTGCCTCATAGCCCGGGTCACACGTTCCCTGGATGTCAGCCATGGCGAACAGCCTGACGCCCGAGACCCAGCGCCACAAACCCTCCTCCCACCCGGCTGGCCGGCCACAGGCCCGGCAGGCCCTGTGGCCGACTCTGGTAGTTCCTACATGGACCTAGGATCAACCCGTGCCGAGCGACGGATTCCTGAAGATGATGAACCGGGTGCACCGGGGCCTGCTCAAGGTCAGCGCCGGGAAGATCGGATGGACGGCAGCCAGGATGCCGGTACTCGAATTGACCACCATCGGTCGCAGGTCAGGCGAACCCAGGTCGGTCATGTTGACATCGCCACACCGCGAAGGGGAAACGATTGTGGTCGTTGCCTCAAAGGGCGGAGAGGACACCCACCCGGCCTGGTTCCTCAACCTCCGGGAGAACCCGGAGGTCGTCGTGAGCATGCAGAACGCCCCCGCGCAGAAGATGACGGCACGTGTTGCTCCACCTGAGGAACGCGAACGGCTCTGGCCGATCGTGACCGGAAACGCAGCCAACTACGCCAACTACCAGAACAAGACCCAGAGGGAGATCCCGCTGGTCGTTCTAGAACCAGCGGACGAAGCCCGACCGCAGGGTTGACTCCGTGCCATCGGGACCGGCACCATCCGGCATCGCAACCCGGAGCGAACCAGGGGGAACCATCCGATGAGCGGACGCGAGGCACCAGTACTCGACGATCGATCTCTCGGTTGGCTCCGCTACCTCCACCGAAAGGCCACCACCCCCGACAACTGGAACCGCGACGGCCAACCCCATCCCCACTGGGACAACTCAACCGGACCGCCGATGTTCTCCTGGCACCGCTTCGACCTGGTCGACTCCAGCTACGCGATCGCCCTCATGTGCGACCGGACCCCGGCCTGGCGAGAGGTCTACGCCGAGATCCTCGATGAACTCACCACCCGACACACCTCCTGGTGGGCCGCAGAAGACTGGTTGACCCAGTTCGGGCCCGACCCCACCCGGGCCGACTACCCCGAGGCCTGGCGACGCCTGATCCCGCCGAACCTCTGGGGAAGCTACGACGTCCCCGGATGGACGGCCAACGGCATCGAGCCCTACGGGGTCCAGATGGACCCCGTAGCTGCCGACGGGATGTTGTTCTTCAAGGGGTTCTTCTCCCTCCTGCTGGGACTGCACCGATACGTCTCCGGCGACACCAGGTGGAACGAGCCGTTCGAGATGATCCGCGATGGCGAACACACGTTCACCTGGACCCATTCGGGAGTCGCTGCGCACCTCGCCGACCAGTGGCAGGAATCGCGGATCGGCGTCCATTGTGAGAACACGAAGATCTGGCCATTTTGACTGAGCGGCGCCGGCCTCGGTCTGAGGCTCCATGACCAACTCTTCGGGACGGAACATCACAAGGTGTTCGACAGGTGGTGGGAGCACGCTGTCGACAACTACACGAGTTGGGAGGGCGGAAGGGCTGTCGCCATGGACCTCTACTACGACCCGGTCGTCGACGAACACCTGGCGAGCCCCATCGGCCTGATAGCGCCTGTCTGGTACCTGGCACCCCAGAGGCGCGAGTTCGCCGAGTCTGCATGGACCCTCGCTGCAACGATGGCCGGTCTTCTCGGCGACAACCAACCGAGCGGACTGGAGGATCCGAACTGGTCGGTGATGCTTGCCTGGCACACCGGCGAGTTCGCCGACCAGGAAGTGAAGTCACGGCTCTGGGAACACCTCGACGAGTCGTTCGAACCGACATGGGATCGGGAACTCGGCGAATTCACATTCCGGTTCGGGTTTGACGAGCCCTATCCGAGGGGCCAACTCAACGCCAGGGCCATGGCCGGCTGGGTCTGCACCCCGGGTGCCTGGAGCCGGATCTTCAACACACCCGACCTCGACAAGTTCGAGGAACCGACAATCAGCGGAGTCGACTTCCCCCGCGTCGCTCTGAGCGAAGCCAGGTGGGATGGCGCCGTGCTCCACCTCGCCGCCCATCCGCAGAACGCGTCGGTTGCGAACACCCGCACCCGGGTAGACGTCGGCGGATTGCCCTCTGGCGGCCAGTGGGAACTGCTGAGGCCGGATGGCAGCCGCGAACCCATCGATGTTTCCGCTGGTGCGACAGAACTGGACCTCGTGGTGGATGGTGGCCGCTACGGATTGCGTCGGCGTTGAGATGGGCAGCGGTGGCCTGACGACACATTGACCGAACGGCCGATTGGCGAATCGGCGATTACGGTCCACCGGATGCTTGTCGCGGTGACCCGAGGCGTCAGCCCGAACATCGGGCGCTGCGAGTTGACCCACCTCGAGCGCGAGCCGATCGACCTCGACTCCGCAACGACCCAGCACTCCCTCTACGAACGGATGCTGCTCGGCCTCGGATGTCGGGTCGAGCACCTCGAAGCGGACCCGGACCTTCCCGATTCGGTCTTCGTCGAGGACATGGCGGTCGTGCTCGACGAGTCGGCGGTCATCACACGGCCGGGCGCGCTGTCCCGACGTGGCGAACGACCCTCGATCGAGCAGGCGCTCGAGCTGTACCGTCGGCTCGAACACATCCGGGCACCCGGCATCCTCGACGGCGGCGACGTGCTGGTCGTCGGGAGGAACATCTACGTCGGCCTCTCCACCCGCAGCAATGCCGAGGCGGTGCAGCAGTTCCGGGCACTCGTCGCCGACGAAGGCTACGACGTGTTCGAGGTCGGATTCCGCGGCTGCCTCCACCTCAAGTCGGCGGCCACGGCGGTCTCGGACGACACGCTCCTCGTCAACCCCGATTGGGTGGACGCCGGCACCTTCCCCGACCTGGCCTGCATCCCGGTAGATCCGACAGAACCCAAGGCCGCCAACGTCGTTCGCGTCGGCGACACGGTCCTCTTCGCAGCCGCCTTCCCCCGAACCGGCGAGCGCCTCTCGGACGCCGGCTTCGATGTGCGACCCGTCGAAGCCTCGGAACTAGCGAAGGCCGAAGGCGCCCTCACCTGCTGCAGCCTCCTCTTCGAGGTGCCGACGCTGCCGGCTTCGACCGGATAGGGACCAGGGGGACTTGAGGACCATCTCCTCACTGGCCGACCCCGAGCCGGGGCCAGACGCCTCCCTGCACGGCCCGAAGCCAAGCAGGCGCTGGCCGGGCTGGTGCTGGAAGGATGTGGCATGGTCATTCTTCGAACCACCCTTCGAACCACCCGTCGAACCCGGAAACGCCACGGCACCGACCACGTACTGTCCGCCACCGAAGGAGGCCCCCAGTGCTCGCTGAAAGCCTGCTGACCCGACTCCGCGACGCCCTCGGCGACGACCGCGTGCTGACCTCCGACGAGGACGTCGCCGACCGAAGGCACGACTACTGGGTACTCAGCCACCTCCAGGCCTGGAGGGGAACCTTCGATGACCGTCCCGGGGCCGTGGTGCGACCCCGCTCGACCGCCGACGTGCAGGCCGTGGTCCGCCTGGCCGCCGAGACCGGCACCGCCGTCGTACCGTTCGGCCTGGGCAGCGGCGTCTGCGGCGGGATCCGACCCGACCAGGGCATGCTCCTGGCCGACCTGTCGTCGATGGACCGGATACGCAACATCGACGACGTCAACCTGGTCGCCTCGTTCGACGCCGGGGTCAACGGCCTGGTCGCCGAGGAGGCGGTCGCCGAACGGGGCCTCACCATCGGGCACTGGCCGCAGTCGATCGCCCTGAGCACCGTCGGAGGCTGGGTGTCGACCCGGGCCGCCGGCCAGTTCTCGACCGCCTACGGCAACATCGAGGACATGGTGTACGCGCTCGAGGTCGTGCTTCCGGACGGCACCCTGGTCGAACTCGGCCGGGCACCCCGGGCGGCCGCCGGCCCCGACCTCCGCCACATCTTCCTGGGTGCGGAGGGCACCTTCGGGATCATCACCGGAGTGACCCTGGCCCTGCACCGCCAGCCCGAGGCACGCACCTGGCGGGCCTTCCACACACCGTCCCTGGCAGCCGGCCTCGACGCGCAACGCCGGATAATGCAGGCGGGCTGGAAGCCACCGGTGATGCGCCAGTACGACGCCCGCGAAGCCCGCCGCAACTTCAAGCCGTGGTCGACCGAGGGCCAGGGCATGCTGCTGATGGCCCACGAGGGACCGGCCGTCAGGGTCGACGCCGAGGTGGCGGCCGTCGACGACCTGGCCGCTTCGTGCGAACTCACCAGGGCGGACGACGAGGTGGGACCCCACTGGATGGAGAACCGCAACCACGTGCCGTCGTGGGAGGAGTTCTTCGAACAGGGGCTGGTCGTAGACACGATCGAGGTCTCCGGCCCCTGGACGGCCGTCGAAGCCATCTACGACGCCGTCCTGGCCGACGTCGGCGCCCTGAACGGCGTGGTGGCCGTGAGCGCACACAGTTCGCACGCCTACCGCACCGGGGTGAACCTCTACTTCACCTTCGCCTCGGCAGGCGACGCCGCCGACCTCGAGGCCGCCTACCTGGCGTGCTGGCACGCGGTCATGGAGGCGACCGCCCGGCACGGCGGCGGAGTGGCCCACCACCACGGCATCGGCCGGGTGCGCCGGCCGTACCTCGTCCACGACCTGGGCGAGGCCGGGGTGGACCTGCTGCGCACCCTCAGGGGAGCCGTCGACCCCCAGGGGATCATGAACCCCGGGAACCTGATCCCCGACGCCTGATCCCCGATGCCCGACCTGCTCCTCGGAATCGACGTCGGAACCTCCGGCGCCCGGGCCATGGTCTTCGCCAGGGACCGGAGCGAGGTGGGTGCCGCCCGGGCACCCCTGACCAGCAGCCATCCCCTCCCCCACCGGGCCGAACAGGACGCCGCCGCCCTCTGGGAGACGGTTCAATCCGTCGTCGCAGCAGCACTCACCGACGCCGGTTGCAGCCCCGACGACCTGGCCTCGGTCGGGATCACCACCCAGAGGTCCAGCATCGTCATCTGGGACCGGGCGACCGGCGAGCCGGTGGCGCCGATGGTGCTGTGGAACGACCTCAGGGGCACGGACCGGGCCGCCGAACTGCAGGCCGCCGGCCATCCGATCATGCCGATCGCCGCTGCCGCCAAGCTCGAGGCAGTGCTCGACAGCGTGCCGGACGGGCGGCGCCGGGCCACCGAGGGAGCGTCGGCCTGGGGCACCCTCGACAGTTACCTGGTGCACCGGCTCAGCGGCTGTCTCCACATCACCGACCGGTCATGCGCCTGGTCCGCCGCCTACCTCGACTTCGCCGAACCCACTCGCTGGAACGAATCGCTCATCGATCACCAGGGGCTGCCGCTCGGCTTCTTCCCGTCGCTCTGCGACACCACCGGACGACTGGGAACCACCACGATCGGAGCCATCGGGGCCGAGGTCCCCATCGGGGCGGTGGTCGCCGACCAGCAGGCCGGCATGTTCGCCCACGGTGCTGTCGACGCCGGCGCCTGGAAGGCGACCTGCGGCACATCCGGCGTGCTCATGATCGCCACCGGTGAGACCCCTGACCTCCGCTCCGGCCTGGTGCCCATGGTGCTGGCAGGTTGGGGCGACCGGACGTCGTTCGCCGCCGAGGGCATGGTCCGCAGCGCCGGCGAGATGCTCCTCTGGGCCGTCGCCGAGGGGATGGCCGACTCGGTGGAGTCGCTCGCCGACCTGGCCGGCCAGACCCGGGACTCCGGAGGTGTGGGCGTGCGGCCGTCCCTCCACGGCCTGGGAACCCCGTACGACGACTCGACGGCCGGGGTCGCCGTTCAGGGACGCACCGACGACACCACCCCGGCCCAGATGGCCAGGGCGATCCTCGAGGGCGTCGCGTTCCGCATGTGCGAGATCGTGGACGTGGCGGTGGCCGGCCACCACGTCGACCCGCAGGCACCGTTGCCGGTAGACGGCGGCCTCACCCGCAGCGACACCTTCTGCCAGATCCAGGCCGACCTCCTGGGCCGACCCGTGATCCGCCACCCACAGGTCGAGGCCACCGTCCTGGGCGCCGCCCTGGCCGGCGCACGCGGAGTCGGCGTGGAGGTCGCCGAGACGGAATCGACCGGCGACGTGTTCGAGCCCACGACCGACGGGACCGAGGTCCACGAACGGCTGCGTGAATGGCAGGCACAGGTCATGGACACTCCCGGCCGGTAGGGACTACCCGCCCGAACGGCGAGCATCCGTAGCCCGTTCGTGGGCGCCTGCAACCAGCGCTCCGGTGAAGGATGCGCTCACCATCCCGCGAGCCAGGGCGCTGGGCACCCCGACCACAGGCACGATCGAGGGGACCTCGGATGCCTCCCCGGCATAGTCCGAGGGTCGATCGACATCAGTGTCGGCAGCCAGGACAGCCAACACGAGGACGGAGACGAGGAACGAGAGCAGCGGGAACACGCGCAACCCACGGTCCTTTCGGAGCACCTCCCAGGAGGCCTTCGCCAGACCGATCGCGTTCGAGATGCGTCCCACCCGGCGAGGGGATCCCGGTAACCGGGCGACAGGCCCGGATGTGACAGGATCGGCGACGTTCCATTGCAACGAGGGGAACCCCCGATGACCACATACGAATGCGCTTCCTGCGGCATGTCCATCAACGCCATCTGTGGCACCTGCGAGGCCCCGCTCGTCAACGACACGCTCACCGGGGATGACGGCTCGAGCGTGCAGGTCTCACGATGTCCGAACGACCACGGCAGGATCAAGTCCCCGATGTGCTGCAACGCCGACATGGCCTGCACCCTGTAGCGGACCTGTGGAAGCACAGATGATCCACTCCACGATCGACCGCTGGCACGAGGTCCTGCGCGGCGAATCGAGCTTCGAGGACATCCTCCACGAGGACTGTGTCTTCTGGTCGCCCGTGCTGTTCCGTCCCGTCGAGGGGAGGGACCTCACGGCCCTCTACCTCAGGGCCGCCTATCAGGTGTTCCCCGGAGACGAGGGCGACGGGGGCGACGCCACCGACCCGACGGACGACTCCTCCAGCTTCCGCTACACCAGGCGCGTCCTCGACGGGAACAACGCCGTCCTCGAGTTCGAAACGACAATGGAGGGCGTCTCGGTCAACGGCGTCGACATCGTCACGTGCGACGACGACGGCCTGATCATCGAGTTCAAGGTCATGATCCGGCCCCGGAGGGCCGTCGAGAAGGTCCACGAGCAGATGGCCGCAATGCTCGAACAGATGGCCCCGCCGACAGGCACCTGAGCCAGCGGACCGCACCATCACCCTGTGCCGCCGCTGATCCTGCTGCCCCCGTCCGAGGGCAAGGCCCCCGGCGGCGGCGGCGCCCCGTGGCACGAATCCGGCCAGTCGTTTCCAGAACTGTCGGACAAGCGCCGCCCGGTGATCGCCGCCCTGCTCGACGCCATGGCCGGCACGCTCGAGGCCCGTACGAAGCTCCTCGGCGTAGGAGCCGCAAGGACCCAGGAGGCCACCACCGCCAACCTCGCAGTCGACACCTCCCCGACCCTGCCCGCCATCGAGCGCTACACCGGGGTGCTCTACGATGCCCTCGACGCCGACTCCCTACCCGCCCCCCTGCGCAAGCGCCTCGACCAGCAGGTCGTGATCCTCTCGGGACTGTGGGGCGCCGTCCGCCCGTCGGACCCGATCCCCGACTACAAGCTCAAGATGGGTGCTGCCCTGCCTGACCTGGGCAAGCCGTCCCGCTACTGGAAACCGCACCTCACTAACGCCCTCAGCGAGGCCGCCTCCGGAACTGTCTGGGACCTGTTGCCCAACGAACACGCCGTCGCCTGGGATCCGGCGATCGCCGGCCACCGAATCCGGGCCCGGTTCCTCGACGATGTCGAGAAGAACGGCGACCGCACCCTCGTCGCCGTCTCCCACTGGAACAAACTGCTCAAGGGGGTGCTGGTCCGGCACCTGCTCGAACACCGTCTCGACGAACCCGGCGGCCTGGTCGAATTCGCCCACCCCCAGGGCTACACATACCGGCCGGACCTCACCACGACCTCCGGAAACACCACCGACATAGCCCTCGTCTCGGTCCGCTGAAACCGGCAGCCGACTCCCGGCTACCGTCGGAGCCGATGGCCGACACACTGCGCATCGTCACCTGCAACATCCGCAACGGGCGGGCGTTCGACGGTATGGACAGTTGGCCCTTCCGGCGCCGCCGCCTGGTCGACTACCTCTGCTCCCTCGATGCCGACGTCCTCGCACTCCAGGAGGCGTACGCCTTCCAGATCCGAACCATCTCCCGTGGTCTCGAAGGCCACCAGGTGATCGGCGACGGCCGGAATCGCCGAAGGAAGGGCGAGCACGTTCCGGTGCTCCTCCGCCGGGACCGGATCGAGGTCCTCGACTCGTCGACGCTCTGGCTTTCCGACACGCCGAACAGGCCCGGGTCGCGCCAGCCCGGCGCACGCTTCCCCCGAATCGCCACGACCGCCACCCTGCACGACCGGACCACCGGACACACCTTCACGCTCGCCAACACGCACCTCGACGCATCCGACGACGGCCGGCGCCTCCGGTCGGCGGAACTGCTCGCCGACTGGTCGAGCGACTGGACCACCCCGGTCCTCGTCGGGGACCTGAACGCCTCCATCGACGCACCGGAACTCTCACCCCTGCTGGCCGTCGGCTTCCGCGACACCTGCCCGCCGGATGCTCCCGGTACCAACCACGACTTCACCGGCCGTGCCGACGGACCGCGCATCGACCACGTGCTCGTGGGTCCGCCCTGGAGCGTGTCTGCTGCTACCGTCGCCGTCCGGGACGGGCGCCCCCCCACCGACCACTGGGCTGTCGTCGTCGACCTGCGCCTCCGTTGAGGTCCCAGCACGCAGCCCCGCCGACACTCCCTCCACAGGAACGGGCCCGCCATGTGCATGAGTTGTATGAGCAGCGCCGAAGCCCTGTTCATGAACGGTGTCGGAATCCTCGCCGCCGGCAGAGTCGGGCTGCGCCGCCTCCGATTCGGGCCGGAGACCGACGAGCGCCGGGCGGCCATCCGGCATGACACCGAGTCGTTCCTCCATTCCATCGGGCTCGACCCAGACCGCGTGCTGGGGCCCACCAGGGCCACGGACAGCACAGATGCCTGACTCCCCACGCCGCGAGGCGCTTGCCTGGGCTGCCGCCTTCGTCGCCTACGTCGCCCTCGGCTACTGGACCAAGGGCCTCGTCCTGAACTGGATCGTCGGACCCCTGTTCCCGCTCTTCGTCCTGATCCTGATCCCCCGGGCCCTGGGCGGAAGGAACAGCCGGTGAGTTGGGCCGCCCACGAGTTCGAGAACTACTTCATCCAGAAGCACGCCGGGATCAAGATCTCGTTCCTCGGCCTGGCCATCGGCACCCTCTCGCCTGACCTGTTCACCAAGTCGCTCGTCTACAACTCGGACGATCCGGCCATGTTCCACCGGGGCTGGCCGGGTGTCGGCTTCAGCCACTCGCTCATCTTCGGCGTGGCGCTCGCCCTCCTGGTCCTGTGGGCCACCCGCAGCCGCAGCTGGTCGCTCGGAATACTCATCGGACAGTGGGCGCATGTCTTCACCGACGTGGCCGACACCGCAGGCGTCATGCCGTTCTTCCCGTTCTCGACCGAGCCCGTCACCATCAGCATGTGGCGCCACGCCGCCTCCGAGGGGCGCTACGGCGACGCCGCCGCCTACTACAGCAGCCTCGGAGGGATGTGGGACCTGTTCTGGCTGGTCGTGCTCGTGCTGGTCGCCCGCCGGACGCTCTCAGCCGAATACTTCCGGACCACGATCCTCCCGGCCGACCCCGGGGCCTGGGCCTGGTTGCACCGTCGGACCGGGCTCGGCGAACGCGGCCTGCTCACCCTCTACCGGGGCCTGTGCTTCTACGGTGCCGGGCGGATGGTGTCGTGGTTCATCTACGCCCGCTTCGGCGCCCGCACCCCCTTCCAACCGCTCTGGAACGGCCCCTCCTACCTCTCGTCCTACAACGACCTGTCCGACGCCGGACCCCTGGAGGTGGTGTGGCGCACGACGTTGGGCGGGGTCCTGTTCGCCGGATTCCTGTGGCTGGTCTGGCGCCTCGTAGGCTCGCGCCTGTGGCTCCGCGGGATCGACCCGCCCAGTGTCGAACGCAGCCGTACCTTCTTCTGACGATGCAGAGCAGACCGTGACCAGACCCACGATCCTCGACGGCGGAATGGGCCAGGAACTGATACGCCGCGGAGCCCCGCGGTCACCGGAACTCTGGTCGGCCTGGGCGATGCTGGAGGACCCCGACCTGGTCGTAGCCGTCCACACCGACTACGTGGAGGTCGGCTGTGACATCCTCACCACGAACACCTATTCGACATTCGCCGACCGGCTCGAACAGTTCGGCCTCGCTGACCGGTCCGACGAACTCACCCGCCTCGCCGGGCGCCTGGCCCGCGAGGTCGCCGATGCCGCCGACCGCCCCGTGCTGGTAGCCGCTTCACTCCCCCCGATGCGCGGCAGCTACAACCCGAGCCCCGATGCCACCTACGAAGAACTGTTCGACGAATACGTCGTCACCGTCGAGCAGTTGGCCGGCAGCGCCGACCTGTACCTCTGCGAGACGATGGGCGCCTGCTTCGAGGCCCGTGCCGCCGCCGACGCCGCCCGGGGGGCGGGCCTGCCTGTCTGGGTGGCGTTCACCCTGCAGGGGGCAACCGGCCACCACCTCCTCGACGGCACCTCCTTCGCCGAAGCCGTCGACTCCGTCGACGCCGATGCCTTCCTGCTCAACTGCTGCCCACCGGAGCAGACCAGCGAGGCACTCCCCCTCCTCCGTGCGGCCACCGACCTGCCAATCGGCGCCTACGCCAACGCCTTCCACGGGATGCCCGTCGGCTGGAAGGGCCGGGACGGCCATGCCCTGCCCGAGGGGCGCACCGACATGGGCGCCGAGCGCTACGCCGAGGCCGCCCGCCGGTGGGTTGACATGGGCGCCGACATCGTGGGCGGCTGTTGTGAGATCGGACCCGGACATATCGCCCGCCTGGTCACAGAGTTCCGCGGATGAACCGACCTCAGGCCGGACGGCCTCCGACCCAGGCCTGTTCGACATCCAGGTCTGGTAGTTCGTCGATTTCGACGTTCATCGGGTCCCTGTCCACGATCACGAGGTCCGCCAACTTCCCCGGCTCTAGCGAACCAACCAGGTGCTCGCGCCGAAGTGCCCGGGCGCCCTCGATCGTGTAGCCCCGCAAGGCCGTCTCCCGGGCGATGGCGCACTCGGGCCCTACCACCCGACCCGACGAGGTCCGCCGCGTGACCGCCGCCCACATGGCCGTGAACACATCGGGCATCGTCACCGGCGTGTCCGAGGACAGGACCACCGGCACTCCCGCATCGGCGAAGAGGCCGGACGGGTACATGCGCTCTGCG
Organism: Candidatus Neomicrothrix sp. UBA2131; assembly: GCA_002329075.1. Classification (GTDB taxonomy): domain Bacteria; phylum Actinomycetota; class Acidimicrobiia; order Acidimicrobiales; family MedAcidi-G1; genus S20-B6. The sequence goes on from DCXR01000027.1 coordinate 18,074, forward strand.
ATCTCCCCATAGTCCCTGAGCGCGCCCTCGACGTAGAGGTGCACCTGGGTCGGTTGCGGCACGGGAATGATCCCGGCGGAAGCGATGGCGCCGATCTGCTCGTCGCTCGGGAACCCGCAGTGCTCGATCCGGTGCCGTGCGTCGGGACGGGGACTCCTGCGCTGTGCCTCGCCCACGGCGTCGATCACCATCTGGATCGGGATGGGCCCCTGTGCGTGCGTGGCGGTCTGGAGGCCCAACTCGTGGGCGGCGACGAGGAGTCCCTCGTATTCCTCGGGGTCGTGGAACAGGTAGCCGTCCCGGTGGTTCACGGCACAACCACAGGGCACGTAGGCGGTGCCGCCGGTCAGTGCGCCGTCGGCATAGAACTTCACGCCTCCCAGGCGCAGTCGGTCGTCGCCCAGGTGCGAGGACAGGCCCAGCGCAGCCAGGTGGCCAAGGTGGCTGGACAGCACCATCAGGGTCGCCCTGAGCCGGAGGCGGCCGTCGTCCCTGGCCCGCAACCAGTTGTCCATCTCCCTCTCGGACACCTGGCAGTCGCCCACCGAGGTGATGCCGGCACCCACGATGAGACGCTGGCCGAGGTCGAGCATCCGGTCGAGGACCTCCGACGACTCCGGCAGGTGGAAGTTCGGGCCGTGGTTGCGGACCTTCACGCCGTCGGGTCCGGTGAGCAGGTCACACGCGGCCTCGAAGACCAGCCCGACCGGGTTTCCCGCCCCGTCCCGGTCGATACGCCCTCCGCTGGGCGTCTCCGTCGTCGCATCGATCCCCGCCGCCCGGAGGGAGGCATGGTTGACCACATAGCCGTGTCCGCTCGAGTGCATGATCTCGACCGGCCTGTCCGTCGACACCCGGTCCAGGTCGTCGGCGGTCGGATGCTGGTCGTCGTTCCCGAGACGGTGGTGGTCGTAACCGAAACCACGGATCGGTCCCCCGTCGAGCGTCCGCTCGTATTCGCGGAGCAGCTTCACGACCTCGTCGACGCTGGCCGCCCCGGTGAGGTCGGCCCACGAGGCGCACTGCCCGAGCATGAGCGGATGGGTGTGGGCATCCACGAAGCCGGGCAGCAGCGTCGCCCCCGCAAGGTCGACCACCGACGGCGCCCGGGGTGCCGCCGCCTCGCACTCTTCAAGTGATCCGACAGCGGCGATGCGGTCGCCGACCACGAGCACCGCCTCGCAGTCCCCGCCGGTCCCGCTGCCGGCCATCGTGTGGATCGGCCCGCCGGTCAGCAACGTCGCCTCGTGCACGGGGCGAACCTACCCTTCAGGTTCCCTTCCAGCCCCCGGCGACGTGGTCCAGCCACCACCGTGGAGCATTGTCGATCAGGTTGCCGAGGTGCGAGTAGTCGTGCCAGCGTCTGATGCGGCCGTCGGTGACCTCCATGACGGAGGTGAAGGGATGCTCGATTCGCTCACCGGTGCGGAACCCCCAGATCTCCACGTGCTCGGTCACCACCAGGTCTCCTTCGGCGACCACGTGCTTCGGGACGTGCAGGTACTCCGACAGTGGTTCGATGCCGAGTCGGAGGCGGAGGATGATCTCTTCGGGCCCCGTGGCGCCGGTGGAGTCGATTCCCACGTCGGTGTAGTGGCAGTTCTCGGTGAAGAACTCCGCCATGCGCTCCCAGTCGCGCTCGAAGTGCGCCTCCCAGTAGTCGGCGACAACCCGCTTGTTCCGATCCATGTCTCCCATGAGGATGGAATGATTCCACGGATTACGCCACTGGCCGTAGCCACGGTCTCGCCATGCCGGGGTTCCTCATCCGTCAAGCCGAAACCACCCCGGTACGCGGAACGACCCCCCGAAGGGGGCCGAACCCGGAGCCGGACGCTCACTGCCCTGAGGCTGCGAGGCCGGTTGGCCCGAAGGCTTCCCCGACTATCGTCCTTCCCCGAGTGAACCGGCGGCGAACCGCCCGCCCACTGATTGCGTTTCTAGTCGAATCCCTCCCCGTCCGCAAGGGGAAATCCTGACATCCACGGACCGGCACTCGCTCCGGACGTCCAAAGGAAACCACCCGGTCGACGATGGGGATGGCCGGCAGAGAACAGGCCACCTGGCCACGGTCGCCGTCAGCGAGTTCCGCGGGTCGTCGTCGACCCGCTCAGCAGGGGTCGTCGCTGTCGTCCAGGTTGCGGACGAAGTAGCGGATCTCGGGTTCCAGCCTGTAGCCCTGCTCCTCCCAGAAGGCCAGGCCGACCTCGTTGTGGCCCCAGACCTCGAGGCGGATCCGCCGGATCCCACGCTCGACGAAGCGTCGCTCGAGTTCCTCGACCATCTGCCGCCCCAGGCCGCCACGCCGCAGGTCGTCGCTGACCGCCAGGCGCTTGACCCGTCCCCGGTGCCCGTCCCAGGTCCCCATCACGGCGGCCACGACGCCACCGTCGGCCTCGGCCACGAGGAACAGATCGGGGTCGCGTTCGAGCTTCGCCGTGATCTCGTCGGCCGCCTCGCCGGACTGCTCGTAGGCGGCCATCCCGGCCTCCTCCCAGAGCGCCACGACAGCGTCGATGTCGGCAGGCCGGATCGTGCGGATCACCGGGTCGGAGATCACTTGGCCTCACCCTCCCGACGCCAGGCCGTGCCATCGTGGCGCCGGACGACCCGCCCGGGAACCCCCACGACGACCGAGAAGTCGGGGATCTCGCCCCGGACGACCGAGTTGGCGCCCACGACGACATGGCGTCCGATCTTCGCACCCGGCAGGATCACCGCCCCCGAGCCGATCCAGCTGTCCGCCCCGATCGTGACCGGGTCCTCCGACGGCAGCTGCCTGCCGATGGGTTGCGCCACATCCTCGTAGCCGTGGTTCTGGTCTGTGATGTAGACGTTCATGCCCGTGAACACGTCGTCGCCGATGTCGATCGACAGGTGCCCGACGATGGCCGATCCACGGCCGATCAGGCAGCGGTCGCCGATGCGCACCACCGGGTCCGTCACCATCTGCTGTCCGGGGACCATCCCGGCCGACAGCGTCACGTGCGAGCCGACCAGGGTGTCCTCGCCGAGATGGATCCAGCGCTCCCCGAACACGTAGCCGGTCGGCCAACTGATACAGGTCCCCGATCCGAAACTGCCGAAGCGCCGAGCCGCTCGGCCGCCGGGACCGATCGCGGCAAGCCGGTACCCCAACTTCGTGACCTCACGGACCATTCCGCCCAGGAGGCGGCGCAACAGCGACCAGGGTTCAGCCATGCCGTTACGCTACCGGTCGCCATTCCGCCGGTTCACGAAGCGGCGGTAGCCGGGTGTGGCCCCGGCATGGAGTCCGACCCGACTGGCCGACCGCTCCATCCCACCCTCCCTTGCCGTGACGAACGTCAGCCAGGTCACCGCCGTGAGCGCGATTCCTCCCCCAATCAAGGTCGTAGCCGCCGGCCTTTCTCCCGGCCAGATCCAGAGCCACACGGGAGCGAGGACGACCTCGGTCACGAGAAGGAGGTTGACTTCTGCCACCGGTACGAACCTGTGTGCGTAGTTGAACATCGGGACGCCGAGGCCCAGAAGCAACCCGCCGCCGACGAATCCCATGAGGACGTCCCTGGCCGGAAGGACGAGGCCGGGCCCGAACAGCGAGATCGTTCCTGCCACGAGGGCGGCGAAGAGGCCTGCCACGACGGTCGGAGCACCCGGATCCTCCGCAGGCGAACTTCGTACCAGCACCGTGTAACTGCCCAGGCACACGGGTAGCAACAACGCCAGGCCGATGCCGAGCGGATCACCGCCACCGAAGTTGCCTCCCACCATCACCAGGACCCCGACGGCAGCGGCGGACATCGCCAGGATGGTCCGGCGGCCGACCCTCTCTCCGAGGAACAGGCGAGCCATCAGGGCTGCATAGAAGGGGCTGGTGCACTGCAGCAGGAGGATGAACGCCGCGGTCACCCGGCTGAGGGCCACGATGAAAATTCCGAACAGGGCGCCGAGAAGCAGGCCAGCGAGCAACTGGCGAAGCCCGGCAACGCGGATCGCCTGTACCGGGGTCCGACCGCCGAGGACGATCACCAGGCCGGCGACCACGCCGGTCCAGAGGGCCCGATGGAACAGGTACTGCCACTCGTTGGCCTCGACCACGGCGCGAAACGTCAGGGGACCGAAGCTGAACATCGTTCCCGCGCCGAGTACGACGAGAAAGCCCTGGCTTCGACTCAACTGGATGGGCAACGTCGAACCAACTTTCGCCTGGGCCGGCCGTAGAAACGCGGCACCCTACGCCCCACCGGAGGAGGTCTCGCAACGCCGGTGCCGGTTGAGTTCAGGAAGTGGCGGCCCGGATCTCCGAGACGACCTCGGCAAGCAGGTCGTCTTCGGCCTGATACGGCATCGACAGGCCGATCCGGGCGGCAACGCCTCCGTAGCGGGCGGCCACCTCGCGGCCGATCTCGGCCGGCGTGCCGACCACGGCGATCGTGTGCAGCACCTCATCATCGATGTGGGCGGGGATCTCGTCCCAGCGCCCTTCCTTGGTCAGGTGGTTCAGTTCTGCCTGGATCTCGCCCCAGCCGTGCACCTCGAGGGTGGCCCGGTAGGCGGGGGTCGAACCGTAGAAGGCCAGGGTCATCCGGGCACCCCGGAGGGCCCGTTCCCGTTCCCCGTCGTCGCGGTAGGCGCAGGTGACCACCGTGGGGATCACTGCCACGTCGTCCCGGGAACGGCCCACGGCCTCGATTCCGGCCTCGAGACGGGGAACCGTCACTTCCTCGAGGAACCGGCGGGTGTGGAACGGGTGGACGAGGATGCCGTCGGCCACTTCGCCGGCAAGACGGGTCATCTGCGGACCGAGGGCACCCAACCAGATCGGTGGTGGGTCCCAGGCATGCGGCTGGGGGACGAACATCGGGGTCATCAGCGTGAACGTGTAGTGCTCACCCCTGAAGTCGAGTCGCTCTCCGGTCTTCCAGCAGCGGTGGATGGCACGGATCGACTCGATGACCTCGCGCATCTGGCCGACCGGCCGGTCCCAGCGGGCGGAGAATCGCTTCTCGATGTGGGGGCGGATCTGGCTGCCCAGGCCGAGCGCCGTACGACCCTCGGACAGCCGCTGCAGGTCGTGGCCGAGGTATGCCAGGTGCATCGGACTGCGCGGAAGCGCCAACGCCACGTTCGGATAGCAGAACAGGCCCGTGTGCTCGGCCACCAGCGTCAGGGGCAGGAAGACGTCGCTGCCGGCCTCGGAGGTGAAGACGCCGTCGACGCCGATCTCCTCGAGCGCCCGTGCCCGACCCGGGACATCGGCCAGATGGCCCTGGATGCCGAAGTCGACCTTCACCGGTTCCCAGACCCTTCGGCGAACGTCGTCACTGCTCGGAGCGCAGGTGCGTGGAGGTCGGCATGCCGTTCGGGAGCGGGGCGAAGCCCCCCGGGGCGGCCGGCGCCGACATGCCCGATCATTCGACCGTGAGGAGTCGGCCGGCATACCAGTCTGCGAAGGCCGCCACGCTGGGTTCGAGGTACGAGTAGCGGCCCTGACGGGCGAATGGCGACCCGAGGCCGGCGTGCTGCTGCACCAGCATCGGTATGTCCTCGGCCAGCGCCAGGTCAAAGCGCTCGTAGTAGTCGACGACGCGGTCCTCGAAGCCCTCGGCGTCGATGGTCGCCTGTGGGAAGCAGACCACCTGGGCGCAGCGGCAGCGATCGGGGCCATCCGGGTACACCTCGTACATCCAGAGTGCCTCGCGACCGAGGGCCACGACGAGGTTGGGGAACAGCCACGAGTAGCGCACGCCGGTGGTCGGCCTGCCCGTGAGTCCCGGGATCGCCGGCAGCGCACGATCCTGGGTTGTGTCGAGCAGGGCGCCGGTGCCCACCGTGGTCCCGAAGTGGCTGGCGTAGGCGCCGTCCACCTGCTCGGGGTCGT
>DCXR01000060.1:0-30789 GCA_002329075.1 Candidatus Neomicrothrix sp. UBA2131
ACTCGGCAACTACGCACTCGTGCCGCTGCGCTTCGAAGATGCCGAAGGCTCGACCGTCCGACTCGGGCTCGGCGTGGACCTGGCGGTGCATCCGGACGCCCGGGGATCCGGGGCCTTCCGGCGGACCGTGGAGAACAGCTACGAGGAGGGCCGCTCCGCCGGCCTCGACGGTATCCTCGGCATCGCCAACCTCGAGTCGGCTCCGCGGATGGTCGAGGCGATGGGTTGGCGCCAACTCGATCCACTGCCCCTCCGGCTCCTGTTGCCCACGCCCTGGTCGGGTCGCCACGAGCACCACGCCGTCACCGAAGACCTGCTCGCGAGTGGGTGCCTCGACGAATGGCTGCCGGGCCGCTCCCGGGCGGGGGACACCGGCTACGCCGCCACCTGGTCGGCTGAGCAGTTGCGCTGGCGGCTGGGCAGGCGTCGGGCGGACTACGTCCTCCATGTCCTCGATGACGCCATCCTCGTCAGCACGCGCGCCCGGATGGCCGGGGTTCGCTTCGCCGTGCTCCTGAAGGTCATTCCCCGGCGACCCCTCGACGCGACCCTCGCCGGCGGGCCGCTGGCCGCCGTCGTCGGAGAGCACCACCGCACGCCGTTCGTGGTCCACTGGGGGCGCAACCACGATGTTCGTTTCCGCTACTTGTCGCTCCCCCGCCGGTTCATGCCGAGTCCGCTGGAGGTAGTCCTTTTCAGCTTCCACGACGACTTCGACGCAGCGGTGTTCGAGTTCTGCTGCTTCGAGTTCCTCGACTTCGACGCCTTCTGATCCCTTCGCTGAACGGGGAGACCCCGATCGGCGGGCCGACCGGACTGCTCCGGTACCGTGACGGCGTGCGCACCGCCGTCGTCATCCCCGCGTTCAACGAGGCCGAGGCCCTGCCGGGCGTCCTCGCCGAGTTGGCTGCGGCCGTCCCCGACCATGCCGTCGTCGTCATCGACGACGGCTCGTCGGACGACACTGCCGGGGTAGCTGCTGCAGCAGGGGTGACCTGCCTGCGGCTGCCCTTCAACCTCGGCATCGGGGGCGCCCTCCGCCTCGGCTTCCGCTTCACCGCCGAGGAGGGCTTCGAACGGGTATACCAGTTCGATGCCGACGGCCAGCACGACCCGTCCCAGATCCCGATCCTCCTCGCCGGCCTCGAGAATGCCGACATGGTGGTGGGCACGCGCTTCGCCGTCGGAGACCCGGGTGACGGCGGGTACCGCGTGGGGCGTGGTCGCGGCCTCGCCATGGGCCTGCTCCGGTGGTTGGTTCGACGGGCAACCGGTCGCCGCTTCACCGACACCTCGTCGGGCTTTCGTGCCCTTCGGAGGCCTGTGCTCGAGTTGTTCGCCACCGACTACCCGGTCGAGTACATGGATTCCGTGGAAGCGCTCCTGCTGGCCGTTCGCCATGGCTTCACGGTCGTCGAGGTGCCTGTACGGATGCGCGAGCGTCAGGGTGGTCGGCCTTCAACCCGGAACCTGCGCCTCGCCTACCACTACGTCCGGGTGCTGATCGTCCTGGTAGCGGGCCTCGGGCGACGCACCCGACTGGGGGCCACCGCATGAGCGACACCGCCCACCTCGTCTTCGCCGTCCTCGCCCTTCTGGCGCTGGCCCTGATCGTCCGCCTGGTCCGCCTGCAGGCCCTGAAGGCCAAGTACTCGGTCCTCTGGCTCACGGTCGGAGTCCTGTTGGCCGTCTCCGCAGCGGTGCCCGGGGTCCTCGATTGGATCGCCGGCAAGGTCGGCGTCGCCTACCAGCCGGCCCTGTTCCTGCTCCTTGGGTTCGGGTTCCTGCTGTTGTTGGCGATGCACTTCTCCTACGAGCTCTCCCGCCTCGAGACGAGGGTCCGGACCCTGGCCGAGGAACTGACCCTGCTCCGCCACGAACTGGACGACAGGCAGGACTAGGGCCTCCGCCAGAAGCACGTCCCCGAAGGCCGGATCACCGCGCCACCAACCACCCATCGAGCACCAACTGCTCCTCGAGTTGACGAGCCAACAGGTCCGCGCCGATCTCGAGGAAGTGGACCCCGTGCTCCTTGCGAAGGGGAATGATGCTCCCGTCCTCGTTGACGATCTCGTCCCGGTACCGACCGTCCTCGTCACCGAGGACCTGCATGGAGTCGAGCACCGAGCCGGCAGGAGCCCAGGCAACCATCGTGTCGACCCAGATCTCGTTCAGTTCGTCGACCGCTGCAAACCGAGAGTCCCGCATCAGCGGCGTCGTCCACCAGTAGACGTGGCCTCCACCGGCCAGCCAGTGGGCGACGGCCTCGTCGGCCCGCTCTGCCAGGACCTCCCGCCAGCGGTCGCTCCCTGCCGGGAGGGCCTCTCCCTCGACGACGTAGCCCTCGAACTCGTTGGCACCGATCATCATGACGACCACGTCGGGTCGGGCCTGTGCCACGGAGAAGTCGTAGTCGGTGAGAACGTCCTCATCCCAGTCCCAGTGGGGAACGGTGAAGCCGAAGCCGAGGGCTCCCCTGCCGGTGAGCGTCACATCGGATCGGGTACCGAGGACGCGTTCCAGCCCGTATTGCAGGTCGAGCATCAGCGAGTCGCCCACGGCGAGTATCCGCAGTGGATCTTCCCTGGATGCGACCTGTGGCGCCACGGTGCTCGGTGGAGGCGGGACCGTGGTGGGAGGAAGCGTCGCAACGGAGGTGGCCGTCGCCTCGCTGGTGGTGGATGCGCCTCCCGCCGATGTCGTCGTCGCCTCGCTGGTGGTGGATGCGCCCGCCGCCGATGTCGTCGTCGCAACGGAGGTGGTCGTCGCCTCGCTGGTGGTGGATGCGCCCGCCGCCGTGGAGGTGTCCGTTGCCGAGGGCGTCGTTCTCGGGGTTCGGGTTGCCGGTGGCAGGGTCGTGATCGTCGGTGTTGATTCGAAGACACCAGCGGTGGCCTCAAGGGGACGATCGAGCCCCAGGGAGTGGCTGAGGCGTCCCACGGGGTCGGCCCAGGCAGTGGCCAGGCTGCGACGCCACCCCTCCGGCTGGGTATCCGCCCAGGTCTGGACAGAATCCGGGGCAAGGAGGCTGCCGCCCAGGAGCACCAGGAGGCTGACCGCGAGGATCCGGGTGGCCTGCCGGCGGGGACCGTCCATCAGGGGGCGAGCGTAGCCGGATGGGCGGTTTTCGTCCGACCGCACACCGTGGTCGCGTAACCACCGGATGGCGATTGGTCCCCCTTCCCACTTTCGGGGACGACCAACCTTTGGCAAGACAGATCTGCAGTTCGGACATTCATGTTCGGACTGCAGCTGCCAAACAAAGGGGATTAACCAATGATGTCAACCATCCTCACCCTTATGGTGACGGCAATGGTCTTCCAGGCGGTAGTAGCCGTCCTGGATTCCGTTCTCGACACCGTCGGGGTCAACGCAATGTTGCGTGGACTCCCGATTGTGGGTGCGAACTTGACCCTGATCTATGCGTATCTGTTTGTCACCATCTCAAGCCTGGGCGGCCACGGCTACGGCTCCGGTCTCGAACTCCTGGGCATGGGTGACTTCGGTACGGACCTCGGGGTGGCTGTGGTGATCGTGGCCTTCATCCCGGTCAAGGACGCTGCGATCAGCGCCCTGGGCAAGGGAATCTCACGCGGCTGACCACGCCGTACGAAACGTCGTACGAAACGCCCCGTCGCCTCCGGGCGGCGGGGCGTTTCGCCCTTTTTGAGCGGGCTGCTGGTGACCCGAGCGCGATTGCTAGGTTCGGCGGACACCCTGAAGAGACGGGAGGCACCAGATGACGAGATTCGGTGGCAAGGTGGCTGTCCTGACGGGCGCCGCCTCGGGCATCGGCCGGGCGACGGCGATCCGCCTGGCCGCCGAGGGTGCCACGGTCATCGGCCTGGACATCGACGAGACCGGACTCGCCGGTACCGGCGAAGCCGCCGGATCCATGGACGCGATCGTCTGTGACGTGGCCGACAGGACGGCCTGCCACGCTGCCGTTGAACAGGTGGTCACCGACCACGGGCGCCTCGACGTCTTCGGCAACATCGCCGGCATCGCCAGAAGCCAGCACGTTCCCGACGTCACCGAGGCGGACTGGGACCGGATGGTCGCCGTCAACCTGTCGGGCGTCTTCTGGTGCGCCCAGGCCGCCATTCCCCACCTCCTCGAGGTCGACGGCGTCCTCATCAACATCGCCTCCAACGCCGGACTCATGGGCCAGGCCTACACCGTCCCCTACTGCGCAACCAAGGGTGCGGTCGTCAACATGACCCGTGCCCTCGCCATGGAGTACGCCAAGACCGGGCTGCGGGTCAACGCCATCGCCCCGGGTGCCGTCCGAACGCCCCTGGTGGACAACTACCAGATGCCCGAAGATGTCGACTTCGCCCTCATGGCCGGCTACATGGGCTTTCGCGACATGTCGGAGCCCGAGGACATCGCAGCCGCCTTCGCCTTCCTGGCATCCGACGAGGCCCGCCAGGTCCACGGGGCGATCTGGTCGGTCGACGCCGGACTGACCGCCGACTGATTGGCCCCGGGGGGCAACTACCGTGCCCGAGATGGAACATCCATACGTTCTCGGCGTCGATCTCGACGGCGTCTGCGGCGACTACACGATCGTCTTCCGTGCGGTGGTCGCCGAGGAACTGGGAATCGACGAGGACCAGCTGTCCCTCGAGCGGTCCTGGGACTTCAACGAATGGAACCTCACGCCGGAGGACTTCGAACGGCTCCACCTCCTCGCCGTTGCCGAGCACCGGATCCTCCGAACCATGCCGGTCATCGAAGGTGCAGCCGAGGCCCTCTGGCGCCTTTCGGACGCCGGAGTGTGGATCCGCATCATCACGCACCGGCTCTACGTGAACTGGAGCCACGCCGTCGCCATCGCCGACACGGTCGAGTGGTTGGACCAGCATCGAATCCCGTACCGCGACATCTGCTTCCTGGGGACCAAGCCAGAGGTCGAGGCCGACCTCTACATCGACGACGGACCCCACAACATCGAGGCCCTGCGAGCCACCGGCAACCGCGTGGTCGTCTTCGAAGCGCCCTACAACCGTGACATCGGGGGGCTCCGGGCAAGGGACTGGTCCGAATGCGAGCACCTGGTCCTGGTCGATGCGGCGGACCAGGGCTTTTCCCTGCAGACGCAACTCCCGGGCTTCGAGTCGGGGACCGACCGCCTCCCCTGATGAGACCAGGTTCCTCCCCGGTCAGCGGCGTTCGTAACCGGGCATGCGTTTCTCCGTGAATGCCCGCGGGCCCTCCTTGGCATCCTCCGAGCCGAACACCGCCTGCCCATAGGCCTGCTCGTGGGCGAACGCCTCCTCCTCGGTCATGCCCGAGGTCTCCCGGAGGGTCCGGAGGACGGCCTCGACCGCCAGGGGGCCGTTGGCGGCGATGGTGTCGGCAATCTCCAGGGCGGTGGCGAGGGCCTCGCCGTCGGGCACCACATGGCCGACGAGGCCGAGTCGTTTCGCTTCGGGGGCGTCGATGTGACGTCCTGTCAGGAGGATGTCGGCTGCTGCTGTGAAGGGGATCTGGCGGGGTAGGCGGACCGCCGAGCCGGCCATCGGGTACAGCGACCAACGAACCTCCGAGACCCCGAACATGGCGCCCGCACCGGCGACCCTGATGTCGGCGCCCTGGAGGATCTCCGTACCGCCGGCTATGGCGTTGCCCTCGACGGCTGCGACCACGGGCACCCGGGGGTGCCTGGTCTTGAGGAGCCCGTCGTATATGAAGCCCGAACCCTCGCGCTCCATGCGTCCCTTCACGTCGTAGTCGTCCGTTGCCTCGGCGTCGCCGGCCATGGCCCGCAGGTCCATGCCCGCGGAGAAGTGCCCGCCGGAGCCGGTGAGGACGATCGCACGGATCTCCAGGTCCTTGTCGACCATGTCCCACGCATCGGCCAGGCGGGCGAACATGGCGAGCGTCATGGCATTGCGGCGCTGCGGTCGGTTCAGGGTTACCGTCAGGACATGGCCGTCCTTGTCGACGAGGCAGTCGGGCATGGTGGCGCTCAGGTCCCGGCCAGCGCGGAGCGGGCGTCCTCGAGGTCCTCGCGGCTCGTGACCCCGATCCAGGTCTCGTCCGTCCCCACGATGTCGATGTCGAGCAGCCCCTCGGCCCGTTGCTGGTCGAGGGCCTCGGGAAGCAGGAACTCGGCGGAGGGATCGTCGCTGTGGACGGCATGGAAGGCGGCCCACTGTCCCGCCAACCGTGCAATCGCCGCGGCTGGAAGCCCCCAGAGGTTCATCGACACCCGGGTGTCGTCGGATAGTTGCCCCGATGGGTCGTCGGCGATTATTCGACCATCCTGCCGCCTGATGCCGTGTGTCTCGACCAGGTTGACCAGGTTCCCGTCCACGACCCGGCAGATACCCCTTGATACGGACCCGGTGTTCGGGAGGGTGTGCCCCAGTTCGAATGCGATGATGACAGCGTGTCTACCATCCGTGGCCAGCAGCGCATCTACCGTGCGCCGGACGCTGGACGAGCCGTAGTGGTCGTCGGCGTTGAGGACCACTACAGGCCCCGAACAGACCCCGGCTGCGCTCAGCACCGCATGCCCCGTGCCCCAGGGCTTGTGCCGCGCCGGTCCGCAGGTGTCCTGGTGGACGATCGTGAGCGGCAGGTCCGGCCCGTGCTGGTACTCCAGGTGCTCTCGGAGAACGGCGTCGAGGTCGGTTCGGGCCACGACTACTACGTGTCCGATCCCCGCTGCCAGGGCGTCCCTGATGGCGAAGTCGAGAAAGGCCTCGCCGTTGGGGCCGACGTCGATGAGTTGCTTGTCGCCGCCGAACCTGGAGCCCAGCCCACCGGCCATCACGAGGAGCGTGATGTCGTCGGGGGTCACGCCGACGGGGCCTCTCCACCCCGATCACCCTGCAGGAAGGCATCGCGTGCAGTGTCGCCGATCCCCCGCAGGTTCAACTCGTAGGTGAACCCCTGCTCGTAGCGGTAGCTGCGCCGCACGTCGATGGGGTCGATGCCGTTGAGGCTGGCCTTCGCCGCACGGATCGTGGCGGCGTCCTTGGTGGCGATGAGGATGGCAGCCTCCGTGGCGCGTGTCCGGAGTTCGGCGGCTGGTACCACGTCGAGTACCGATCCGTAGGCCAGGAGCTCGGCCGCCATTGCGGTCTCGCAGCTGTAGAGCATCCAACGGGCACGCTGGGCGGGAACCAGGCGCATCAGGTGGGTGGCGGCTCCGAGCGCCCCGTTGTCGACCTCGGGCAGCCCGAACTCCGCATCCTCGTCGGCGATCACCACGTCCGCATTGCCGACCAGGCCGATGCCCGACCCGAGGCAGTGGCCGTTGACAGCTGCGACCACCGGTACGGCACATTCGTAGACGGCCCGGAACGCCTCGAAGCACGAACGGTTGGCCTCGAGGATCCCTTCGTTGTCCGGCAGGGACTGCATCTCCTTGATGTCGACCCCGGCACAGAATCCCCGACCCTCGGCGCAAAGGAGCACCACCCGCACGTCGGGGTTGCGGCGGTAGCCGTCGAGCATGTCGGCGAGGGCATATCCGTCGGCGATGTCGAGTGCGTTGACAGGCGGTTTCGACATCTCCACGGTGGCGACGCCACCGGCGATGGTCTCGGAAAGTGGCACGGTCCGACCCTAGCGGCGAAGCAGGACCGACGAGCCGTGCCCGAACAGGCCCTGGTTGGCGGTGACCCCGATCCGCGCCCCCTCGACCTGGCGGTTTCCGGCCCGCCCGGACAGTTGCCAGGCGAGCTCACATACCTGCGCTACCGCCTGGGCCGGCACGGCCTCACCGAAGGCGCCCAGCCCCCCGCTGGCGTTGACGGGGATACGACCACCGATGCTGGTCGCTCCCGTGCGCAGGAGCGACTCGGCCTCGCCGACCTCGCAGAGCCCCAGGTGTTCGTACCAGTCCAGCTCCAAGGCCGAGGACAGGTCGTATACCTCGGCCAGGTCGACATCGTCGGGGCCGACACCCGCCTCCTCGTAGACCCCGGCGCCGATCGACTCCTTGAAGCCCAGGTCAGGGGGTTCGACGGTGGCGGCCGAGTCGGTCGCCAGGTAGGGCAGGTCGATGACCGTGTCAGGGTAGGTGGGTGTAACCAGCGAGATGCCTGCGACCCTCACCGGGTCGGTCACGCCGAGGCGCCGTGCGTAGTCCATCGAGGCGACCACCAGGGCAGCTCCGCCGTCGCTTGTGGCACAGATCTCGAGGAGGCGCAGCGGATCGGACACGACCGGCGAGTTGGCCACGTCCGCGACGCTGAACTCCTTGGCGAAGCGGGCGTTCGGGTTGTGTAGTCCGTGGCGGCTGTTCTTGGCCTTGACGGCGGCGAAGTCGTCGGGTGTGGCGCCGTGGAGGGCCATGCGCCGACGGGCGTGCAGGGCGAAGTAGACGGGGTTGGTGGCCCCTACGAGGTGGAAGCGCAGCCAGTCGGTGTCGTCGGGGCGACGGCCCTCGTTCGGTGCGAGGAAGCCCTTCGGGGTCGTGTCGGCGCCGACGACGAGCGCCACCTCGCTGGCACCCGAGAGGATCTGCCCGCGGGCCACCGACAGTGCGGTCGCCCCGGATGCGCAGGCGGCGTAGGAACTGGCCACCTGGGCACCGGTGAAGCCGAGGGCCCGGGCGAAGCTGCTCCCGGCCACGTAGCCGGGGTAGCCGCACCGCACCGTGACCGCACCCGAGACGAATCCCACGTCTCGCCAGTCGACTCCGGCATCGGCGATTGCCGCTCGTGCGGCGTGCACGCCGTAGTCGACGAAGTTTCGTCCCCACTTTCCCCACGGGTGCATGCCGACCCCCAGCACAGCGATCTCTTCCATCAGGCGGCCCCCTCTCCGGGCACGGCGCCGACGACGGGTCGCCACTGCCAGGTCAGGTACTCGTTGTCGTCGTCCTCGTACAGCACGCCGAGGACCAGTTCGACGTCCATGCCGACGGCCAGGTCTGCGACGCTCCAGTCAGGGTGGACCTGTCCGAGGACCACCATGCGCTCCTCTTCGAGTTCGACGGCCGCGATGGTTACCGGCTTGTAGGGCTCGGTGACCATGAAGGGCGGGGGCGGCGGGTAGGCGCTGTCCGTGAACGACCAGATGCGGCCCGTGCGGGACAGGAGCACCTCTTCGACGTCGCCGCCCGGTGCAGCGGGGTCGGAGCCCCCGAGGTCCTTCGGGAAGCAGTAGCCCCCGGTTCCGGTCAGGCGCCCGCCGATGAGGTGGGGCGGGTCGTCGAGGGTGAACAGGCCCTCGACCGCTGGCAGACGTGGCTTGCTTGCTACTGAATCGGCCATGTGCTGCCTGTTCTCCACGTCATCGAGGCTCGGTTGATTGTACGAGGTGCACTCCTCCACGGCCGAAGCCGCCGTTCGACGCGGGGCGCCGCTGCCTGGCGGGACTCGCCGTCCCGAGCCTCGACTGCCCAGCAGGGTGACCCATTTCACGCTTTCCGACCAACCCCCTTCCTCTACGCCATCACCGCCGTCTGCTAGATTGCCCGGTGCTGACAACATCCCTGTGGGAGAGACCCCGACTCGATCGGGGCGCCGAAGGAGCAACCGCCCCCGGAAACTCTCAGGCAGAAGGACCACCGGGACAGGCGACTCTGGAGAGCGACCGGCATACCGGTCCACCGAAGGGGCAAGCCGTTCGGCCGGGTCCCCGGGATCCGCTCGAACGGTGTATCTCTCAGGTTTCGGACAGAGGGGGGCGCTCAGTGAGCGCACCCGACCCCGGAGGCCAGAGATGCCGAAACGTGCCGAGAACCTCCGCACCCTCCCCCTGCAGGACCTTCTCGACCGTGGCGGGTTCCTTCCCCGCCACATCGGGCCCGACGAGGCCGACCTGGCACGGATGCTCGACGTCATCGGTGTCGACTCCGTCGAGCAACTGCTGGAGCACACGATCCCCGAGAGCATCCGTGAGTCGGCACCGCTGGCCCTGCCACCCCCGGTACCGGAGGCCGAGGTGATAGCGCTCCTGAGGGCGCTGGCCGACCGCAACGAGGTCGTGACCAGCCTGATCGGCGCCGGCTGGTACGACACGCACACGCCGGCGGTCATCGTCCGCAACATCCTCGAGGATCCGGGCTGGTACACCGCCTACACGCCGTACCAGCCCGAGATCTCGCAGGGCCGCCTCGAGGTGCTGCTCGGCTTCCAGACCATGATCGCCGACCTGACGGGCATGGACATCGCCAATGCCTCCCTCCTTGACGAGGCGACCGCCGCCGCCGAGGCCATGACCCTGCTGCACCGCGTGGCCCGCGGCACGGGTGACGTGTTCCTCGTCGACGCCGACTGCCACCCGCAGGTCCTCGCTGTCATCGAGACCAGGGCCCGTCCGCTGGACATCCACGTCGAGGTCGCCGACCCCTGGGAGGCCGCCATTCCCGCCGGATGCTTCGGCGCACTCCTGCAGTACCCGGGCAGCAGCGGACGCCTGCGTCCCCTGGGACCCGCCGTCGGGCGCCTCAGGGAGGCCGGCGCCGGTGTTGCCGTCGCCGCCGACCTCCTCGCCTTGTGCCTGGTCGAATCCCCGGGAGAGTCCGGGGTCGATGTGGTCGTCGGCTCCGCCCAACGGTTCGGCATCCCGATGGGATTCGGCGGTCCACACGCCGGCTACATGGCCGTTGCGGATGCCCACCGACGGAAGCTGCCCGGCCGACTGGTCGGCACGTCTCTGGACAGCGCCGGACGGACGGCCCACCGCCTGGCCCTCCAGACCCGCGAGCAGCACATCCGACGCGAGAAGGCCACGTCCAACATCTGTACCGCCCAGGTTCTCCTGGCGGTCATGTCGGCCCTCTACGCCGCCTACCACGGTCCCGACGGCCTGCGCGTTATCGCCGAGCGCGTCCACCGCCTGGCTGCCATCGCCGCCGAAGGCCTGCGCCGGCACGGACTCGACGTCCTCTTCGACGGGTTCGTCGACACGGTGGCTGTCCGGGTTCCCGGCAGGGCAGATGAGTTCGTCGCCGCTGTCCTCGAGCACGGTTGCAACCTGCGGAGGCTCGACGCCGACACGGTCGCCTTCAGCCTCGACGAGACGACCACCCCGGTGGTCGTGGAGTCGATCTGGCGGGCGTTCGGCGCAACGGAGGCCTCGCTGGAGGAGTTGGACGGAGCCTCCACCGCCATCCCCGACACCCTGCGACGCACATCGGCCTACTGCACATCGGCGTTCTTCACTTCGCACCGCAGCGAAACCGAGATGCTGCGCTGGCTACGGCGCCTCGCCGACCGTGACCTCGCCATGGACCGCACGATGATTCCGCTCGGCTCGTGCACCATGAAGCTCAACGCCACCACCGAGATGCAGGCGATCACCTGGCCCGAGTTCGCCCGCATCCACCCGTACGCCCCGGTCGAACAGGTGGCCGGCTACCACGAGCTCATCGACGACCTCGAGCGGATGCTCTGCGAGGTCACCGGCTATGACGCAGTGTCCCTCCAGCCCAATGCCGGATCGCAGGGCGAGTTGGCCGGACTCCTCGCCATCCGCGCCTGGCATGACACCCGTGGCGACAGCGGCCGCGTCATCTGCCTGATCCCGTCCTCGGCACACGGGACCAACGCCGCCAGCGCCGTCATGGCCGGGATGGAGGTGGCGGTGGTGCAGTGCGACCCGGCCGGCAACGTCGACCTCGACGACCTCGAGCAGAAGGTCACCGACCACCAGGACACCCTGGCGGCGCTGATGGTCACCTACCCGTCGACCCATGGCGTCTTCGAACCCCGGATCGTCGAGATCTGCGACCTGGTCCACCAGTTCGGCGGGCAGGTCTACCTCGACGGCGCCAACCTCAACGCCATGGTCGGTCTCGCCCGCCCGGGTCGGTTCGGCGCCGACGTCTCGCACCTCAACCTGCACAAGACCTTCTGCATCCCACACGGCGGTGGTGGACCAGGTGTGGGGCCGGTGGCGGTGCGCGAGCACCTCGCCCCCTACCTCCCGAACCACCCGATGTCCCCTGAAGCCGGCCCCCTGTCCGGAGTCGGTGCGGTCTCGGCCGCCCCATTCGGGTCGGCCGGCATCCTGCCCATCTCGTGGGCCTACGTCACCCTGATGGGGGCTGAGGGCCTCACCCGGGCCACCGAGGCGGCCATCGTGTCGGCCAACTACATCGCCGTCCGGCTCGGCAGGCACTTCCCGATCCTCTATACGGGCGACACGGGCCATGTGGCGCACGAGTGCATCATCGACGTGCGGGTGCTGAAATCCGCCTATGTGACCGCCGACGACATCTGTAAGAGGTTGATCGACTACGGCTTCCACGCGCCGACGGTTTCCTTCCCGGTGGCTGGAACCCTCATGGTCGAACCGACCGAATCGGAGGGTCTCGCGGAACTGGACCGGTTCTGCGATGCCATGATCGCCATCGCCGCAGAGGCCGAGAGGATCGCCACCGGTGAGTGGACGCCCGACGACAACCCGCTCGTGAACGCTCCGCACACGGCCGAGGACCTGGCCGGCGAATGGACGCACCCCTACGACCGGGAGACCGCCGCCTATCCGCTGCCCGAACTGCGTTCCGACAAGTACTGGCCGCCCGTGGGCCGCGTCGACAACGCACACGGCGACAAGAACCTTGTCTGCTCCTGCCCCGATATCGACGAATACGCCTAGCCGGAGGCAAGCCGGACACCCGCCTGCCGGTACGGTCGGCGACATGTCTGGACAGAACGACGGATCCGAACTGGACGCAGTTGCGGAGGACGCCTTCCGGGAGCAGGTTCGCACCTTCCTGGAGGCCAACTGCTCCCGAGCCGGCGATCGATCCGGGAGCATCGGTGACGACGATCCGGAAGGCATCGCCGCAGCGAAGGCCTTCCAGGGATCGATGGCCGATGCCGGCCTGGCTGGGCTCACATTTCCATCCGAGTTCGGCGGTGCGGGCCTCACGAGCCGGCATCAGGAACTGTTCAACCAGGAGGTCCAGGGTTGGTACCTCCCCACCACGCCCCTGTCCATCTCCCACGGAATGTGCCTGCCGGTGCTGAACCAGTTCGGCACGGAGGACCAGAAGGCCCAGTTCATGCCCGACAACATCAGCGGCGCCAGCATCTGGTGCCAGATGTTCTCCGAGCCGGGTGCCGGATCCGACGTGGCCAGCCTGTCCACCCGGGCCGTGCGCGACGGCGACGAGTGGATCATCGAGGGTCAGAAGGTCTGGACCTCGGGCGCCCAGTACTGCGACTACGGCATCCTCGTGGCCCGTACCGACACTTCACTCCCCAAGCACCAGGGCCTGACCATGTTCATCGTCGACATGCGGCAGCCGGGCGTCGAGGTGCGCCCGCTCCGTCAGATCTCCGGCGGCAGCGGCTTCAACGAGATCTTCTTCACCGAGGCGAGGGTGCCCGTGGACTGGCAGTTGGGCGACCTCGGCCAGGGGTGGAACCTGGCCGTGTCCATGTTGATGTTCGAGCGGGTCTCGATCGGAGCCGGGAGCGGGAGCGGTCTCGACGCCGACCGGTCACCCGGGCTCATCCAGACAGCGCAGGCACTCGGGTACCGCCATGACCCGGTCCTGCGCCAGGGCCTGGCCGATCTGTGGATCCGGGAGCAGATCAAGGGTTACATAGGCCAACGCATCCGGGCGGCGGTCGAGGGCGGACGGGTTCCGGGCCCCGAGGGATCCCTTGCCAAGTTGAATGGAGCGCTCCTGGCCCGCCGGGTGCGCGATGTCTCCCTGGCCATTGCCGGCAGCGCCGCACAGGCCTGGGACGCCGATGACGCCGGTGGGGACCGGTGGGCCGTGGCCTGCCTGTCGACCGCCGGCATCAGCATCGCCGGGGGAACCGACGAGGTGCAGCGAAACATCATCGGCGAACGTGTCCTGGGCCTACCCAAGGAGCCCGACCCGTACAAGGGTGCAGCCTGGGAAGCAATCCCCCGCAGTTGAGGATTCCGTCTCCGTGTTCATCGACCTGACCGACGAGCAGAAGGCCCTCCGGGCCGAGTTGCGGGAGTACTTCACGAACCTCATGACCGACGAGGTCCGGGAGAAGATCGCGTCGGCTGAGTTCGCCGAGAACCTCGAGTACAAGGACCTCATCCGCCGGATCGGAAGCGACGGGTGGCTGGGCGTGGGCTGGCCGGTCGAGTACGGCGGCAAGGGCTTCACGCCGGTCGAGCAGTACATCTTCTTCAACGAGTCACAGGCCGCCGGCTGTCCGATCCCGTTCCTCACGACCAACACCGTCGGACCCACCATCCGTCGCTTCGGCACCGAGGAGCAGAAGGACCGCTTCCTCACCCGGGTGCTCGCCGGTGAGGTCCACTTCTCGATCGGATACTCCGAACCGGACGCAGGCACCGACCTTGCGTCGCTGCGCACCCGGGCCGTCCCGGACGGCGACGAGTGGGTGGTGAACGGCCAGAAACTGTTCACCAGCCTCGCATTCAACGCCGACTACGTCTGGTTGGCTGCCCGCACCGACCCTGACGCACCCTCCCACAAGGGCATCACCATGTTCCTGGTCGACACCTCCGACCCGGGGTTCTCGATCCAGCCATTCGTGACCTTCGGACAGACACACACGACGGCGACCTTCTACGACGACGTGCGCGTTCCCGACTCGATGCGTGTCGGTGAGGTGAACGGCGGTTGGGGGCTCATCACGAACCAACTCAACCACGAACGCGTCTCGCTGTTCCCGGCCGCACGCCTGACCACGCTTGTCGATGACGCCCTTGCGTGGGCCCGGTCGGCGCAACTCCCTGATGGTCGCCGGGTAATCGACCAGGAGTGGGTACAGGTCAAGTTGGCCGAGGGTCGGGCCCTCGCCCGCCACCTCGACCTCCTCAACTGGTACGTGGCCGACGAGAACACACACGGCCGCATGAACCCCGCCGACTCGTCATCGGTCAAGGTGCACGGGTCCGAGAGCATGCACCGCATCTACACGCTCCTCACCGAGGTCATCGGGGCGACCGGGCACCTCAGGGAGGGCTCACCCGGAGCCGAACTCTCGGCCGGTATCGAGTCCGCCTACCGTTCGGTCTGGATCCTGACGTTCGGGGGCGGCACCAACGAGATTCAGCGCGACATCATCGGTGCGGCCGGCCTCGGCCTGCCCCGCGAGAAGCGCCGCAGGGCCTGAGGGACCGAGGGGAACGCATCGTGGACTTCACCTTCGACGAGGCCCAGCAGGCCGTTGCCGACCTTGCCGACCAGATACTGGACGACCGCCTCGACACAGACCGCCTCCTCGACATCGAGGACGCAGTGGATGCAGACGGCGCCTGGTTCGACGCCGACCTGTGGGGGTCGTTGGCTGCGGCCGGCTTACTGGGAATCGCCCTCGACGAAGGGGTCGGTGGCGGTGGCCTCGACGCCGTGGCTCTGGCGATCCTGCTGCGGGCACAGGGAAGCCACGTGGCACCGCTGCCGCTCCTGCCCCACTGCGTCGCCTCCCTCGCCGTGGACCGATTCGGGAGCGAGGAGCAGCGCGTCCGCCTGCTCCCGGGTTGTGCCGACGGCAGTCACATCCTCACCGTGGCCGTGCAGGAGTACCTCGAGGATCGGATACGACAACCGGGCGCCCATGTCGTCGATGGCGCACTCAGTGGCGAGAAGATCGTGGTCGAGGGTGCCGACCTGGCGGGGCATGCCGTGGTCACGGCGATCGGCGGCGATGGCCCCGGGCTGTTCCTCGTCGACCTCTCTGGTGATGGCATCACGCGGACCGTGGGTCGCTCCACCCGCCTCGAACCGGTCTGGCGGCTCGGTTTCGACGGCACGCCCGTCGAGCCTCTCGCCGAAAACGGCTCCGTTCCGGTCGACTGGCTGGTCGACCACCTGCTGATGGCCATCTGCGCCACACAGTTGGGGGTGACCGAACGGGCGCTCCGGCTGACGGCGGAGTACACCAGCGAGCGGGAACAGTTCGGACGGCCCCTCGCCACGTTCCAGGCCGTGACCCAGCGCCTGGCCGACCAGTTCGTGAACGTGGGGGGCATCCGGCTCGCCACGCTGTCCGCCGCCTGGCGTCTGGCGCAGGGCCTCGATGCCCGGGAGGACCTCCTGATAGCCAAGTGGTGGGCGTCCGAGCGGGCCACCGAGGTGGCCCACGCCACCCAGCACTGCCACGGTGGCATGGGCGTTGCCAAGGACTACCCGTTGCACCGCTACACGCTCTGGAACAAGCACCTGACCACATCGCTGGGCGCAGGTACCCAGTCGCTGCGTGCCCTCGGGAGCCTCCTGGCGCAGGCCTGATCCAGGCATGGCCCACCACGATCTCCTCATCATCGGCGCCGGTTCCGGCAACTCGGTCATCGGCCCGGAGCACGACGGCTGGGATATCGCCATCGCCGAGCCCTGGTTGTTCGGCGGCACCTGCATGAACCGTGGATGCATTCCCTCCAAGATGCTGGTCCATGCCGCCGACCTGGCGATGTCCGCCCGCCTTGCGCCGGCTCTCGGTGTGCACACCACCTTCGACGGCGTCGACTGGCCGTCCATCCGGGACCGCATCTTCGGCCGCATCGACCCGATCGCCGATGCGGGCCTGGCGTACCGGCACAGCCTCGACAACGTCACGGTCTACGAATCCGAGGCCCACTTCACCGGGAATCGCACCTTTGACATAGGTGGGCAGTCGGTGACAGCGGACCAGGTCGTGCTGGCCGCAGGGGCCCGGTCCGTCGTCCCGGAACTCCACGGCCTGGTCGACACGCCCTTCCACACCTCCGACACCATCATGCGCGTCGACACGCTTCCCGAACACCTGGTGGTGCTGGGTGGAGGCTTTATCGCCCTGGAGATGGCGCACGTCTTCCACGGCCTCGGTAGTCGGGTCACGATCCTGCACCGGGGCGACCTGCTGCTGCGGCGGGCCGACGAGGACATCAGGCGCCGCATAACCGACATCTACGCCGACCGCCTGGACCTGCGCCTCGGGACCGAGGTGGAGCGGGCCCAGCACGACGGGAGGTTCCGGCTCGACCTGTCCGACGGCTCGCAACTCGAGGCCGACACGTTGCTCGTGGCCACAGGCCGCCGTCCGAACAGCGACCGCCTCCATGTGGACGCCGGTGGGGTCGAGGTCGGCCGTGGCGGGTACGTCACAACCGACGAATTCCTGCGCACCTCCGCCGATGGCGTCTGGGCCCTGGGCGACATCACCAACCCTGCCCAGCTCAAGCACACCGCAAATGCAGAGGCCCGCGTGGTGGCCCACAACCTGACCGCCCCGGGTGACCTGCGACCGATCGACCGCTCCCTGACCCCGGCTGCCGTCTTCTGTCATCCCCAGATCGGCTCTGTCGGCTCCACGGAGGCGGAGCTGCTCGCCGAGGGCCGTCCATTCCTGCGCTCGGTCCGCGACTATTCGGACACCGCCTACGGCTGGGCTATGGAGGACACGACCGGCTTCGTGAAGCTGCTGGCAGATCCCGACACCCGGCTCCTGATCGGAGCCCACCTGATCGGGCCCCAGGCAGCCACGCTGGTCCAGCAGTTGATCCAGGGCATGGCCCACGGCCTCACGGTCGACCAGATGGCGCGCGGCCAGCTCTACATCCATCCGGCCATGCCAGAGTTGCTCGAGCAGGCATTGCTGGAACTCTGAGAGAGGGACGAGAATCACACCATGCAGGATCTGAAGGGAAAGGTCGCCGTCATCACCGGTGGTGCATCGGGAATGGGGCGGGCGTTCGCCGACCGCTTCGCCGCCGAGGGAATGCGCATCGCCATCGCCGACATCGAGGAACCGGTGCTCGACCGGGCGGTTGCCGAACTCGAGGCGGCAGGCGCGGAGGTGCTCGGCATGCGCTGTGACGTGTCCGACCACGGCTCGGTCCGGGACTTCGGGACCGCGGTGGAGGAGGCCTTCGGAACCGCCCACGTGGTCTGTCTGAATGCCGGCGTGGCGTCGGGAGGCCTCATCGCCGAGCAGTCCCTGAAGTCCTGGCAGTGGGTACTGGGCGTGAACCTCTTCGGGATCGTGCACGGCCTCGACGTCTTCCTGCCGGGCCTCATCGAACAGGACGAGGGACACGTTGTGATGACGGCCTCGATCGCCGGCCACACCTCTTTCGCCGGCCTCGGCCCTTACAACGCCTCGAAGCACGCCACGGTCACGATCGCCGAGACCCTCCACGCCGAACTCCGCGAGGTGGGCTCACAGGTGGGCGTGTCGTGCCTCTGTCCGGGGTTCGTTGCCACCAACATCTTCTCTGCGGATCGCAACCGTCCAGAGTCCCTCCAGGACGCACCCGGCGATCCGCTCAACGATGAAGAGCGACTGGGCCGGGAGGCGCTCCTCGAATGGATGGCCGCCAACGCCCTGCAGCCCGCTGCGGTCGCCGACATGGTCCACAACGCCGTCACCTCCGACACGTTCTGGATCTTCACCGACGAGGACCACCTGATCCAGATCGCCGAGCGCCACGAGCGCATCCGCACCCGCCAGGACCCCAACGCCAAGCGCATCAGTGGCGACTTCTTCGACTGACCGGGCCTTTCGAGAGCCAACGGAGCGTGGTCTCCTTTCAAGACGAGCCCGTCGAGGAGGAAAGGGCCGCACAGGTTTTCCATCGGGAGGCTTCATCGGTGTCGGTTCACGACCGACGTCCGTAGAGGAGGTCGGGGCGGAGAAATGTCCCAAGAGCGAACAGCACCGCCCCGTATGCTCGCCGCATGGGCAGCACCTTTGGAACCCTGTTCCGAGTCGCCACCTGGGGTGAGTCCCATGGTGGCGGGATCGGTGTCGTCGTCGACGGATGCCCGCCGCGCCTGGCGCTTTCCGTCGCGGCCCTCCAACATGACCTGGACCGTCGCCGCCCGGGTCAGAGCCGCCTGACCACGCAACGTCAGGAGGGCGATGAGGCCGAGATCCTCTCCGGTGTCTTCGAGGGTCGCACGCTCGGAAGCCCCATTGCCGTCCTGGTCCGCAATTCCGATGCCCGACCGGAGGCATACGAGCACCTCAGGGACGTCTACCGACCGTCCCATGCCGACTTCACCTATGACGCCAAGTACGGGATCAGGAACTGGCAGGGTGGCGGCCGGGCAAGCGCCCGCGAGACCATCGGCCGGGTGGCGGCTGGCGCCATAGCCAGGAGGCTGCTCGACGAAGCAGCCGGTATCGAGGTCCTGGCCTGGGTCTCCCAGGTCCACTCGATCGGTTCCGTCGTCGATTCCGGTTCGGTGACGCTCGAGCAGGTCGAGGCCGACCCCACCCGCTGTCCCGACCCGGACGCCGCGGCCGCCATGACCTTCGCCATCGACGATGCCCGACGCAACGGTGACTCGCTGGGCGGCATCGTGACATGCGTGGCCCGCAACATGCCGGCCGGGCTCGGCGAACCGGTCTTCGACCGCCTCGAGGCCGACCTCGCCAAGGGCATGCTCTCCCTGCCGGCCGTCAAGGGGTTCGACATCGGGGCCGGGTTCGACGCCGTCACGATGACCGGCCTCGAACACAACGATCCCTTCGTTCCCGGCAGCAGCGGTCCGGTGACCAGGAGCAACCGGTCCGGCGGCGTACAGGGAGGCATCAGCAACGGCGCCGACCTCGTCTTCCGGGTGGCGTTCAAACCCACGGCCACCATCAGTTCGGTGCAGGACACCGTCGACACCGACAACAATCCCGTCACGCTCGAAGCCAGCGGGCGTCACGACCCCTGTGTGCTGCCCAGGGCGGTTCCGATGGTCGAGGCCATGGCGCTGCTGACGCTGGCCGACCACTGGCTCCGCCAGCAGGCGACGGACGTCCTCGACTCCTAGGTCGAATGCCTCCCCACCTACACTCCGGGCTGCACAGAACTGGAGTCCACCATGTCTGAAATCTCCACCTCCGGGTCCCACGACGCCTCCCTTCCCCTCTACTACGAACTCCCTACGCTTGCGACGGTCGAGGAGGAGCGTCGTCATCGACAGGAGCGCCTGGCGGCAGCCTTTCGGATCTTCGGCAGGTTCGGCTTCAGCGAGGGTGTGGCCGGCCACATCACCGCCCGCGACCCGGAGCACACCGACGCCTTCTGGGTGAACGCCTTCGGCCAGCCCTTCTCCGACATCCGGGTCTCCGACCTGCTGCTGATCTCCCACACCGGAGCGACCCTCCACGGCTCACATGCCGTCAACCAGGCGGCGTTCGCCATCCATTCCGGTATCCACATGGCCCGACCGGACGTGGTCGCCGCCGCCCACTCCCATTCGCTGCACGGCAAGGCCTGGTCGGCGCTGGGTCGGATGCTCGACCCCATCACCCAGGACTCCTGCGTCTTCTACGACAACCATGTCCTGTTCGATGACTACACGGGCGTGGTCAACGACCCGGAGGAGGGCAAGCGCATTGCCTACGCCCTGGGCGGCCATGCTGCTGCGATCCTGCGCAACCATGGCCTCCTCACAGTGGGGCACAGCGTCGACGAGGCGACCTGGTTGTTCGTGACCATGGAGCGCACATGTCAGGCGCAGTTGCTGGCAGAGGCGGCGGGCACGCCGGTGGTGATGGAGGAAGCGGTCGCCTCCGAGACCGGCAGCCTCGTCGGCAATGGATTCGCCGGCTGGTTCAGCGCACAGCCGATGTTCGACCAGATCATCCGGGAGCAGCCCGACCTTCTCGAATAGCGGTTCCGACCTCAGCCCACGAAGGGCAGGTCCACCACCTCGGCGGGGACCTCGGTGCCTCGCTGGTCGATACTCAGCGGCTCCCCCACCTGCACGGCGGTCGGCAGGAACGCCAGGCCGATCCCGTGGCCGAGGACCGGTGAGATGTTGCCGCTGGTCAGCACGGACACCTGCTCGCCGCCGCGCAACACCGGCTGGCCCTCTCGTGGCGGACGCCGTCCCTCCACCGACAGTCCCCTCAGTCGGCGGGTGACGCCCCGTTCGAGGGCCGTTTCGAGGGCCGCCCGCCCACGGAACTCCTCCTTGTCCCAGCCGACGGCCCAGCCGAGTCCTGCATCGAGCGGCGTGATTCCAGCCCCCAGTTCACGTCCGTGGAGCGGGAGCCCTGCCTCGAGGCGAAGCGTGTCGCGTGCCCCCAGTCCCGCCGGTTTGGCTCCCAGCGAGGTGAGGGCCTCCCACAGCGGCTCAGCAGCCTCGTCCGCTACGGCGATCTCGACGCCGTCCTCGCCGGTGTAGCCCGTGCCGGCCACGGTGAGCGTCGTACCCCCCCAGGCGACTTCGGCCGCCCGGAACCGGCCCACGGCGGCGGCTTCGGGGGAAACCTGACCGAGTACGGCCCGGGAGTCGGGTCCCTGTAGTGCCAGGAGTGCCCGCGTTGCGCCGAGGTCCAGGCTGCCCGGCAGCGCCTCGACAACGGCTGCGTTGTTCGAGGCGTTTGGCAGGATCCAGAAGCGCTTGTCGGCGAGCCACCACACGATGATGTCGTCGAGTACAGAGGCGTCGCCCTCGTCGAGCAGGTGCGTGTACTGGGCCCGTCCCGGGCCGATGCGGCGCAGGTCGTTGCCCAGCACATTCTGCAGGATGTCGAATGCGCCGGGACCCGACATCTCGAGCGTCCCGAGGTGGCTCACGTCGAACAGGGCGGCACCCTCTCGGCAGGCCATGTGTTCGGCGATCGTGCCGGCCGGGTAGCTCACCGGCAGGTCCCAGCCGCCGAACGGCACCATCCGGGCGCCCAGCGAGCGGTGGACGGTGTCGAGTGGTGAGGTCCGGAGGTCGCTCATGGATTCGACCGTACCGGTCCACGCACGGTGCTCAGGCAGCGTGCGTGGCGAAGAGGCGTTCGATGTCGCGTTGGTAGAGGATGCGGACCTGGATGTCGGGTTCCTGTTCGCGCAGTTGGCGTACCTTGCGGTTCTTGCGGGTCACCAGAGCCTGGCGCAGCGTGGTGACCTCGATGTAGAGGTCGTGGTCGGGGAGGTAGAAGTCGGGGGTGAAGGCCGATCGGGGGCTGCCATCCGAATAGTGTTCGAGCACGAAGGTGCGGGGCTCGTACTCCCAGGTGATCCCGTAGGAGTCGAGAAGTTCCGCGACCCGGCGCTCCGACTCGTGGGCGAACTCGACGGGTTCAGGGTCGGGCCTGATCTGGTGGATGTCGGCCACGCGCCTACTCGCCCACCGTCGAGGCATCGGCGCCTACGCCGGAGGTGTCAGCGTCGGCGGATCGGGTGGCCCGAAACAAGTCGATGATCGTGGCATCCAGGTCCTCCTTGACGCCGGCCAGCGGCAGGATGTTGAGCACGCCCTGTCCCTTGCGCAGCAGGTCGATGATCTCGCCTTCGCTTCGTCGGATCAGGACGGAGTCGCCGCTGATGACCAGGTTGACCCGAGCCACGTCCTCGTCGAGCGTGTCCTGCAGGAACTCGAAGATCTTCCGCACGCGCTCCAGGCGTATCCCGGCGTCGAGCAGGGTCTTGATGGCCTTCAGTTCGAGCAGGTCGCGGTAGGAGTACAGGCGACGCGAGCCGCTTCCCTCTGCGTCGTGCAGCGATGGCCGCACGAGCTCGGTGCGAGCCCAGTAGTCGATCTGGCGGTAGGTGATGCCGACGATCTCGGCGCTGCGCCTGGAGGTGTAGCCCTCTGTCGATGTGTCCACGATCAACCCCTCTCAGCACCGTCTGCCACCTGATCGGATCTTCTCGGCGACCCGGGTGTCGGTACATTGCGAACCACAACGGCGGAACTACACCGTTGTGACCCCCACAGGGTACGGGCCGGCGCGCGCGGCGTCAATCACCTGTCAGGGAAATCGTCCGGCAGCGGGAGACGCGCCAACGGAACTGGTGCTCGTGATCGCAGTGGAACCCGGTGAGGGGGACCATCCTCGGGCAACGGGAGGTGCACCAACAGGGGGGAACCCGAGCCCACGGAGGCTCTCTCCAGATGCGGGAATGGGACTCGATGCACCGAAGGCCGCCGACAGCTGTCGGGAGTTCTCCTCGGACCTGGAAGAAGCCTGTTCGAGGATTCCGGCTATGTCATCCCCGAGGATCACCCGTGGCAGGCACGCCCCCGGGCAGCCGTGGGTTGTACCGAGTACCCGGTGAGGCACCCTGGGAATCCCTATTCCCCGGCGAAGTCCGCGGGGTTGACCTGGTCGAGGAACTCGCGGAACTCCTCGAGTTGCTCCTCGGTGCCAACAGGCTTCTCCTCTTCCGGAGTCAGGTAGCCGGCCTCCTCGAGGACCTCTTCGGCTGCGAACACGGACGTCGCCGTACGGACGGCGAGGGCGATCGCATCGGAGGGCCTTGCGGACACCACCTGTGGGCCATCCGGTCCCCGAAGGTGCAGTTCGGCGAAGAAGGTGCGGTCCCGCAGTTCGCTTATGACGACCTGCTCCAGCCGGATGGAGAAGCCGTCGAGTACCTCGACCACCAGGTCATGGGTCATCGGACGCGGGGTTTCCCGGCCGGCCAGCGCAACGGCGATCGCAGTCGCCTCCGGATCCCCGATGAAGATCGGTAGCAGTCGCCGACCCTCTGATTCCCGGAGCAGGACGACGGGCGCGTTCGACGGCAGGACCACCTGAACGCCGACGACCTGCATCTCGATCATCGACGGTCCCCTGACAGCACCTGGCGGATCACGCGGGCACCATAGTCCCGTCGCCCGAACCGGCTCTGGCCAACTCCCTGATGTCGTCGACCAGGGCACCCCCGCCCGGCTCCGGACAGGAATCGAGGTCCGCCTCGAGTTGTGCCTGGTCGAGGGCGACGACACCCGGCAGGTTGCGAAACAGTCCCCGATGGTCCAGTCCGTAGCCGACCACGAACGGTTCCTCCATGATGAACCCGGCGTGGTCGACAGGCACCGGGAGCACGCGACGGGCTATACGGTCGAAGAGGGTGCACACTCGAACCTCGGTCGCTTCGTGACTCCGGAGGTGGCGGAGCAGGAAGTCGAGCCGGAGCCCGGTGTCGACCATGTCCTCCACGAGGAGCACCTGGCGGCCGGTCACGTCCAGCCCGACGTCCCGGGTGAGGCGGACCCGTCCGCTGTCGGGAGCGAATGCGCTGAGCGACAGGAAGTCGACCTCCAGACGTCGGTCCACGGCGCGGACAAGGTCGGCCAGGAAAGGCAGGCAGCCCCGTAGGACCCCGACGACGACGGCCCCGTCGTCGATGCCTTCGGCGACCTCGGCGCCGAGTTCCCGCACGCGACGGACCAGGTCGTCGGAACTGAGTAGTAGCCGGGGTGCAACCATGTGGCCGGCTACGCCTGGTCGCCCAGTCGGCCCAGTGAACGACGGAGCAGGATCTCGCGCAGTTGGCTCCCGGCGTCCACCAACTCGTCGAGTTGGGCCCTCACGTCGCGTTGTGAGCGGTCGTCGCGGCGCAGTCGGGGCAGGAGGGCCTGCTCGAGCACGCCGGCTTCCCGTTGCGCCCCGACGAGGAACATGCGCAGGTGACGTGCGTCGACCCCGAGTTCGAGGAATCGGGCTGCAAGGCGGGCGACGTGCAATGCCTCGCCGTCGTAGACGGTCGCCGAACCCGCCTCATGGCCGACCAGCAGGCCCAGGCGCTCGAGTTGGGCGATGATCGGGGGATCCACCCCGACCGTGGTAGCCAACTCCTCACGCGACACGCTGACCGCTCCGACGAAGCGACGTTGACGGCCCCGCTCGCGGAAGGGCGACACCTCGGCGTCGTCGACCTCCCCATCGGGGTGCGGGACCCGTCCCCCGGTCGCCTCGAGGGCCTCCCGTATGACCTTGAGGGGAAGGAAGTGCTCGCGTTGCTGACGAAGCACCCAGCGCAGGAGGTCGACGTCGGTCGCCGTGAACTGTCTGTAGCCGGACGGAGTGCGTCCGGGCTCCACCAGGCCCTGGGATTCGAGGAACCGGATCTTCGAGACCGTGACATCGGGGAACTCCTCGATGAGCCGGTCGATCACCTCGCCGATCGTGAGGGCCGTGGTCCCCGTCATGGTCCGCCGGTCAGCCTGCGGTGCCGTGGAAGAACACGAGCCGGAATCGTCCGATCTGGAGTTCATCGCCGTCCTGGAGAAGGGCGCTCTCGATCCGATCGCGGTTGACGTAGGTGCCGTTCAGGGAGCCGGTATCCCGGACCAGGTAGCGGTCGCCGGTTCGTTGTACCTCGGCATGGCGCCGCGAGACGGTGACATCATCGAAGAAGATGTCGGCGTCCCCGTGGCGGCCCAGGGTCGTCAGGTCGGCCTCGAGGCCATAGCGGGCGCCTGCCTTGGGACCCGACTCGACGACGAACAGGCCACAGTCGTGGGGAAAGCGGGCCCGGTCCTCCTCGTGGGGCAGTTCCTCTCCGAGTTCGAAGTTGTCGGTGATCTCGTCGGCGGAGGAGCGGATCTCGTGACCGCATGAGGGGCAGAAGTTGGCGCCACCATCGTCAGTCCGCCCGCACCCCGGGCACCTGGTCCCGTCCACGGTCAACCCTCGATCAGTGCCGAGTAGGCGGCCGGGTCCATGAGGTCGTCGAGTTCTGCGGCGTCTGCGAGCTCGAGTTCGCAGATCCAGCCGTCGCCGTAGGGATCGTCGTTGACGCTTTCGGGGGCCGCTTCGAGATCGTCGTTGACCGCCACAACCAACCCGGAGAGCGGTGCGAATAGTTCGGAAACCGACTTGGTCGACTCGACCTCGCCGAACACCGCACCGGTCGCCACCGTCGCGCCGACGGAAGGAAGGTCGATGAACACGACATCTCCTAGCGCATCCTGTGCGTAGTCGGTGATGCCGATCCGGACCCGTCCACCATCTTCGACGCGGACCCACTCGTGATCGGCCGAATAGCGGAGCTCACCGGGAACGTTCACGTGCCCGAACCTACACAATGCATCGGCGCCAGTGGGCTCTGGGAGCGACGTTCAGGCACCTTCCCGGGCGGCTCGACCCTCCCGAAGCGCCCGGAGTCCCTCGGGGACGTACCCGAGACCGGCCCACCAGGCGATCAGGAGTCCTGGGATGGCGAAGATCCACGCCGCCACGGCGAAGAACGGCCTGCCGGTGATCGTGGACTCCCCCGCCAGGAAGCACGGGAAGGCGAACAGCAGCGCGAAGGTCCCTGTCTTCCCCCACCAGGTCACGTCGATCCGGCGGGCACCGAAGCCCGCCAGGAGCAAGGCCGCCACGCCGATCAGGACCTCCCGGAGCAGCGCCGCAGCGGCGAACCAGGTTGGAACCGAACCGTCGATGATCATCGCCGGTGCGGCAACCACGAGCAGGAGTCGATCGGCAGTCGGGTCGAGGACCTTGCCGATGTCCGAGATCTGGTCGAATCGACGGGCGATCCAACCGTCGACCCAGTCGGTGGCTCCGAGGGCTCCGAGCAGCAGCGCGGCAGCAGTCCGGTCCTCGGTCCCGAGGAGCAGCCAGACGAACCAGGGAATGCAGGCAATCCGCGCAACGCTGATGGCATTCGGCAGAGTCCAGACACCGCTCCATCCGGTCCGGGGAGTGAATTCCCGCTGCTCCTCACGACTGCTCACGGCCGAAAGCCTACGATGGACGCCCGATCACCCGTTCCACCCGAGACCACCAATTCCGGGAGGCTCCCTTGCCATCCATCTTCACCCGCATCATCTCCGGAGAGGTTCCCGGACGGATCGTCTGGCGGGACGACGTGTGCGTGGCGATGGTCGACATCCGTCCCCTCAACCGGGGCCATACGCTGGTGGTCCCGATCGTCGAGGTCGACCGCTGGACGGACCTACCGGTCGAAGTCGCCGGCCACTGCATGGCCGTGGCGCATGCCATCGGTGCCGCCCAGCAGGAGGCGCTTTCGCCTTCGAGGATCGGCCTCATGATCGCCGGGTTCGAGGTGCCACACACCCACCTGCACGTGGTGCCGATCGATCACATGGGGCACCTTGACTTCGGCTCAGCGGATGCCGCTGCCGACGCCGGGGACCTCGATGTAGTGGCCGACATCCTGCGGGACGCACTCCGCTCGGCCGGACACACTTCGGTGGCCTGAACGGGTCCCCCGTCAGGGGGCGAGTACCCAGAGGTGGACACCTTCCTCGGCGAAGCGTTCCTCGAAGTCGAGCATCACGAGCACGCCGCCGAAGCCACGGACACTGGACCGGGGCCAGTCGGCCGACACCTCGTCGAAGATGACCACGTCGATGCCCTCGACGAGCTCGAGGTCCGGAAGGAACGGTGTGTCGTCCTCGAGGACCATGGCCGTGGTCCGTTCGGCCACCAGGGGGAAGACAGCGGTAGTTGCAAGTACGCGATCCCAGCGTTCGACCATGCCCGCCGCGGTCAGGCGGGCCGTGTCGACCGCATCGCGACGTCCCCAGTCCCATGGCTGCTCGTAGGGCGAAGGTGCTGCATCGCGGACGAAGAAGACGAGGGCTGTCAGCACCAGCACGCTCAGGATCCGCCGGTCGACCAGCACCCGGCTGACCCCCCGTCGTCCCAGGCGCTGCAGCGCATAGGCCGCTGCGATCATCACGAAGGGCAGGGTGGCCACGTCCTGCTGGGGGTTGCCGAGACCGAGGTCCGGAACGTCGGCGATCAGGTAGAGGCTGAGCAGTGGGACTACCGGCAGCAGGTAGCGGGGTCGGATCAACGGAAGGAACAGGACCGGGGCGAGGAGCAGGAGTTGCTTTTCGAACGCCATCCTGTCGGTGAGGTGCGAAACCACGCCAATCGGGTCGCCCAACATGCCGCCGAGGACGCCGGGAGCGGTGTCGCCGAAGGCGGCGAAGGCTCCGAGGTGTGGGTAGGCGCCGTTCCCGAACATCGGCTGCAGCATGAAGGCCATCACGACGAACCAGGCCGTCCCGAAGCCCACGAGGAGCCAGCCGGGCCTTCGCCGGTCCTCGAGCACGAAGACGAGGCCGAGGGCTCCGAGGGCGAGGCCCAGGTCCGCACGTGCGGCCACGACGACCAGCGACAGGAGGCCCAGCCGAGCCCACTGACTCCTGCGTCCGGCCAGGTAGGCCGCCAACAGCGCCGGTAGGGCGATCGTCTCGGTGTGGAATCCGGCCAGGTTGAGGTTGTGGACCGACGGGTGCAGTGCGTAGGCGATCATCAGGGCACCGGCACCGCCGATCCGCAGGTTGGCCGGCCCCCGTGCGATGCGCCAGATGGGCACGACCGGAATGGCCAGGGCAAGGGCCTGGAAGACGAGAAGCATTTCGGCGGTGGGCACGAAGCGTGCGAGGAAGGCGATCGGCACGAACAGGAACGATGCCTGGATTGCGAACAGGTTGAGACCCAACTCCGAGATCACCGGCGGGCGGCCGCCCTCGAGCAGGTGGATGGCCTGGAGGGGATAGCCGATCCCGGTACCCAGGCCGAAGTCGCGGTTCTTGGCGAGGGCGAGAAGGGACAGCGTGGTGAACAGCACGAATGCGACGACCCAGGGCAGCGACCGGTCGACCGCCGGCGTCTCGAGTTGCGCCTGCCACCGCAGCAGGCTCATGTCGAAGCGGCGACGTGCCTCGTGGACGCGGACGGCGACGTGCTCGCCCGTCCATTCGTCGGTCCAGCCCGAAAGTCGCCGGTCGCCCTTCATGGGGTCTCGACCGCCCCGAGCAGGGAGTCCCCGGTCACCGTGTCGGCATCGACCGGATCCATCAGGCCCGGGCCATTGTTCCGGGTGTTGCCGACGCGTAGGTCGACCGGATGTCGGATGAGAAGTCCGGTGGGTGCTGGGGCGAGGAGTGCCTGGAGCAACTCCCGGTCGTCCTGGGAGGGGTCGAGCCAGACGGCCCATTCGGAAGGCGGAAGCAGTGCGGGCATGCGGTGGTGGACCGGCGACAGGTCCTCGTTGGCATCTACCGTGATCACAGTGCAGGTGCGCAGTGTCCGGCTGTCCTCTTCGGTCCAACTCTCCCAGAGGCCGGCGAGGACGAGTGGGTCACCGTCGGCACGGTGGACGAGCCAGGGCTGCTTCTTTCCGGCCGAACCGGGAGTCGCCGGACCCCACTCGTAGAAGCCGTTGATGGGGACCAGGCATCGGCGGTGTCTGAAGGCGGATCGGAAGGACGGCTTTTCGGCCACCGTCTCGGCTCGGGCGTTGAACATCCGGTTGCCGACGGAGGGGTCCCCTGCCCAGGAGGGCACAAGCCCCCAGCGGGCTGTACCGAGTTTCCTGCTCCACCCGGGGTCCCCGGATTCCTCCCACACGAGGGGCAGGGGCCGGGTGGGCGGCACGTTGTGGTCGGGACCATCGAGGGTCGCGACGATCTCGTCCGCCCCGAGGTACTCGGCGAGTTCCTCGGGCGTGGAACTCGTGACGACCCGGCCACACATGGGCGCCACGGTATCGGCCGTGTCGTGTCGGGCCGGGCCATGCGGGTCCCGAACCCCTGGCTGGCTCAACCCAGTTTGCAGGTTCCGGTGCGGCCTTCGCCGAGGTCGACCGTGATCTCGTCGCCCGGTGTCCCGCCGAAGCTTGGTATTGCGACGGCCTCGGCGCCCGACGGTACGGTGATGGTGCCCCGCAGGGACAGCACCTCCCAGCCGGGTGCGGCGAACTCGAGGCTGATGCGTATCCCCTCCGCCCATCCGATGCCGCCTTCGACGAGGTCGACCTCACCTTGGGGGATGTCGACCTCGAGGATCAGAGCATCGGTGCCCTGACAGGTGGCCCTGGCTGGTCGTCCTGCCAGGTCGACCGGGCAGGACCCGTTGGAGGATCCGAAGAGGACCACGTCGAGCGGCCGAAGCACCTCGGTCACGACCGATGCCCGGACACATGTCTCGTCCACCCAGCCCTCGGGTCCGACGAGCGCCACCTGTCCGCCCCTGTGTTCGAACACCGATGCGGTCACCCCACCGGAGGGCACGGGCAGGACGGTGTCATCGACCCGCAGCCTGATCCGATCGTCGACCGTCCCGTCCCCCGCCGCCACGGCGACGAGTCGGTCGAGGTCGACCACGAGGAGTGGCTCGGCCACGGGCGAGCCTCCGGTCACCGGGCCGTCGGGGTCACCGAGGTCACGATTCTGGCTGGTCTCGGCGAAGCGGAGGGCGCGATCCGATCGATCCACGGGAGCCTCTTCGAGCGCACGGCCGACCACCAGATAGCCGATGACCGCAACGAGGACGAGCCCCAGCACGGAGAGCGCCCGCTTCCGGACGCCCAGCTTGATTGATTGTTCGATGGACGCCTCGTCGCGGCGCTCAGCGCGTGAGCGCGGCCCGAAGGCCTCCGTCCGATCACCGCCGGCCAGCAGGGAGGCCCACTTCCCCACCGTCTCCTCCGGGAAGCGGAGGGCCAACTTGGCGAACGCCTCCTCCTCGTCGGGTCCGAACAGGAGGAGGAGGTCGTTCTCGCGTGCGAAGTCGATCGGGTCGTCGCGGTGGGCGAGGGTGCGTTCGCCGGCGATGCGGACCAGGAACATGCGGATCTGGCGTTCGGCCTCCCTTTCACTCCAGAGCGGGCCTGCCTCCACCTCGAGGTCGGCCACGGGTGAAGTTCCCTCGCGGCGGGCCCGGAAGAAGGATCCGCGACGGGTACGCATCTCGGCTGACACCTCCGTGCCCGCCTCAGGTAGCCGCTGTTCCGGTCGGATGTGGTCGCCGGCCTCTTCGACCGTGTCATCGGGTTCCGGCAGGATGTCGTCCTCGTCGCTCATCTGTGCGGGTGTCCGTTCACGGCCGAGAGGCTAGGCAACGAACACCACCTGAGGCGAGCACCCCGGGACGTGCAACCTCGCGGCTGCCCGCCGTCGCTACCATCGCCCGCTGTGCCACCTTCCCGCTGCCACTCCCCCGGTACCCGGATCGGATCGACGATGCCAGGGCTCCTGGTGCCGGCCTTGTTCCTCATGTCCGTCCTTTCCGCCTGCGCGCTCGACGAGGCGGCGACCTCCGACCCTGCCTCCGGCGCCGCCCTGACCTTCACGACCACCACGGCGGTTCCACCCACCACCACGACCACCACGGCGGTTCCACCCACCACCACGACCACCACCACGACGGTTCCACCCAC
>DCXR01000060.1:31149-50657 GCA_002329075.1 Candidatus Neomicrothrix sp. UBA2131
CACCACGACGGTTCCACCCACCACCACAACCGCCCTCGCTCCGGGGGCCTGGCCGCTGGGCTTCGACGATCCCCGTGGGGAGGTGTTCTCCGACTTCCAGGCGGCCTTCGACAGGGGCGATCCCTTCCAACGACTGGAGGCGTTCTGCCTTCCTGATGAGGCACCCGCTTCGGCCCTGCGTGCAACAGACGACGGCATCACCGAGGAGGCGATCCGGATCGTCCACCTGCGCACCCGCCTCGAGGACTACGAGCGGATCGGATTCGAGTTCCCCGTGGGCGACACCACCGAGATGGTCGAGGCGTTCGTCGGAATCGTGAACGACGAATGCGGTGGCGTGTACGGCCGCCGACTCGACCTCCGCACGGTCGAGGTCACGTCGCTGGGCGGCGGCGGCGTCGACATCGACACCCTTCGTAGCGCCGCCTGCCTGGAGGCGACCGAGGAACTCGGTGCTGTCCTGGTGCTCGACCTGACCGGCCTCCAGGGATCGGCGCCGCTGTGCATCGCCGGCACCGGAAGAACTCCCCTGATCACGACGGAGCCCCAATCCTCCGACGACCTCCGGGCGGCACGAGGCCGCCTGCTGACCACCGCCGTCGCCAGCGACACCCAACTCGAGTTGGCGGCCCGATCGGCAGAGGCGGGCGGGTTGCTCGCCGGGGAGACCATCGCCGTCGTCGTCTCGGACACACCCGGTCAGTCCGAGGCCGTGTCCGATGGGCTCCTCGAGACGATGGACGGCCTCGGCTACGACGCCAAGGTGCACCTGATCGGCTGCGAGGGCACGACCTCCTGTTCGGTGGGGCTCGCCGTGGCAGTGGAACGGATGGTCGACGACGGCACGACCGTCGTGTTCCCGGTGCTGAACGCCGTCTCCCTTCCCGGGCTCCTGATGGAGATGATCCGACAGGGGATGCCGACGCCGGCCTTCGTGCAGACCGGCCTCAACGGACAGTCCGGCGACCTGGCTGCAGCACAGGTCCTCGCCTTCGGCGGTTCCGAGGCAGCCGCCTACTACGACGGTGCGTTCATCGTCGATGCTTCCGGTACCGGTACCTGGCGGCTCCCTGACACCGACCGTGCAGGTTTCCCGGATCCGTTCTCTCAGATGTGCAACGCCGAGTACGGACGTGTGACCGGGCTTCCCGTCGCCGATCCGACCACCGTCGCGTACTCCTCGGTGGCGGACGCCTGCTCCGTTGTCCGCATCGCCGCAAGAACGCTCAGGGATGCCGGCGTCAACCCCCGACAGGCTGACGTGAACTGGGTGCTCTACCAACTCGACGAGGTCGACATCCCGGACATGATCCCCACCTCATCGGC
Source organism: Candidatus Neomicrothrix sp. UBA2131 (assembly GCA_002329075.1). Classification (GTDB taxonomy): domain Bacteria; phylum Actinomycetota; class Acidimicrobiia; order Acidimicrobiales; family MedAcidi-G1; genus S20-B6. Next base: position 32,476 of record DCXR01000060.1, read on the forward strand.
CCGTCGCAAGAACGACCTGCCGGACGTCGTCCGGAACCTCGAGTACCAGTATCCGTGCCGCCTCGGGATTGACACCGGTGCCGCTGGCGACAGCCCCCGAGGGTGCATTGTCCCCAACGGCGAATGGCAGGCGTTCCGCTGATCAGGGGCGTATCTCGTAGTAGAGGTTCGTCGGGTCGTCGACCGCATGCTGGACGAACCCCGCGAAGCCGGCGGCGGCCGTCATCTCCGCCAACGTCTCCGGGTCGAGCCCCAGGGTGCCGAGGCCCAGGCCGTCGGGGGTCGACATCGCCGATGCCATACAGCTTGCGACCGAGGTCGCGTACATCATGGCCAGCATCGGGTTGCGCAGGTTCTTGTGCCATTCGTGCGATGAGCGGATCTCCTTGACCAGCCAGGTCCCGTCGGATGCGATGGCCCCGCGGATGGCCGCCATGGCCAGGTCGGGACGGGGCATGTCGTGGAGGCAGTCGAGGGTCATGATGAGGTCGACATCCCCGGTTGCCGGCAGGTCCTCACCGCCGGCCAGGTGCACGGTCACGTTGGCACGGTCGGCGAACCGTTCCCGGGCGACGGCGATGGCACGCTCGGAGATGTCGTAGCCCTCGAATTCCGAGTCGGGAAAGGCGTCGGCGAGGAGTTCCAGGGCCAGCCCGGCGCCACACCCCACATCGACGACCTTCGCTCCGGCGGCCAGGCGGTCGACGACCCCCTCCAGCATGGGCATCACGACGGGTACCAGCAGCGTGCGGGCCATCGGCGCCAGCATCGCCTCGACGTGCATCTCGGAACCCTCTCCCTGGTCGTCGTAGGTGGGTCCGAGTCCTGAACGGAAGGCCTCGGCGAGGCGGTCGGCCATCGCCGGATCGCGCAGGTTCCGGAATACCCCGGCGGCGAAGGTGGGTCCGTCGCTCCGGGCGAGCACCGCTGCGGCCTCGGGTTCGAGGAGAAACGTCTCGCCGTCCTCCGAGGCGAGGAGTTGGGCCGCTGCCTGGCCGCGCAGCCATTCGCGCAGCCACCGCTCGTGCAGGCCCGTGACCGCAGCCAGGTCGCCCGATGTCACCTTCCCGGCGCCGTCGAGGGCCTCGTAGAGGCCGAGTCGGGTACCCAGGTGGATCATCAGCGACACCGTCTCGCCCTGCTTGTAACCCCAGGTGGTGAGGGTGTAGCGGCCGAGCAGGTCCGGGTCGAGTGCCTGCTGCTGGTCATCGCCCATGGATCGCTCTCCTGCCGCTGTTTCGGGTCTCCGAACCTAGTCGCCCCTGCTCACCCAGATCCCGTCGGCGTCCTCCCGGCAGGGCCAGGTCCGGATGTCGCCCTTCCGGTCCCTCCGGCCGCCGACGTTCAACTTCCAACCCTTTCCATCGGTGGTGAACCGCCAGAGGTGCGTCAGGCAGACCAGTTCATCCCCTTCGACGACGCCTTCGCCGCCCAGGTGTGACCACTGGTGGGGACAGCGGGCCTCCATCACGCACGGTCGCCCGTCGGTGGTCCGCCAGATGACGATGTCCTCGTCATCGAGGGTCGCCTCGGCGGTGCTGCCGGCGACGAGGGACGCGTCGGCGACACGGACCCAGCCGCGGTCACCGTGCGCGCCGGTGGCCACCGGTTCAGACGTCGAGGTAGCGGGTGACGGCGACAGCGGACCCGATCATGCCGACTGTCCCTCCCAGGATCAGCAACCAGATGCTGGTGTCCCAGACGAAGCCCTCGGGGACGGCGAATCCCCGGAAGAGCGGTACGGCGTCGGATTCCTGGAAGAAGGCCATGACCTCGTTGTCGACCACGAACAGGACCGGAATGGCCATCGCCGCTCCGATGAGGCCGTGGATCGTGCCCTCGAGCATGAAGGGGATCCGAATGAACCAGTTCGATGCCCCCACCAGCTTCATCACCTCGATCTCCTGCTTGCGGGCGCCGATGGCGGTGAAGACCGTGTTGAGGATCAACAGTGCTGAGACGCCCACCAGGACCAGCGCTGCTATGAGGAGCGCCTGGCTGACACGCGTCGAGAAGTCGTCGATCTGGCGAATGGCCTCTGTCGCAGTTGCGACCTCTCGGACACCCGGCTGTGCGGCGAACTGGTTCGCCAGCTCGTTCACGTTGGCCGCCGAGCGGTCCGTCGGCACGATCCGGTAGGAGGGTGGCATGACGTCCGGGGTGACGCTTTCGACCAGTTCGGGCTTGTCGGCGAACAGGGTCTCGAACTCGTCGTAGGCCGCTGCCTTGTCGATGTAGTTGTAGCCCGCGATCGACGGGCTGGAGTCGAGGACACGGCGGATGGCGGCGTCCTGCTCTACGTCGGCGTCCGGGTTCATGAACACGATGAACTCGACGCCCTCCTGGAACTGTGCGGTGGCCCGCGCGGCCCCCTCGCGGATCATCATCGAGGCGCCCACGAGGGCCAGCGACACGGCCACCGTGAGGATGGCGGCCAACGTGAGGCTGAGGTTGCGCCAGATGCTGAGGACGGTCTCGCGCAGGTAGTACCAGAGGCGGTACACGTCAGCGCCTCCGGCGGTAGCCGGCCGACGGGATCATTCGTAGACCCCCCGCGACTCGTCGCGGACGACGACGCCGCGGTCCAACTCGATGACCCGTCGTCGCATCGTGTCGACGATGCCCCGGTCGTGGGTCGCCATGACAACCGTCGTGCCCGACCGGTTGATGCGGTCGAGCAGGCGCATGATGCCGACCGAGGTGGAGGGGTCGAGGTTGCCTGTGGGCTCGTCCGCAAGGAGGATCAGCGGCCGGTTCACGAATGCCCGGGCGATGGACACCCGCTGTTGCTCTCCACCCGAGAGTTCGTCGGGGAAGCGTTCGGCTTTCGGCGTCAACCCGACCAGTTCGAGGATGAACGGCACCTGCTTGCGGATCACGCTCCGTGGACGGCCGATCACCTCGAGGCCGAAGGCGACGTTTTCGTAGACGGTCTTCCTCGACAGAAGCTTGTAGTCCTGGAAGACGTACCCGATCTCGCGGCGCAGGTACGGCACCTTCCATGAGCGCAGGGCACCGATGTCCTTGCCGGCCACCATCAGTTGCCCCGAGTCGGCCACCTCCTCCCGGTTGAGGAGGCGGAGGAAGGTGGACTTGCCTGACCCCGAGGGGCCCACGAGGAAGACGAACTCGCCGCGTTGGATCTCGACCGAGACCTCGCGCAGGGCGGTGACATCGCCCTTGTAGACCTTCGAGACACCTTCGAGCCGGATCATCGAAGCGACCCCCGGCACGCGGTCGGTGGAAGGCTCCGGCGGGTCAACGGCTGCACGCCGGGCACGGTACCAGAGCGCCTGTCGCGGATCGTGGCGCCTCGGCGGTCCGGTCGAAATGCCCGTTACGCACCGGCACGTGCCCAGCGGAGGTAGGCCTCCATGAACCCGTCGAGGTCACCGTCGAGGACGCGCTCGACGGCACCGACCTCGTGGGCGGTCCTGAGGTCCTTGACCATCTGGTAGGGCTGGAGCACGTAGGAGCGGATCTGGCTGCCGAAGTCGACGCCCCGCTGTTCGCCGCTGAGGGCGTCCAGTTCGTCCTGGCGCTTCTGGCGCTCTAGATCGAGCAGTTTGGCTGCCAGCATCTGCATGGCCCGCTCCTTGTTCTGGTGTTGGCTGCGTTCGTTCTGGCAGGAGGTGACGAGACCGGTCGGGATGTGGGTGATGCGCACCGCAGAGTCGGTCACGTTGACGTGCTGTCCACCGGCGCCCGACGAGCGGTAGGTGTCGATACGGAGGTCGCCCTCGTCAATCTCGATCTCGTTGCCCACATCTTCGACGAACGGAACCACGTGCAGTGAGGCGAACGCCGTCTGGCGCTTGGACTCCTTGTTGAATGGCGAGATCCGCACCAACCGGTGGACGCCGCGCTCTCCCTGCAGGAGCCCGTATGCGTAGCGGCCTCGCACGATGAACTCGGCTGAGCTGATGCCTGCCTCGGTCCCCTCGGAGGTGGCTACCGGCTCGAGTGAGAAACCGCGCTTCTCCGCCCACCGGGTGTACATGCGCAGCATCATCTCGGCCCAGTCCTGCGCATCGGTTCCGCCGGCGCCCGACTGGACATGGCAGACGGCGTCTCCCGCGTCGTACTCACCGGAGAAGAGGGACCTCAACTCCAGGGCGTCCATGTTCGTCGCGAGGCCGACAAGGGCCTCCTCGATCTCTGCCTCGAAGCTGTCGTCTTCCTCTTCGAGGGACAGCTCGACGAGGGTCGCTGCGTCCTCGAGGCGACCTGACAGGGAGGCGTGCAGGTCGAGGTCCTCGACGACACCGGCGAGTTCCTGTTGGACGCGTCGGCCGCGGTCCTGGTCGGTCCAGAGGTCGGGGTCGGCCATCTCGAGCTCGAGGGCCGCCCGGCGCTCACCCAACTCGTCTGTGCGTAGGTAGCCCGCGGCCTCGTCCAGGCGGCGGCGGAGGTCGTCGAGTCTTGGGGAGAAGTCCTGCATGTCGGGGTGCGATCGTTCAGCGGCCGTGACAGTGCTTGAACTTACGACCCGAGCCGCAGGGACACGGGGCATTTCGTGGCGTTGCGTCCCATTCGGTGTTGACCTTCTGGGTCGGCCCGGGGGGTGCCTCGGTGACGGGAGCAGGTACACCGGCTGCAGCGGCGACCGCTGCCGCCCCGCCGACCGGTCCCTCCGGGCCGCTCGTCTGGACATCGTCCGGCATGCCACCCTCCTCGTCGGCGACGGTGACCCTGATGCGCATCACGTAGCGCAGGAAGTCGGCGCCGATCAGGTCCGTGAGTTGCCCGAAGAGGTCGAAGCCCTCCCGCTGCCACTCGGTGGTCGGGTCGCGTTGACCCATGGCCCGGAGGTGGATTCCCTCGCGGAGGTGGTCCATCTCGTAGAGGTGCTCGCGCCATCGCTGGTCGATGATGCGGATCATGACCTGACGTTCGACCTCCCGCATGGTGTCGACGCCGAGCTCCGCTTCACGACCCTCGAAGCAGGCAATGGCCTCGTCCACGAGGCGCTCGGCGAGCCTGACCGGGTCTGGGATGAGCCGCAGTTCGCCGGCGTCGACAGTGAGCGGCCAGAAGCCGTCCATCTCGGAATGGAGGCCGTCGATGTCCCAGTCCTCGGGGTGTTCGGCGTCGCAGAAAGTGTCGAGTCCTGCATCGACCACCCGGGACGCCACCTCGAGGACCTCGTCGCGCATGTCGGCGCCGTCGAGGACGCGGTCCCTGAGCCGGTAGATGACCCGCCGCTGTTCGTTCATGACCTCGTCGTACTTGAGGACGTTCTTGCGGACCTCGGCATTCTTCTGCTCGACGGTGGTCTGGGCCCGTTCGATGGCCTTGCTCACCATCTTCGACTCGATCGGAACGTCTTCGGGGAGGGCCTTGTCCATCACACCTCGCATGGCACCCGACGCGAAGAGGCGCATCAGGTCGTCGTCCAGTGAGAGGTAGAAGCGGCTCTTGCCCGGGTCTCCCTGGCGTCCTCCGCGTCCACGCAGCTGGTTGTCGATCCGGCGGCTCTCGTGCCGTTCGGTGCCGAGGACGTACAGGCCACCGCTGCTACGGACCTCGTCGCCCCGCTCTTCGCAGTCCGCGGTGAGGCGCGGTAGCAGCGAGGCCACCTTGGCGTGCCCTTCGGGGCTCTCCGGGTCGAGGCCGGCGGCCCGGGTCTCGGCGCCGGCCATGTTCTCGGGGTTGCCGCCGAGCAGGATGTCGACGCCACGGCCGGCCATGTTGGTGGCCACCGTGACCGCACCGGGGCGTCCGGCCTGGGCGATGATCTCCGCCTCGCGGAAGTGTTGCTTGGCGTTGAGGACCTCGTGGGCGACGCCCCGCTTCTCGAGCTCGCGTGAGAGTTGCTCCGACTTCTCCACCGAGATCGTGCCGACGAGGACCGGTTGGCCGATCTCGTTGCTTGCGAGGATGTCCTCGACCACGGCGTCGAGCTTGCCTGCTTCGGTCTTGTAGATCAGGTCGCTGGCATCGTCGCGGACGAGGGGACGGTTGGTGGGGATCGACACCACCTGGAGGTTGTAGATGCCGGCCAGTTCGGCGGCCTCGGTCTCGGCGGTGCCGGTCATGCCGGCCAGCTTGTCGTAGAGGCGGAAGTAGTTCTGGAGCGTGATGGTGGCGAGCGTCTGGTTCTCCTCCTTGATAGCCACGCCTTCCTTGGCTTCGACCGCCTGGTGGATGCCGTCTGACCATCGCCGTCCTTCGAGGACGCGGCCGGTGAACTCGTCGACGATCCGGACCTCTCCGTTGGAGACGATGTAGTCCTTGTCCCGCAGGTAGAGCTCCTTGGCCTTGAGTGCCGACTGCAGTTGGTGGACGAGGTTCGACGAGACCTGGTCGTAGAGGTTCTCGACGCCGAGTGCCTTCTCGACGGCGTGGACGCCCTCCTCGGTGGGGGCGACGATGCGCTTCTCCTCGTCGAAGTCGTAGTGCGCGTTGCGCTGCAGGCCGCGGGCGACGGCGGCGAAGCGCTGGTAGAGGGCCACGGCGTCACTGAGGCGTCCGCTGATGATGAGCGGGGTGCGGGCCTCGTCGATCAGGATCGAGTCGACCTCGTCGACGATGCAGTAGGAGTGTCCGCGTTGCGACTTGAGGTCAAGCGACATGGCCATGTTGTCGCGCAGGTAGTCGAAGCCCAGTTCGTTGTTGGTGCCGTAGGTGATGTCGGCGGCGTAGGCGAGGCGCTTGGCGGCTGCGTCCCGCTCTCCGGGGACCACCAGGCCGACTTCGAGGCCCAGCCAACGGTGGATCTGCCCCATCCACTCGGAGTCCCTGGTGGCCAGGTAGTCGTTGACGGTGCAGAGGTGGACGCCCCTGCCGGTGAGCCCGTTGAGGTAGGCCGGGAGGGTCGAGACGAGCGTCTTGCCCTCGCCTGTGCGCATCTCGGCCACCCATCCGAGGTGGAGGGCCACGCCGCCCATGATCTGGACGTCGTAGTGCCGTTGTCCGATGACCCGGACCGCCGCCTCGCGCACGACGGCGAAGACCTCGACCAGGAGGTCGTCGATGTCCTCGCCGCGCTCGAAGCGTTGGCGGAACTCGCCTGTCTTCGCCCGTAGGGCATCGTCGGAGAGCGCCGTCGTCTCGGGCTCGATCGCGTTGATGTCCGGGACGATGGCCTCCAGGGCCTTGATCTTCTTGCCCTCGCCGCTGCGCAGAATTCGTGAGAATGCACCCATGTCGACGCCGAGGCTACCGGCGGTGGGAATGGGCTCAATCGGGCCCGTGGCGGCCCGCCGTCACCCGGGGGGACCGCTTCAGACGGCGTCTGGTTGGAAGAGAAGTCCGAGTTCGTCGAGGCGTGGGATTGTCTCCTCGACTCCTGAGCCGAGGATGGCGGCAAGGGCCTGGAGGTCGTCGCGCCGGATGGTGAGGACCCGCCCGTTGAAGTCCTGCCGCTTGACCTGGATGATCGACATGTAGCGGGTGACCATCTCGGCTTCGGGCCCTTCGGCCTCGCGCAGCTTCACGAGGTCGATGACGACCTTCTGGGGGGCGGTGGCACCGTCGTTCGGGACTCCGGGGTCGTCGTCGGCGACCGGCAGGAGTTGGTCGACCGGCACATCGTAGAAGCGGGCCATGCGTTGGAGGCGGGGGACCGAGATGGCCCGTTCGCCGCGTTCGTAGGCGCCGAGGACCGACGCCTTGAACTCGGCATCGGAGCGGGCTTCGACGTCCTGGAGGGAGAGCCGCTTCTGGCGACGGATCTGGCGTATCCGCTCCCCCACCTGGCGGCGGTACTGGCGGTCGTCGTCATCGGTCATGTGTTCGGGGTCCCCCTCGTGTTCGCGCATCGGCTTGCGCGCCCGCCACCCGGCGTGGCAGCCGAGCGTAGCGAGTGGCCGCGCTGCGTGGCAAATGGACGCGTCTGGTCCACGGAAGGGCCGAATTGCGTGCGCTCACAGCGGTGGGGCCACCCGTCCGTCACGGAGCGCGGTCAGCAGTGTTCCGGCGGCGATGGCGGCCGTTTCGGCCCGGAGCACGGTCGTGCCGAGGTCGACCACGTCGTGGCCTGCCACCTCTGCGGGGGTCCATCCGCCTTCGGGCCCCACCAGGATGCTCCGGTCGCGGGCCTGTAGCCGTCGCCCTCCGGCCTGGGCCAGGGCGGTTCCCGGTCGGCTTGCCGTCTCGGCTGGTTCGGTGATCCGTTCGACGACCGGCAGTCGGACCCGGCGGGACTGCATGGCGGCCTCGCGTACGATCCGGAGGAACCGTTGGTGCTGGAGGGTGCACTTGTCGGCATCCCACCGGACGATGGAGCGTTCGGCGAGGAGCGGGATGATGCGGTCCACGCCCAGTTCGGTCAACTTCTGGAGGATCAGTTCGGGTCGGTGTCCCTTGAGGATCGAGAAGCCGACGGAGACCTCTTCGGAGGGTTGCGCCACCTCGACGACCTCGCCGGCGACCTCGAGGTTGTCGCCGAACCGGCACTCCCGCCAGCGTCCATCTCCGTCGCCGACGGTCAGCGGATCACCATGCCGAAGGCGCAGCGCCCTTTCGAGGTGGTGGCGGTCTTCTGCCTCGAGTTCCGGGGCATGGACGTCCGCCACGAAGACGTGGGGGCCGGCAGTGCCGTCGGGTCCAGCGTGCGTCACCGGGGCCTTCAGTTGAACGCCTGGCGGATTCGGGAGAGGAGTCCGGCATCGGGCTCGGCGACGGCCTCTCCCCGGGTCTCTGCGAGGCGGCGCAGAAGTTCCTCTTCCTCTGTGTCGGGGTCGGTGGGGGTGTCGACCACGACCTCGATTAGCAGGTCTCCCCTGCCGCGGGCGTTCAGGTGCGGGGCTCCCCTGCCACGAATGCGAAATATCGCCCCCGTCTGCGTGCCGGCGGGTATCTCGAGGACCTCCGGTCCGTCGAGGGTCTCGTAGTCGAGGTGCACGCCGAGTGCCGCCTGGGTGACCGGGAGGTGGAGGCGGTGCACCAGGTCTTCACCGTGTCGTTCGAAGACCGCGTGGTCGGCTACCCGGAGCCGGATGTTGAGGTCGCCTGCCGGACCACCCCGGGGACCAACGGCCCCATGACCGGTCATCCGCAGGCGGCGTCCCCCGTCGACGCCCGCCGGGACCTTGACCGCATGGGTGGCACTTTCGATCCTGCGTCCGGTCCCTTCACACTTCGTGCACGGGTGCTCGATCGACTCACCGCTGCCGCTGCACGTCTGGCAGACGGTGGTGGTGAGCATCTGGCCGAGCACGGACTGACGGACCCGTCGCACCTGGCCGCTGCCCTCGCAGGTGCTGCACCGTTCGGCGTATGTGCCGGCGTCCGCTCCGCTCGCCTCGCAGGCGGCGCAGACCACGGCCGTGCGCACGGTGACCTCGGCCTCGCAGCCGAACACGGCCTCCTCGAAGCTCAGGTCGAGAACGGTCTCGAGGTCTTCTCCCGGAAACGGGCCACGGGGCCTTCCCCCGAAGTTGCTTCCCCCGAGGCCACTTCCTCCGAAGAAGGTCTCGAAGAGGTCGCCGAGGCCTCCGAAGGGATCGGCCGGCCTGCCCATTGCGCCGCCGTCGTGGCCGAACCGGTCATAGCGGGCGCGGCGCTGGGGGTCGGACAACGCCTCGTAGGCGGCGGTGGCCTCCTTGAAGCGTGCCTCGGCCCCTGGGTCCCCGGGGTTGGTGTCGGGGTGCTGTTCGCGGGCGAGGCGCCGGTAGGCCCTCTTGATCTCATCGGCTGGGGCGTCGCGGCCGACGCCGAGAACCTCGTAGTGGTCGCGGGGCACGTTCAACCGCCTGCCTCGTAGTGGTCCGTGGGCACGTTCAACCCGTGGTGAGGCGGTTGCCCAGTCGGCGGCTCACCACGGCGACCGTGGCCAGCGCCTGCGGATAGTTCATCCGCGTCGGGCCCAGCACGGCGATCGAGCCTGCCTGGTCGCCGTCGATCTCGTAGGGGGCGACCACGAGCGAGCACTCGTTGAGGGGCTCGACCCGGGTCTCGGTGCCGATCACGACGCTCAGGCCGCGGTCGAGCACGTCGCGGAGCAGGCCGACGACCAGGTACTGGTGTTCGAGGACGTCGAGCACCTGCTGTACGAGGCCGACGTCCTGGAAGACGTCGGCGACCCGCGAGGCGCCCCCGACGAACGCATCCTCGAGGTCCGCAGCCCGGTCGGCCAGCAGGGCCAGTGCAGCACCGAGCACGTGGTCGACGTCCGGGTCTCCGGTCTTCGGTTGTTCGGGTGCGTCGCTCATGTGGCGGCCGATCATCGCCCCCGAGAGGTGTGCCGTGGCGATTGCCAGGGTCGACTCGTGGACCTCTTCGGCGAACTCGAGGGCCAACTTCTCTACGGCCCCGTTGGCCATCACGATCACGAGCAGGGCGAGGTGCGGTCCGAGGCCGACCAGTTGCAGCGAACGGACCTCCTGATGGTCGCGATCCGGTGCCAGGACCACCGCCGGGCTGCCGGTCAGGTCCGAGAGCAGGGTGCTGGTGTCGCGGAGCATGTGTTCGAGTTCGCTGTGGGAACGGGCGAAGAAGGCGCTGACCTGCTCCCGGTCGGCGGCCTCGAGGCGACCCGGGCCGGGCAGGCCGTCGACGAAGAAGCGGTAGGCCTTTTCGGTGGGGATACGTCCCGCTGACGTGTGTGGCTGCACGAGGAAGCCCTCTTCTTCGAGGTGGACCAGTTCGTTGCGGATCGTCGCCGTGGAGACGTCGATTCCGGACCGTTCGGCGACGCGGCCGGAGCCGACGGGATCGGCGCTTTCGATGTATTCCTGGACGACGGCACGCAGGATGGCGGCCTTGCGGTCCTCGAGCATGGCCAGATACTACCGGGCGGCGGGTTTCTAGTCCTCGAGTCGGAGGGCGCTGACGAACGCCTCCTGGGGGACCTCGACGCGACCTATGGACTTCATCTTGCGCTTGCCCTCCTTCTGCTTCTCGAGGAGTTTGCGCTTGCGGGTGACGTCACCGCCGTAGAGCTTGGCCGTCACGTCCTTGCGGTAGGCGCGGACGGTCTGGCGGGCGATGATCCGTCCACCGATGGCGGCCTGGATGGGCACCTCGAACTGCTGGCGCGGGATGAGTTCCTTGAGCTTGGCGGTCATCTTGCGGCCGTAGGTGTCGGCGGCGTCCTGGTGGACGATCATGCTGAATGCGTCGACGGCTTCTCCCTGGAGCAGGATGTCGACGCGTACCAACTTCGAGGCCTGTACCCCGATGGGTTCGTAGTCGAGGCTGGCATAGCCCTGGGTACGGCTCTTGAGTTGGTCGAAGAAGTCGATGACCACCTCGGCGAGGGGTAGCCGGTAGGTCAGTTCGACCCGTTCGGGCGACAGGTAGGTCATGTCGACGTACTCGCCGCGGCGTTCCTGGCAGAGTTCCATGATCGCGCCGGTGTAGGTGGTCGGCGTGATGACCTTGGCCTGCAGCCATGGCTCCTCGATGCTGGAGATCTCGCCGGCGGACGGCAGGTCGCACGGGTTGTCGATGTCGACAGCGTCGCCGTTGCTGCAGGTCACCCGGTATTCGACCGACGGAGCCGTGGTTATGAGGCTGAGGCCGAACTCCCGTTCGAGGCGCTCGCGCACGATCTCCATGTGGAGGAGTCCGAGGAAGCCGCACCGGAAGCCGAAGCCGAGGGCGCCCGAGGTCTCCGGTTGGTACGTGAAGCTGGAGTCGTTGAGGCGCAGCTTCTCGAGGGCCTCGCGCAGGTCGGAGAACTGGTCACCATCGATCGGGTAGAGGCCGGAGAACACCATCGGCTGCGGTTCGCGGTATCCCTCGAGCGGCGCTTCGGCACGCTGGCGGGCAACGGTGACCGTCTCACCGGAACGTGCCTCGCCCACGTCCTTGATTCCGGCCAGGAGGTAGCCGACCTCTCCGGCACTGAGGGAGTCGACCACCGTCATGTCGGGCCGCCGTACGCCGATCTCGTCGACCTCGTGGTTGACGCCGGCCTGCATGAACCGGAGGTTGTCCGTGCTACGGAGGGTGCCGTCGACGATTCGGATCGACGAGACCACGCCGCGGTACTGGTCGAAGTTGCTGTCGAAGACGAGCGCCCGAAGTGGCGCTTCGGGGTCGCCGGTCGGGGGCGGGGTCCGGGCGATCACGGCATCGAGGAGCTCGACCACGCCGTCGCCTGTCTTGGCGCTGATCTGGATGATTTCCTCGGCGGGGACTCCGAGCACCTTCTCGATCTCCTCGGCGTAGCGCTCTGGCTCGGCAGCGGGAAGGTCGATCTTGTTGAGGGCGGCGACGATCTCGAGGTCATGGTCGAGGGCCAGGTAGCAGTTGGCCAGCGTCTGGGCCTCGATGCCCTGGGCGGCGTCGACGACCAGGATCACGCCCTCGCAGGCGGCCAGCGAGCGGCTCACCTCGTAGTTGAAGTCGACGTGCCCGGGCGTGTCGATGAGGTTGACGACGGTGTCGCGCCATTCGAGGCGCACGCTCTGGAGTTTGATGGTGATGCCCCGCTCGCGCTCGAGGTCCATCGAATCGAGGTACTGGGACCTCATCTGCCGGGGGTCGACGGCACCGCAGAGCTCGAGCATTCGGTCGGCCAGCGTGGACTTGCCATGGTCCACGTGAGCGATGATCGCAGTGTTGCGCAACCGTGACTGGTCCATCGTCGGCTGACGGTACCGGGAGTGGCGAGGTTGGACGCGTGACCCCTGCCCCACCGTGTTGTCAGCGCTCCCCGCTAGCCTTGGCGGTCGCCGTTGCACGAGGCACCGGTTGGTCGACAGGAAGCCCAACGGGCGACATCCGACGACCATCTCCCCCGACGAAGGAACTGCGCCCCCGTGGCCAACATCAAGAGCCAGATCAAGCGGAACCGCCAGAACGAGAAGCGCCGCCTGCGCAACCGCACCATGCGTGCCGAGCTCCGTACCCGCACCAAGGCCGCCGTCACCGCTGCCGAGGCCGGCGAGGGCGGTGCCGAGGCGCTCGTCGCCGCCATGCACCGCATCGATACGGCTGCCGCCAAGGGCGTCATCCACGGCAACGCCGCTGCCCGCCAGAAGTCCCGCCTCCAGAAGCACATCAACGCCCTCGACTCCTGACCGGGAGGCGTTTCGCCGCCCGGCCTCGATCCGATCAGCGGCGGTTCATGCTCGCCAGCCTGGCGACCAGTACCTCGGCGACCAGTTCCGGTGGCCAGGCCGTCCGTCCCTTGAGGTCCAGGTCGGCGTCCGACAGCAGTCGGATTGCCCTGCCGATCCGCTCGCTCCCCATGCGGCGGCTGACCGTCAGGGCCTTCTTGGCCGGAAATCCCTTGATGCCGAGCACTTCGGCGGCACCCTGCTCGTCGGCGATGCCGGCACCGTCCAGGCGGAGGAGTCGGGCGTAGTGCCCGTGGAGGGTGGCGAGTACCCCCAGCGGGTGTCGGCCCCCTGCGTGCAGCATCCGGTGCAGTCGGTCGATGGCCTTGGCCACGTCGCCTGCTTCGATGGCGTCCGTCAGTTCCCAGGATGGCACCTGGCCGGAGCCGCCGAGGTAGGGCTCCACGTCGTCGACGCCGACCCGGGTGCCGGGTCCGAAGACCGCCGTCAGCGTCTCGAGGAGGCCGACCACCCGGGTGCGGTCCTCCCCGACCCGCTCGGCGATGAGCGCACGGGCCCTGCCGTCGAGGGTGACATCGGCGGCATCCAGGCGGGACCTGAGCCAGGTGTCGGCCTCCCGGCCGCGACCCACGGAACACGACTGCACCCGTCCGCCGGCAACCTCCACGGCCTCTTTCAGCGACTTGGGGACCTGGTTCAACTTCTGCTGCCTGGGGTCGACCCCCCGTTCCCAGACCAGCACCAGGCGGGTGTCCGTGAGGCCGTCGGTGAGGAGCCCGACGAGCGGGGCCACCTCGTCCTTTGTCCCGAATCGTCCGAGGTGGCGTCCGACGACGACCCGTCGGCTGGTGAGGAAGGCCGGCGTGCGGGCCGCATCGATGAGGCGGGAGGTCGAGAAGTCGCCCCCGTCCTCCTCGAGGCGGTAGTGGGACTCATCGAGTTCCTCGAGGGCGAGTGACCGGTCCTCGCCCTCCAGGGCCGCCTCGACGGCTGCCTTGACGGCCTCGCCGACGAGCACGTCGTCGTCCCCGGTGACGAGGACGACGGGTGCGGTCATCCGACCGGCTCCCGGGCGGCACGCTCGTCCTCTGCGAGGAGGGCGGCCATGAGGTCCGCGACACGACGGGCGCCCTGCACGTCGTGCACCCTCAGGATCCGGCAGCCTGCACCGATCCCGAGGGCGTGCGCAGCCCAGGTCGACTCGATCCGGTCGTCGACCTCGGTGCCGACGAGGGCGCCGAGGAAGCCCTTGTTCGATGCGGAGAGCAGGATCGGGTAGCCCAGGGAAGCCAGGTCTGCGGAGTGGCGGAGCAGTTCGGCGGACATCGAAGGCGTCTTCCCGAGGTCGAGGCCGGCGTCGAGCATGATGCGTCGCCTCGGGATTCCTGCTTCCCCGGCCCAGCGGGCGCGTTCGATCAGGAATCCCCGGACCTCGTCGCGGAGGTCTTCGTAGCGGGGTTCCGGGTCGGCGATGCGGGGCCCGATACGGACGTGGGTGGCTACCACCGAGGCCCCGTGTCGTGCGCAGGCTGACAGGAACGTGGGATCGGCGAACCCGCTGATGTCGTTGCCTATGCAGGCGCCGGCCGACAGTGCCGCGTCGACTACCGACCCGCGGAAGGTGTCGACCGAGATGGGCAGGTCGAAGCGCTTGTGCAGTGCGGCTATCGCCGGCACGACGCGGTCGATCTCCTCGGCGGCGGTGACCTCGGGTCCGGGGGCTGCACGGACCCCGCCGATGTCGAGGATGTCGGCCCCGTCGGCGACGTGTTGTTCGGCCAGGCGCAGGAAGTCGTCAAAGTCCCAGTGGCGACCCTGGTCGAAGAACGAGTCGGTGGTGCGGTTGAGGATGGCCATCACGACAGACCGGTGGGTGATGTCGAGGACGTGTTCGGGGCCCAACTCCAGGATCACGTCGGCGACGGTACACGCCATGGGTGACAGTGGCCCGACCACCTTGGCGCTCATGGCTCCGGCCGTCGCCGGACCCTGATGTGACCGCCGAGGAGGTCGACCTGCCACCCTTCGCCTCCCGCCCGGATCACGGTGCCCGGGGACGGTGTCGTGGCGCCCACAGAGCCGGGAGGGCCCCAGACGTCGGCGTCCGGAAAGCGCTCGCCGAGGGCGGAAGCCACCTCCGACGGAACGGCCGCACGGAACACGAACAGCGACGGCGCACGCACCCCGGTTCTGCGCAGGTCGGAGAGGAGGCGTTCTGCGGATCGGAACTCGTCGACCACGACTACCGATCCGGCGGGGTCGAGGACCCGCAACCCGCCCGCAGTCCCCTTGCCCGGCAACGACGTCCAGGCGGACAGGGCGCTGGCGATCAGGACGGATCCCAGCAGCAGCAGGGCAAAGTGTCCTGTTCGCCGGGCTGAGCGCCTTCCACAGACGGCGGCCCAGGCGACGAGCATCGACGTGCCCAGGGCGAGCGGGCCGCCGAGCAGCCCGATCGGGTACCGGCCCGCCAGGGCGGCCATACCGCCTATCCATCCGAGGCCGAGTCCGGAGGGCATGTGGAGCAGGGTGTCGAGGGGGGGCCCGACGACACCGGCGAGCAGGCCCCCTGTGAGGCCCCAGACCATGAGGGGTCCGGCCACCGGGGCAGCCAGGAGGTTGGCCGGCAGCGCCGCAACCGGAACCGGACCGAACAGCAGCAGCAGGAGCGGCGACACGGCCGATTGTGCTGCGAGGGTCACTGCCGCCGCCTCCCGGAGGGGGCGTGGTCCGGGCAGGAGGTCTGCCAGCGCCGCTGAGCCGAGCAGGATCCCGGCACATGCGACCACCGACAGTTGGAAGGCCGCCCGGTGCACCAGGAGTGGGTCGAC
This sequence comes from Candidatus Neomicrothrix sp. UBA2131, assembly GCA_002329075.1. Lineage (GTDB taxonomy): Bacteria > Actinomycetota > Acidimicrobiia > Acidimicrobiales > MedAcidi-G1 > S20-B6. Next base: position 48,281 of record DCXR01000060.1, read on the forward strand.
CAGCACCAGGGCCACGACGGTGAGGCAGAGCAGCCTCAGCCCGTCCGCCTCGCGTCCCCTGGCGGCGATTGTGGCACTCCCCCCAGCCATCACGGTGGCTCGCAGGACCGATGGCTCGAAGCGTGTGACCAGGGCGAAGAAGGCCAGGAGGAGCAGCGTTGCCGGGAGGCGGGTCCGGAAGCGGAGTCGGCGGAGCAGCGGACCGGCAGCCGCCACGACGAGTGCCACGTTCTGGCCCGAGACGGCGAGGAGGTGTCCCAGGCCTGCGGCGCGAAAGTCGTCGGCGGTCCGGTCGCCCTGGTTCCGGTCGTCACCGAGCACCAGCCCGGTCAGTAGGGACGCCTGCTCGGATGGCAGTGGCGCCGTGCCCCGGACGAGGATCCGCCGCAGGGTGTTGGCGAGTTGGTGGAGCGGGCCGGCACCGTGGGTCCCGCCGATGCTGCCCACCTCGAGGGTGCCCTCCACGTGGCGGATGCGCTGCCAACGCCAGGGGTCGCCGTCGAGGTCGCCGGTCACCTCAACCCCCTCCCCGGCCAGGAGTTCGCCGACCACGGTCGCCGAGGGGGCGAACTCGGCGTCGTAGCGGTGGCCGTCGAGGCGGACCTCGGCACGCCAGCCTCCGCCCGGCATCGGCCGAGGGTCGCTGACCAGGCGGACGACGCCTGACACGAACCCCTGGCGTGCCTCGGTGGTGTCCTGCCATGCCCGGTCGGCCAGTGCAGCGGTCGCCAGCCCGAGGCTGAGGGCCGCCAGGAGAATCGTGCGTCCCCCGAGCAGGTGCCATGCGGTCGCTCCCACGGCAGCCGTGAGAAGGATCCGGGAGTCGGGTGGGTGCGCCAGGAAGGCACCTGTGAGGGCTCCGGCAAGCAGAACGAGCGGCGTCATCCCGTGGGTGCGATCCGGACCTGGTCCCGTAGGCCTGCGAGCTTTGCGGGGCCGATGCCGGAGACGGCGAGGAGGTCGTCGACAACCCCGAACGGGCCGAAGCGATCGCGGTGGTCGAGGATGGCCGCTGACAGGGACGGGCCGATGCCGGTCAGGGCCTCTAGTTGTGGGGCCGTGGCCCGATTGAGGTCGACGGGGCCGGCTCCGACCTCCGTGGCCGGCAGCGGATCCTGGAGGTCCGCCACGGAGGGCACCCAGACACGGATGCCGTCGAGGAGTGGTTCGGCGAGGTTGAGCCGGTCCAGGTCGGCTTCCTCGAGCGGGCCTCCGGCGGCTTCGAGCAGGTCGGCCACCCTGTCGCCTGCCGGGCGGTGGTAGAGGCCGGGGTGGGCCACGGCGCCGGCGACGTGGACCACGACCTCTTGGGGCATTGTGGTGCTGCTGGGCGGGATCGTGACGAACGGGAGGTGCCTGGGGAGGTCGTCCGCCGGACGGGGCCAGGCCACGAGGGCGAGGACGGCCACGAGGGCGAGTGCCGATGCGGTGATGGCCGCCCGACGGGTGTCCAGGGGGTGTTCGAAGAAGAAGTCCGAGATTCGGCGTCGCAGGGGGCCGCCCTCGGCAGGCGGGACGAAGGGCACGGTGCACCTCCCGGGCGGGGCCGGCGCTGGGCCGGAGACAGGCAGGTGGGGAAGCCGTGTCCGGGCGGCTCAGGGCCGCCGAGTCAGGTGGCGCTGGTCAGTACAGGGCCGACGTGAGCCGCCGCCGCCATTCGGCGGTGCGGGGATCGTCGGGACCGAGGATGTCGAGCAGGTCGACGTAGGCCTGCCGGGCGTCGTCGTCCGACTTCACCGAGTCCAGCAGTTCGGCCAGGCGGCCTTCGATGTCGTCGATCGGCTCGGTGCGGGCAAGGGCCGTGAGGTGCCGGATCTCCGGGGTCTCCGGAACCAGGGCGAGGAGGGCGATCGCCTCATCGCGGTCACCGGGGCCGTCGCGATCGATCAGGAGGACGGCCAGGGCGGCAGTTGCCCCGGGGTGCCCGGCCTCGGATTCGAGCGCCGCCCTCAGGGAGGCCTCGTCTCCGGCGGCCAGCAGGCGCTCGAGCTCTGATGGTTCCCGGGCCGGTAGGAGGCGGCTGACGAAGTCGCGCACGAAGGCCTCGCCCTGTGCTCCCATGAACGAATCTGCGGGCTTGCCGTCGACGATGGCGTGTACGGCTGGAATCGACTGTGCCTGGAAGGCCTGGGCGACTCCGGGGTTCTCGTCGACGTTCACCTTGGCGAGAACGACGGTGCCTCCGGTCTCGCCGATGACCTGTTCGAGGATGGGACCCAACTGCTTGCAGGGTTCGCACCAGGGAGCCCAGAGGTCGACCACGACGGGCACCTGTGTCGAACGGTCGAGGACCTCGGTCTGGAAGGTGGCGTCTGTGACGTCCATGGGCTCGTCTCTCGTCTCCGGAAGCGGCGTTGCGGGGGCTTCATCGTTCAGG
>DCXR01000060.1:50976-52500 GCA_002329075.1 Candidatus Neomicrothrix sp. UBA2131
GTTCAGGGTAGGGATCCACCCCGGAGGCTCCACTACCGTTCCCCGACATGGCCGCCGGACCGACTGTGCAGGGTGTGGACCCGGAACGGCTGCAACGCTGGTTCGGGGAGCATGTGGACGTGGCCGGCACCCTGTCCTTCGAGCAGATCGTCGGTGGACGCTCGAACCTCACCTTCACCGTGTCGGACGAGGCCGGTGGGCGTTGGGTCCTGCGTCGCCCTCCTCTCGGTCAGGTCCTCGCCACGGCCCACGACATGGCGAGGGAGCACCGGATCATCAGCGCCCTCGCCGGCAGCGGCGTTCCGGTGCCGGGAATCATCGGCCTGTGCGAGGACGCGGCGGTCAACGGGGCGCCCTTCTATGTCATGGAGTTCGTCGAGGGGATGGTCGTCCGCACCCACGAGGAAGCCTCCGCCCTCGAGCCGGCCCTGTTGGGCCGCATGGGTGCATCGCTGGTCGAGGTGCTCGCACGACTGCACGACCTCGACGTGGACGCCGTGGGCCTTGGCGACTTCGCCCGCCGCGAGGGCTACATCGAGCGGCAGTTGAAGCGCTGGCGCCTGCAGTTCGAGCAGTCGGCCTCCAGGGACATCCCGCAGGTGCCGGAGGTCCATGATCGGCTAGCCGCCTGTGTTCCCGAGCAGCAGGGCGTCGGAATCGTGCACGGTGACTACCGACTCGACAACTGCATGATGAGCCCCGACGGCGGTGTGGCGGCTGTCCTCGACTGGGAACTCTGCACGCTGGGCGATGTGCTGGCAGACCTGGCAGCCATGATCGCCTATGGGGATCAGCGGGCAGCCGGCGACGTCCTCCTCAATGCCTCGGCAGAGGGCTATCCGTCTCCGGACGAGGTGCGCGACCTGTATGCGTCGCACAGCGGGCGCGATCTCGGTCACCTCGACTTCTACCTGGCGTTCGCCCACTGGCGTACCGCCTGCATCGTGGAGGGCGTGTATTCGCGCTACGAAGCAGGGGTGATGGGCGAGGCCGACCCTGAGTTGACCCGGCTGTTCGGGGATCGGGTGTTGACGCTCGCCGACCTCGCCGCCGAGTGCGCTGGGCGGCTTTCGTGAGCGGGCACGACCTGGTCGAGTTCTTCGATCCGCCCGACCTGGAGCGGGCTGTGCTGGTGCTGGCCCTCGACGGCTGGATCGATGCCGCCGGCGCTGCTGCCGATGCCCGTTCCCACCTGCTGGTCGGCGACGGGCACGCGATCGGACGCTTCGACACCGACCGCCTCCTCGACCATCGGGCCCGTCGCCCGACGCTGCGCCTCGTCGACGGTGTGAGCCGCGGGCTCGACTGGCCCGCCATCGAACTTCGGTTCCTGGACCACATCGAAGGCCGGGACGTCCTGCTGCTCCACGGCGCCGAACCCGACCATGAGTGGCGGGCCTTCGCCGGGGCCGTGCTCGGGATGTGCGGTCGCCTGGACGTGGTCCAGGTCGTCGGCCTGGGGGCATATCCGGCGGCGGTGCCGCACACCCGGCCCACGCGGTTGGCCTGTACGGCGGGCTCATC
>DCXR01000060.1:52821-52960 GCA_002329075.1 Candidatus Neomicrothrix sp. UBA2131
TCATCCGATCTGCTCGACCTGCTCGACTTCCTCACCGCCTCCCTCGAGGTGCCGGCGGGTGCCCAGGCTGCGGTAGAGGCAGCCGCTACCACTGCCGGGATCGAGGCGCTCGGCCTCTGGGCCCAGGTGCCCCACTACC
>DCXR01000060.1:53264-56971 GCA_002329075.1 Candidatus Neomicrothrix sp. UBA2131
TCTGGGCCCAGGTGCCCCACTACCTGTCGGCCACCTCCTTCGCCCCGGCCACCGAGGCGCTCCTTGCAGGGCTGGTCGCCCTGACCGGGGCCGACATCGACCTCACGCCGGTCACGGAGCGGGCGCTGTCGGCCCGGACCCGGCTGGACGAGATGGTCGCCAGGGATCCGGAGCATGTCACCATGCTCGAGAAGTTGGAGGCCATCTACGATGACCTCCACGATCCGCGGTCTCAGATGCCGACCGGCGAGGACCTGGCAGCCGAGTTGGAGGAATTCCTGCGCGACCAGTGAGCGGGCCGCTCAGACGACGACGTTGACCAGGCCGGGTGGTCGGACGATCAACTTCTTCGGCGTGTCGCCGCCGAGGTGGGCGGACACCCGGTCGGAGGCCAGGGCGGTGGCCTCGGCCGTTGCTGCGTCGATGTCGGCCGGGACCTCGATCCGGTCGCGGACCTTTCCGTTGACCTGTACGACCATGGTGACGGTTTCGTCGAGCAACTTGGCGGGGTCGGCTTCGGGCCACGGCTGCTCGTGGACGTGGCCGCCGTTGCGGACATCCCAGAGTTCGGCGCAGAGGTGGGGGGCGGCGGGCGACATCGTGAGGAGCAGGGCGTCGACGGCGGCGTCGAGGGTGGGCCCGTGGGGGCCGTCGTCGGCCTGCACCCAGCGGTAGACGAGGTTGGTGAACTCCATGAACCCGGCGATGGCGGTGTTGTAGGACCAGCGGTCGTATTCGTCGGTGATACGGGCCACGAGCCGGTGGGTAGCCCTGTCGACCACGATGTCGGCCTCGGTGGGGTCGCCGTCGCGTGCATCGGCCGCCAGCGGGCTGCCGGGTTCGGCGAGGCGCCAGACGCGGGCCAGGAACTTGGCGCAGCCGTCGATGCCGAAGTCCTCCCAGTCGACGTCCTCCTGAGGCGGCTTGACCTGCAGGTGGGCGAGGCGGAGGGCGTCGGCGCCCTGGTCGTCGAGGATCTCCTCGGGGGCGACGAGGTTGCCCTTGGACTTCGACATCTTGACGCCGCCGAGGCGGATCATTCCCTGGGTGAACAGGCGGGCGAAGGGCTCGCGCACTCCGGAGGGGGCCACGCCGAGGTCCGCCAGTGCCTTGGTGAAGAAGCGGGCGTACATGAGGTGGAGGATGGCGTGTTCGACGCCCCCGATGTACTGGTCGACCGCCAGCCAGTGGGCGGCTGCCTCGGTGGCGAAGGGGGCGTCGTCGCACCACGGGTCGGTGAAGCGCAGGAAGTACCAGGACGAGTCGACGAAGGTGTCCATGGTGTCGGTCTCGCGGCGGGCCGCTCCCCCGCAGGACGGACAGGTCGCGGCGAGGAAGCCCTCGTGGGTGGTTAGCGGCGACCGGCCGGTGGGCATGAACTCGACGTCGTCGGGCAGGTCGACGGGCAGTTGGTCGGCGGGAACCGGTTGTTCGCCGCAGTCGTCGCAGTAGACGATCGGGATCGGACAGCCCCAGTAGCGCTGGCGGGAGAGCAGCCAGTCGCGGAGGCGGTAGTTGACCTTGCGCTCCCCCAGGTCCTCGGCCTCGAGCCAGTCGATGGCGGCGGCCTTGGCCTCGGTGACGTGGAGGCCGTCGAGGAACCCGCTGTTGACGGCGGGGCCGTCGCCGAGGTACGCCTGCCCGTCGAAGTCGTCGGGGGGCTGGACGGTGCGGATGATCTCGCAGCCGTGCACCTCGGCGAATTCCCAGTCGCGCTGGTCCTCGCCGGGGACGGCCATGATCGCCCCGGTGCCGTAGGTCATGAGGACGTAGTCGGCGGCGAAGAGCGGGATTGCCCGTCCGGTGAACGGGTTGACGACCCGGCCGCCGGTGGCCATGCCCCGCTTTTCCAACGTGCCCTCGCTGGAGAGGCGGTCGATCTCGGAGCGGCCGGCCAGCGAGGAGCGGAAGGCGGCGACGTCGGCCCGTCGATCGTCGGTGGTGAGCTCATCGAGGCGGGGGTGCTCGGGCGAGATGACGGCGAAGGTGATGCCGAAGCCGGTGTCGGGGCGGGTGGTGAAGACCTGCAGCGGCTCGACGTCGGTGCGGGCGTTCCCGTCGGCATCCGCGATCGGCAGCCCGAACTCGGCGCCCTCGGAGCGGCCGATCCAGTGGCGCTGCATGACCTTGACCTTGTTGGGCCATTCCAGGTCGTCGAGGTCGTCGAGCAGTTCCTGGGAGTAGGCGGTGATCCGGTAGAACCACTGCTCCATGTCCCGGTTCTCGACGACGTCCCCGGAGCGTTCGCAGGTGCCGTCGGGCAGGACCTGTTCGTTGGCGAGCACCGTCTGGCAGCCGGGGCACCAGTTGACGGGAGCATGGCCGCGGTAGACGAGGCCGGCCTCGTAGAACTTCAGGAAGATCCACTGGGTCCAACGGATGTAGGAGGGGTCGTGGCTCCTGATGACCCGTCGCCAGTCGTAGGCGGCGCCTATGCGGCGCAGCGAGGCGGAAAGTGCCTCGATGTTGGCCTCGGTGTTGATCCGGGGGTGGGTGCCGGTCTGGATGGCAGCGTTCTCGGCGGGGAGGCCGAACGAGTCGAAGCCGATCGGCGAGAGGACGCCGTCGCCGCGCATGGTGCGGTAGCGCACGAGCAGGTCGCCCATCGTGTAGTTGCGGACGTGTCCCATGTGCGCCGGCCCGGAGGGGTACGGGTACATCGAGAGCACGTAGTAGGGGGGGCGGGGGTCGTCGTTGTCGACCTCGTAGGTGCCCTCTTCGAGCCAGTGCTGCTGCCAGCGGGCCTCTATGGCCTGGGGGTCGTACGGGGTGGGCATGGCTGCCGAGGCTACCTATCACGGGTTGTGTTGACGGTCGGATGCCGGTCCGGTCGCCGGTCCGGTCAGGGGGCATGCTTGGTAGCCTGACCGCCCCTCGGGGCTATAGCTCAGTTGGCAGAGCGCCTCCATGGCATGGAGGAGGTCGGGGGTTCAATTCCCCCTAGCTCCACGTTTCATTCCGGGCGCCTGTCCGGGATGCTCCGCGTCCCGGGATCAGGTGCTCGGGCACCAGGTGCTGTCGGAACCCGTGTGGTCGGTTGAACGCCTGCAGGAGGTGCCGCGTACCGGTTCGGTCAGGTACCAGGTCCCGTCGGTCGATGAACTCCATGACCAGTAGCCGAACCCGTCGGCGTCGCACCAGGCCGATACGTAGCTGCCCGATCCCGATAAAACAGAACACCCCGACTGCTGGCTGCTGGCCGTGATGCTCCACTCGAGGTCAGTACCCATCCACCACGACGACCAGTCGTCGCAGTAGCCCGACTGCGATCCGCCGCTGTACCAGTCGAGCGTGCACGCCGAGTTGGGCGAAGGGCCATCCGGATAGGTGGAGGGACACCAGTAGTCGTAGTAGCCGTCCGTGTCGGTCGTGGTGACGCAGCCCGTCCAGACATCGGTGACGGAGGTCGACCGGTACCCGGAGCTGGCGGTCGACCAGGAACGGCTCTGGTCCCACCCCGAACCATCGCACCACCCGTAGGTGCCACCGTCGGAGTCGGCTGTCACCGAACACCCGGAATCCGCGCTGGCTGCGGTGATCGACCAGTAGCCGTCACTCCCCCACCAGAACGAGGAGCCGTCATCGCACCAACCCGACTCGTCACCGTTCCAATAGGCGGTGAGCGTGCAGTTGGACTTCGAGATGGGCACCATCGAGGTGGTGGTGCTGGTCGCAGGTGCAACGGTCGAAGTGGTAGTGGTCGTAGT
>DCXR01000042.1:0-14988 GCA_002329075.1 Candidatus Neomicrothrix sp. UBA2131
TCGGCATCGGCCACGTCATCGTCGGCGGGAGCAACCACGCCGCCCCGTTCCTCGATCAACGCCTTGAGGGCATATGCCATGTTCTGCGGCAACGCCTGCAGGAGGCCGGCGAACTGCTGCATCGGAGCCGCCATGGCGCCAGCCAACTGGGCCAGCAGGATCTCGCGCGGGGCGATCTGTGCCAGGGCGTCGATCTCGTCGGCGCCAAGGCGCTTGCCATCCAGCAGGCCGCCCTTGATGAGCAGGCTCTGATGGTCCTTGGCGAACTCGCGGAGTGCCCTGGCAACCGAGACGGCGTCGCCGGCCGTGCCATCCTCGCGCTCACCCACGAAGGCCATAGCGGTGGGTCCGACGAGCAGGTCCTCGAGGTCGAGGCCCAGTTCCTGAACCGCGAACCTCACCAGGGTGTTCTTGTAGACCTTGTACTCTCCGCCGGCATCGCGCAGCGCACGTCGCAGTTCAGCTTGGGCGGGCACGTCCAGACCACGGTATTCGGTCAGGACCACCGCCTCGGTCGACGACAGTCGCTCACGAACTTCATCGACGACGGCGACCTTCCCGGCCCGGGCTTCTTTCACGTCTGTCATGCTCGCTCACCTCCTCGGAGTTGGTCCCGCTGATGGTTCCGACGCCGCCTTGGCGGATCGGGTTCGCACACCGAGGACCGGCGGCGGACACGACGGTCCGGACCGATGCCGAGGCTCTCCTGCTCCGGCGGTCACACCTCCCGGGTTGCCGGGAAGCGGGACTCGTTCTGTGTCGCTGGGACACAACCGCGAGGTCTTCGGTGAACGATTCGATTGTGGCGGGCAGGCTACCGGCGCCCCGGTGCGCCCCAACCCGTGGGGTGCTACTCGCCGATGAGCATCGGGTCGATGCGGACGCCCGGACCCATTGTCGACGACACCGAGACCTTCTTGATGAAGCGACCCTTGGAGGCCGATGGCTTGCGTCGCACCAGTTCGTCGAGCACGGCCTGCAGGTTGGTGTGGATGGCGTCGACCTCGAAGCCGACCTTTCCGATCGGGACGTGGACGTTTCCGTAGCGGTCGGTGCGGAACTCGACCTTGCCGCCCTTGAACTCCTCGACGGCCTTCGCCACGTCGTCGGTGACGGTGCCGGTCTTGGGGTTGGGCATCAGGCCACGGGGGCCGAGCACCCGACCCAACTTGCCGACCGTCGGCATCATGTCGGGCGAGGCTATGGCCACGTCGAAGTCGAGCATGCCACCCTCGACCTCGGCAGCCAGGTCGTCGGCCCCCACGTGGTCGGCGCCGGCCTCCTTGGCGGCCGTGGCGGCGGCGCCCTGGGCGAAGACCGCCACGCGGACGTTCTTACCGGTACCGGAGGGCAACGCAACCGTGCCGCGGATCATCTCCTCGGACTTCCGGGGGTCTACTCCGAGGCGGATCGCCAGGTCGACACTCTCGTCGAACCCGGCTGCCGGGAAGCCCTTCACCAACTCGAGGGCCTCATGGGCCGGATACTGGTGCTCCCGGTCGAATCGTGTGACGGCATCCGTATGCCGCTTTCCCCTTGCCATGTCGCCATTCCTCCTGGCTCCCTCGGTGTCGCGGTTGCCGCCGGCGGAGCGAGGTCCTCTCCTGTCCCGGAACCATCCGTTCGGATGGCCGCTGCGTTCGGTTGTGGTTCAGTGCGGTCAGACGACGGCGATGCCCATGCTGCGGGCGGTGCCGGCGACCTGCAACCTGGCATCCTCGGCGTCGATCGCGTTGAGGTCGGGCATCTTGACCTCGGCGATCTCGGTCACCTGGGTCCAGGTGATCGTGCCCGCTTCCTCGCGCCCCGGGTTCTGGGAACCCTTGTCGACGCCGGCGGCCTGGCGTACCAGGAAAGAGGTGGGCGGCGTCTTGGTCACGAACGAGAACGAGCGGTCCTCGTAGATGGTGATCTCTACCGGAATGATCTGGCCGCGCTTGTCCTCGGTGCGGGCGTTGTATTCCTTGCAGAAGTCCATGATCGCGACGCCGTGGGGCCCGAGGGCTGTGCCCACGGGCGGCGCGGGAGATGCCGCGCCGGCGGGAATCTGGATCTTGACCATTGCGGCGACGGGCTTGGTCTTGGCCATGTTCCGGAACTCTCTACTACTCGGGGATCGGTACCGACGTGGAGCCACGCCGACTCTTGAGGACGGCCAAGTCTGGTCGGAGCCCGGGGCTTTACCAACCCGCGTGGCTCCCACCATGGTGGCCGCCGGGGGGTGCCTAGAGTTGGGCCACCTGGGAGAACTCGAGTTCGACCGGGGTCTCCCGACCGAAGATGTTGACCAGCACCTTGACCTTGAGTTGGTCCTCGTTGATCTCGATGATTTCGCCGGAGAAATCGGCGAACGGGCCTTCCTTGACCCGCACGGTCTCGCCCTTTTCGTATCCGAACCGGGCCCGGGTCTTGCGGGGGGTTTCGGGGCTGTCCTCGTCCGGGACCTGGAGGAGGTTCTCGACCTCGCGACGACCGAGGGGCAGCGACTTCCCGGACTTCCCGCCGGAACCCACGAAGTTGACGATCCCCGGCGTGTCGCGTACCGCAGCCCAAATGAAGTCGTCCATGTGGCATCGGACGAGCAGGTAGCCGGGAAACATCTTCTTCGAGACGGTCACCTTGCGGCCGTTGCGGAACTCGACAACGTCCTCCATGGGGATGACGACCTCGTGGATCCGGTCCTCGAGTTCCATCGACTTGATACGGGATTCGAGGTTCTGGCTGACCTTCTTCTCGTAACCCGACTGGGTGTGCACGACGAACCACTTGCCGGGCCGGTCGTAGGGGCTCTCGACCGGTGTCCGGGCCTCGACCTCCTTCTCGAAGAGCCCATCCTCGTCGACGACGACGTGGACCTCGTCGGCAATCGGCGGCTCGGCCTCGGGTGCGGGTTCGACGGCCGGCTCGGAAGCAGGTTCTACGCTGGTCGGGTCGGCTTCGGCCACCACGGGGTCGACCGTGCCGGTGGGCAGCAGGTCGGCGGCCTCCTGGACGGAGATCTCGGTTTCTTCGTTGATGCTCATCAGACGTCGAACAGTTCGAGGATGGAATTGGAGAACAGCCAGTCGAGGCCGGCAACCAGGACCGTGACGATCGTGATGGTGATCACGACGACGACCGTGTAGTTGAGGGTCTCGGAGCGGGTCGGCCAGGCAACCTTGCGCAGCTCGGCCCGGCATTCCCGGAAGAACTGGAGGGGCCCTGTGCGCTCTTCCTTCGTCCGCTGCTGGGAGGACTCACGACGGGTGCGGATCGGCTCGCCGTCGGCGTCGACCTCACCCTGGCGCTGCATCATGCGCCTCTGTTCGCGGTTCATGGACATGGTGGAGCCTTCAGGGGATGGAGAGGTTCGTTGGTCGGTCGGTCGGTCGGTCAGCCTAGGGGCGGTTCTGGCCGTGCACTCCCCGCCGGGTGGACACCGTCGGGGGATTCGCAGGGCAGGAGGGACTCGAACCCTCAACCGCCGGTTTTGGAGACCGGTGCTCTGCCAATTGAGCCACTGCCCTTTTCGTTCGACTCCTGTCCGGGTGGACTGGCGCTGAACCGGCCACAGGGTACCAGCCGCCCCGGCCGGGGAACCGGGGGTTTCGGCACGCCGGCGATCGCTCAGCGGGTCTCCTTGTGGGGCACGTGGGTGCGGCACCAGCGGCAGTACTTCTTGATCTCGATGCGCTCGCGGGTGTTGACCTTGGACTTGGTGGTGATGTAGTTGCGCCGCTTGCACTCCTGACATTCCAGGGTGACGGACACTCGCTTGTCGGACGCCATTTTCGCAGGGCTCGCTCTCTGGGATTGCGGGTGGTGGGTGCTGGACTGGGTAGCGACGGACAGATTCGAACTGTCGACCTCCCGATTATGAGTCGGGCGCTCTCACCAGCTGAGCTACGTCGCCAGCGAGCTCCCTGACAGAATCGAACTGTCGACCTTCTCCTTACCATGGAGACGCTCTGCCGACTGAGCTAAGGGAGCTCGACCGCGGTTAGCGGACGCCAAAGGATGCCACGGCACCGGGGCATCCCCAACATGTGCAGCGGCTTCAGGCGGTGGACCGTCTGTACCATGCCCGCCATGCATGTGCGCCTCGCCCGACCCGACGACGCCGAGGCGATCCGGTCGATCTACAACCACGAGGTCCTGACCTCGACGGCGACGTTCGACCTCGTCGAGCGGTCGACCGAGGACCAGGTGGCCTGGCTTACGGCGCGGTCGGGGGCGTTCAGCGTGCTCGTCGCCGAACTCGACGGCGACGTGGTCGGCTTCGCCTCGCTCTCGCCGTTCAGGGAGCGGGCCGCCTACCGGACCTCGGTCGAGAACTCCGTGTACGTCCACGGGGATCACCGGGGACATGGGGTTGCCGACCGGCTGTTGGGCGAACTCCTGTCGACTGCCCGCGACAGCGGCTTCCACTGTGTGATGGCACGCATCGGGGATGGCAACGAGGCGAGTGTCGCTCTGCACCGTAAGCACGGCTTCACCCTGGTCGGGGTCGAGCGCGAGGTGGGCCGCAAGTTCGGCCGCTGGCAGGACGTGACCCTCATGCAGGTGCTCCTGGACTGAGCCCCGACGCGAAGCGGACCCGCACGAGGCGGGTCCGATCCAGATTTCGAGCGTGGGCCGGGGAGGATTTGAACCTCCGAAGGCAATGCCGACGGGTTTACAGCCCGTTCCCTTTGGCCACTCGGGCACCGACCCGGGAGACGCGGAGGATAGCGGCGCACGGCGCTGGTCGGGCGGGGGCGTGCCAGCCGAGGACCGGTAGCGTGCCGGCCATGTCTTCCTTCGACGTGGTATCCGAGATCGATTTCCAGGAGGTCCGCAACGCCGTGGACCAGGCCGCCCGGGAGGCAGCCACCCGCTTCGACTTCAAGGGCACCGACTCGGTCGTCGAACTGTCCGGCGACGGCATCAGGCTCGAGTCCTCCACCGAGGACCGCCTGGCCGCCCTACTCGTGGTGCTCGAGGAGAAGTTGGTGCGTCGCAAGGTCTCGCTCAAGGTCCTCGACTGGGGCAACGTCGAACAGGCCGGCGGCGGCAGATCACGCCAGGTTGCCGGCCTCAGGGCCGGCATCTCGGGCGACGACGCCCGCACGATCAACAAGCTGGTCAAGGGTCTGGGGCTCAAGGGAATCCAGTCGCAGACCCAGGGCGACCAACTTCGGGTCACCGGCAAGAAGCGTGATGCGCTGCAGGAGGTGATCGCCGCCATCAAGGAGGCGAACCTCGACCTGCCCCTGCAGTTCACGAACTTCCGGGACTGAGACCGGGGCGCCGATCCCCGGGAGACAGGCCCTAGGAAATGGGCCCGCCCTGCATGGTGCCACCACGCCAGCTGCCCTCGCGCAGGCGGACGACCCGGTCGGCCGTCGCCGGGTGCGTCGAGAACATCCTCGGCACGCCTCCGCCCCCGCGGGCGTCGGCCCTGAGCGGGTTGACGATGTAGGCGGATGCCTGGTTCGGGTCGACGCCGGACGGGATGCGGGCGGCGGCGTACTCGAGCTTCTCGAGCGCCTGGGCCAGTGGCTCGCCATCACCGATCAGTCGGGCGGCTGAGGCGTCGGCCTGGAACTCCCGACTGCGGCTGATGGCGGCCTGGATCATGAGGGCGGCGACCGGAGCGAGGATGGCAAAGGCGATCTGGCCGAACATGTTGCTGTTGCGGTTGCGGCCTCCCCCACCGAACATCGAGGCGAACATCGCCATGCGGGCGATCATGGTGATGCCCATGCCGACGGCTGCGGCGACCGAGCCGATGAGGATGTCGCGGTTGCGGACGTGCATGAGTTCGTGGGCCAGCACGCCGCGGATCTCGTACCAGGAGAGGTTGTCGATGAGGCCCTGCGTGATGGCGACCGCTGCATGGTCGGGGTTGCGGCCGGTGGCGAAGGCGTTGGGCTGCGGGTTGGGTGACACGTAGAGCTTCGGCATCGGCAGCCCGCCAGCCTGCGTGAGCTCGGTCATGACCCGGTGGTAGTCGGGAAACTGCGCCGGGCCGGCGAGCTTCGCCTTGGCGGAGGCGATTGCGACCTTGTCGCTGAACCAGTAGGCGCTGCCGACGATGACGAGGCCCAGCCCCAGCCCGAGCACCAGCCCGCCGGTGCCGCCGATGGCCCCACCGACCACGACGAACAACCCGCCGAGGAGGGCCAGCAGTGCGAAGGTCTTCATGCCGTTGATCATGGGTGGGGTGGTGCTCCTTGGTTCGGGGTGCCCCCCGATCCTACGACCCGAGGTACGTGAGTCGGCATCGCCATCCTCACCGGTCGGCCACCCCCTGGAGCGCCCCGCGGACTCAGTCGTAGTAGCCGGAGTGCAGGTAGACGGTGGGGACGCCCTCGGAGCGGTACATGGCCAGGTTGCGCGGGTCGTCGTCGATGGCGAGGGTCGGTTCATAGCCGTCGGCCCGCAGTCCGGCGAGGATCGCCCGCTTCACGTCCGGCGAGCTGATGTGGCCGGCGTCGTCGGACCGCATGGCCAGCAGGTCCCAGCCCACCCCGTGACGCTCCATCCACGCCACGGTCGTGTCGGCCAGGCGGCCCGGGCGGGCGGTCAGCAGCACGATGGTGCGGCCGTCACAGAACCGCTCGACCAGTCGGATGCCCTCGGGGATCGGCGGATCGTCGACGGAGGCCTCGAAGAACGCCGCCCAGTCGCGCACCGGGCCGTCCAGGTGGTGCTGGCGGCCCGAGGCGTCCGAGAGCACCCCGTCGACGTCGACGATTACCACCGGGCCAGGGCCCGGCACCCCGTCCCGGGCGATACGGACCCCGGAGACGGTTCAGTCCTCCTCGGGGGACTCGGCAGCCCGTTCCCGGATCTCGGCGACCACGCCGGCGTCGGCCAGCGTGGTGGTGTCTCCCAGGTCGCGGCCCTCGGCGACGTCGCGCAGCAGCCGGCGCATGATCTTGCCGCTTCGGGTCTTGGGCAGGTCCGGCACGAGGAAGACGGCCTTCGGACGAGCGATCGGGCCGAGCTTGGTGGCCACGTGGCCCCGGACCTCCTCGCCCAGTTCGGGGGTCGCCTCGTTGCCGCCGCGCAGGATCACGTAGCCGATGATGGCCTGGCCGGTGGTGGCATCGGTGGCGCCGACCACGGCGGCCTCGGCGACGGCGGGGTGGTCGACGAGCGCCGACTCGACCTCGGCGGTGGAGATGCGGTGGCCCGACACGTTCATGACGTCGTCGACGCGGCCGAGTAGCCACAGATAGCCGTCGTCGTCGACCTTGGCGCCGTCGCCGGCGAAATAGCGGCCCTCGAAGCGCGACCAGTAGGTGTCGTGGTAGCGCTCGGGGTCGCCCCAGATGCCGCGCAGCATCGCCGGCCACGGGCGGGTGATGGTGAGGTAGCCGCCACCCCGCTCGACCGGGTTGCCCGCATCGTCGACGAGTTCGGCGAACACGCCGGGGATTGTGTGGCAGGCCGAGCCGGGCTTGGTGGTGGTGACGCCGGGCATCGGCGAGATCATGTGGCCACCGGTCTCGGTCTGCCACCAGGTGTCGACGATCGGGCACGAACTTCCGCCGATGTGTTCGTGGTACCACATCCAGGCCTCGGGGTTGATGGGCTCGCCGACGGTGCCGAGCACCCGCAGCGACGAGAGGTCGTGGCGGGCGGGATCTTCGGCGCCCCACTTCATGAAGGTCCGGATGGCGGTGGGTGCCGTGTAGAGCTGGGTGACGCCGTAGCGCTCGATGATGTCCCAGAGCCGATCCCTGGGCCAGTCGGCCCGGTCGCCGGTGCGGTGTTCGGGCCGCGGCGTGTCGGGGGTGCCCTCGTACATGACCGAGGTGCAGCCGTTGGTGAGCGGTCCGTAGACGATGTAACTGTGGCCGGTGACCCAGCCGATGTCGGCGGCGCACCAGTAGACGTCCTCGTTGCGGCGCACGTCGAACACGTACCTGTGGGTGTATGCCACCTGGGTCAGGTAGCCGCCGGTGGTGTGCATGATGCCCTTGGGCTTGGCGGTGGTGCCCGAGGTGTAGAGCAGGTACAGGAGTTGCTCGCTGTCCATCGGCTCGGCGGGGCAGTCGGGTGAGGCGTCGGCCATGAGGTCGTGCCACCAGAGGTCGCGCCCGTCGGCCATGGTGACCTCGGTGTCGCAGCGGTTGACGACGACGACGTGCTCGACGCTGGGGGCGCCGATGTCGAGTGCGGCGTCGACGTTGACCTTCAGGGCCGACGGGGCACCGCGGCGGTAGCCGGCGTCGGCGGTGATGACGAGGCGGGCTTCGGCGTCCTCGCAGCGGTCGACGATCGAGTCGGGTGAGAAGCCGCCGAAGATGACGCTGTGGGCGACCCCGATGCGGGTGCAGGCCAGCATGGCGATCGGAAGTTCGAGGATCATCGGCATGTAGATGGCGATGCGGTCGTCGCGTTCGAGGCCGAGGCCCCTGAGCACGTTGGCGAAGCGGCTGACCTCGTCGAGGAGTTCGGCGTAGGTGATCTGGCGGGTGTCGCCGGGCTCGCCCTCCCAGAAGTAGGCGATGCGGTCGCCGTGGCCGGCCTCGACGTGGCGGTCGAGGCAGTTGGCCGACAGGTTCAACTTGCCGCCGACGAACCACTCCGCGTAGGGAAGGTCCCATTGCAGGGTGGTGTGGAAGTCCTCGTCCCAGGTGAGCAGCTCTCGGGCCTGGCGGGCCCAGAAGGCCTCGTAGTCGACGGCTGCCTCGTCGTGGTGCGATCGGTCGGACAGGTGGGCCGCGGCGGCGAACTCCGCAGACGGCGGGAAGGTCCGGTCCTCGACGTAGTAGTCCTCGATGGTGGGCTCACCCATGACGCGACCCTGTTCCTTCGTCTCGACGTTGCGACCCGTCGACCCTAGCGAACGCGACACGACCCGTCAGGAGGCGGTGGCCTCCACCGTCCACTCGAGTGCTGCGAACCCGCCAAGGCCCGTCTCGTCGAGGAGGGCCTCGGATTCGGTGATGCGGCTGCGGGCCCCCATGGCGGCCAGGTCGCCGGTGGCGGCGCCTTCCTGCCAGAGTCGGCGGCCCTCGTCGACGAGGTCGTCGATGCCGTTGGCCAGCAGGAATGCCACCTGTGTGGTGACGGTCGGTGTGCCTGGGAGCTGGTCGATGGCGACCTCCACGGTCACGTCCTGGCTGCCGGGGGCGTCGAGCGGGTGGCCGCCGCGCTCGTGGCCCCGGTAGGTGCGCAGCCACTCGCCCCACGGGCGTCGGGCCAGGTCGGCCGTCGTCGAGGCGTAGTCGAACGCCAGCAGCACGCCCCGGTCGAGCAGGCCCAGGGCCCGGCCCACCCAGGCGGCGGCGTCATCCTGCAGCGGGACCCGGGCGCCGTCGACCGGGTCGGGCAGGCCGACCACGTCGACCGCCTCCCCCACCACCTCGACGAAGCCCTCATCTCCGACACCGACCCGGACCTCGTGCCAGGCGCCGTCGAACGCCGCGAGCATACGGAAGGCCAGGTTGTCGAGCAGTTCGTTGGCCACGACCACCCCCGTGACCGGACCGTCCGGCAGGTCGGAGAGCCGCTCGACACCAGAAGGAAGGCCCTCACGTAGGGCGTCGGACCGCTCGACAGCCACGTACCGGCCGTCGGCCAGACAGGCAGGGGCTGTGGCCAGCACCGAGCGGGCCAGCGTGCCCCGTCCCGCACCGGCCTCGACCACGGTGAAGTCGACCGGTCGGCCGAGCCGCTCCCAGACGCCGTCCATCCAGCGGGCCAGCACGGCACCGAACAGCGGCCCGACCTCGGGGCTCGTGATGAAGTCCCCCCGACGGCCGGCAGCACCACCCGATGCGTAGAAGCCTTCGGCAGGGTCGTAGAGGCAGGCCTCGACGTACTCATCGAAGCACAGCGGACCCTGTCCGCGGACCAGCGCCGTCAGCCGGTCGACGGGACCGGCGATGTCAGCCCCCGAGGGCCAGCAGGCTGACGTCGGTGAAGCGTGCCACCACCTGGGGCACGACGCCGAACAGCAGCGTCACGCCGCCGCAGATGACCAGCGCCGAGGTCAGCGACGGGGTGAACGGCACAGGGCGGTGGTCGCCCTCGGGCGCATCCTCGGCCCACATCTTCAGGAGCACGGCGGCGTAGTAGTACAGCGCGATCACGGCGTTGACGGCGGCGATCACCGCCAGGGCGTAGCCCCACGGCTCGCCGGCGGTCGCCAGCACCCGGAAGACCTCGAACTTGGCGAACCAGCCGCCCAGTGGCGGGATGCCGGCCAGCGACCCGAAGAAGATCGTCATGGCTACCGTCATCGCCGGGGCGTAGTGGAAGGCGCCCGAGAACGACCCGATCTCGGTGGAACCGCTGCGGCGGGCCAGCGTGATGATGACGGCGAAGGCGCCCAGGTTCATGGCGGCGTAGACGGCCAGATAGGTGACCACCGCCGACAGGGCCTGGTCGCCGATTGCGCCGCTGTGCCCCGCCACCGCAAGCGGGGCGATGATGAAGCCGGTCTGGGCGACGCCCGAGTAGGCCATGAGCCGCACCAGGTCGGTCTGGCGCAGGGCGATCAGGTTGCCGACCGTCATGGACACGGCGGCGAGGATCCAGACCAGCGGCTCGAACACCTCGGGCCGCGCATAGAAGCCGACGTAGACGAGCTGCAGCAGGGCGACGAAGCCCGCGGCCTTCGAGGCGACCGCCAGGAACGCCGTGACCGGGGTGGGGGCACCCACGTAGACGTCGGGCGCCCAGGTGTGGAACGGCGCCGCCGAGACCTTGAAGGCGAACCCGGCCACGACGAACACGATGCCCATGGTGATGACCGCCACCGACGGTCCGGCGCCGACCAGGGCGTCGGCGATGTGCGACAGTTGCGTCGAGCCGGCCACGCCGAACAGCAGCGACATGCCGTAGAGCATCACTGCCGAGGCGAACACGCCCATCAGGTAGTACTTGAGCCCCGCCTCGTTGGAGCGCAGGTCGCGCTTGCGCCACGCCACCATCAGGTAGGCCGGGATCGACAGCAGCTCGAGCGCCACGAAGATCGAGATGAGGTCGCGCGACGACGCCATCATCACCATGCCCATGAGCGAGGCCAGCAGCAGGCCGTAGTACTCGTTCTCCCAGTAGTCGCCCTCGGCCACGTAGTTCGTGGACAGCAGGATCACGACGTAGCCGGCCAGCAGGAAGATGGCCTTGGTGACGAGCGCGAAGTCGTCGACCACGTAGGCGCCGCCGAACATGGTGCGGTCGGCGCCGTCGAGGGCGAGCGTCAGGATCGGAATGAGCGTTGCCAGCACCCCCAGTCCGGCCAGCGCCGCCGTGTAGGGCCGGGCCCTTTCGAGGAAGACGATGTCGACCAACGTGACCAGGGCACCGACGCACAGCAGCGTGATCTCGGGCGCGAAGGCGTGCCAGTCGATCGGCGGGCGCTCGAACGCCAGGGTCAGCAGCTCGACGGACACGGGTCAGCCCCCAACCGCCGCATGCTCGTCGACGCCATGTTCGTCGGTGACCGAGATCTCGTAGACGTCGGCGCAACCCAGCGCCTTTGCCTGTTCGGCTGTCAGTTCCGAGGCTTCAACCTTGAGGCACTGGTGCAGCGAGGCATCGACGGCGCCATCGGAGAGCCGGAACACGAGGTTCGGGTAGACGCCGATGGCGACGATCAGGACGAGCATCGGCGCCCATGCGATCCACTCTTCACGCGACGTGTCGGTGATGTGCGGATCGTTCGCGAACTCGTCCGGCGGCGTGCCGAAGGCGGCCCGTTGGAGCAGCCAGAGCAGGTAGCCGGCGGCCAGGACCGTGCCGACCGCTGCGATGACCATGAAGGTGCGGAAGGTCTCGACCGGCACGCCGTTGGCCGGGCTGTAGGCCGACAGGATCGCCGGGAACTCCCCCCAGAAGCCGGCCAGCCCCGGCAGGCCCAGCGACGCCATCGCACAGAGGCCGAAGATCCAGCCCATGCGGGGTGCCTGTACGAGCAGGCCGCCCAGGCTGCTGATCTCGAGAGTGTGGTAGCGCTCCTTCATCGAGCCGGCGAGGAAGAAGAGCATCCCGGTGATGAGGCCGTGGGCGACCATGCCCATGACGGCGGCGTTGATGCCGAAGTCGGTGAGGGTGGCGATGCCGAGCATCACGAAGCCCATGTGGGCCACCGACGAGAAGGCGATGAGGCGCTTCATGTCGGTCTGGGCGAGGCAGCCGAGGGCACCGTAGATGATGCCGATGACCGCCAGCAGGCCGATCCAGGGGGCCCACTCGACAGCGGCCTCAGGGAGGATCGGGATGGCGATGCGGATGAAGCCGTAGGTGCCGAGCTTCAGGAGCACGGCCGCCAGGATCACCGAGCCGACCGTCGGGGCCTCGGTGTGGGCATCGGGCAGCCAGGTGTGGAACGGAAACATCGGCACCTTGATGCCGAAGCCGAGGAACATGCCGCCGAAGATCCAGAGTTGGGCCGTGCGCGACACCCCGTGGGATGCCACGGCGTCGGCCAGGTCGGTGAGCACGAACGACTCGGCGCCCGTCAGGAAGAACAGGGCCAGGAAGCTCACCAGCATCAGCGCCGATCCGAACAGCGTGAACAGGAAGAACTTGAGCGAGGCGTAGCGTCTGTTCGGGCCACCCCAGACGGCGATCATGAAGAACATCGGGAGCAGCACGACTTCGAAGAACACGAAGAACAGGACCAGGTCCTGGGCGGCGAACGTGCCGACCATCCCGGTCTCGAGGATCAGGATCAGGATCAGGAACGCCTTGGGGTTGTGGGGCTCGGGGAAGTGGTTCCAGCTGTAGACGATGCACAACGGCACGATCAGCACGGTCAGCAGGATGAGCGGCAACGACATGCCGTCGATCCCCATCGAGTAGTGGCTCGAGATGACGTCGATCCAGACCCTGTCGACGGCGAACTGCAGCCGGTCGGTGTGGCCGATGTCGAACTCGATGAGGAGCAGCACGGCGACCAGCGCCACCCACAACGAGGTGACGAGGGCGACCAGCTTGTGCCAGTCCTCCTGGTAGCGGGGGATGAGCAGCATGAGCGCCACACCCACCAGCGGTGAGAACGTTACGACCGTGAGGCCCCAACCGTCGAGCAGATTTTCCATGTCGGCCGTCTCCTAGACGATGACGATGAGTATCCCGGCGAGGACCGTGGCAGCGGCGAAAAGGATCGCCGCATAGTCCTGGACCTTGCCGGTCTGGATTTTTCGGAGTTCTCCGCCCGCACCCGATGAGGCGCGACCCGAGGTATTGACGATGCCGTCGACGACCAACTGGTCGAAGCGGTGGTACACGAGGTTGCCCGCCTTGACGGCGTTCTCCCCGGCAGCATTGACGACGCCGTCGATGACGTCCTGGTCGACCTTGTAGGCGGCAGCGGCGACAGGCCCCTTGGTGCCGCCGGCGATGATGTCGGTGTAGAGGTGGTCCAGGTAGTACTTCTGGACGAGGAAGGTGTGGCCCATCTTCGCCAGCGGGTATCTGCTGGTCAGGCCGTCCGGGAGTTCGGTGAGGCTCTCGCCGGCGGCCTTCGAGGCTGCCTCGACCTTGACGAAGTAGTACCAGCCGGCCACGGCGATCCCGGACAGGACCACCAGCGTCGACGCGATCGCCAGCGACCAACTGGGCGTGCCGTGCGAGATCGACGGGAAGTAGGCGGCGACCGGTTCGACGAAGTGGCCGAACCGCTCCTGGAGCGACCCGGGTACCAGCGGGAAGCCCTTCGGGAGGTTCAGGAGGCCGGCCACGATGGCGAGCCCGGCGAGGATCCAGAGCGGAACGACGATGCGTGGGCCCGACTCGTGGGGGGTGCCGTGGCCGCGGAACTCGCCGAAGAAGGTGAGGTAGATGCAGCGGGTCATATAGGCGGCGGTCAACGCTGCGGTGGTGACTCCCATGACCAGCATGAACGTGTAGGCGCCGTTGCCGCCGGTGCCGCCGAACAGGCCCCAGCCACCGGTGCCTACGAGGATCTCGTCCTTGGACCAGAAGCCGGCCAACGGCGGCAGCCCGGCGAGGGCGATCGATCCGATGACGAACGTCCGGTAGGTGTGCGGCATGTGCTTTCGGAGGCCGCCCATGTCGGACTTCATGTCGAACGAGTGCACGGCGTGTGCGGCCGACCCCGACCCGAGGAACAGGCAGGCCTTGAAGAAGGCGTGCGTGAACAGGTGGAACAGGGCCGCCGTCCAGGCACCGACGCCGAGGGCCATGACCATGTATCCCAGCTGTGAGATGGTCGAGTAGGCGAGCACCTTCTTGATGTCGCGCTGTACGAACGCAAGGCAGGCGCCGACCAGGGTCGTGAGCCCGCCGATGAGGGCCATGAGGTTGATCGAGCTGCCGCCGATCGAGAAGCCCTCGAAGAACACGCCGTACATGCGGGCGATCATGAACACGCCGGCGACGACCATGGTGGCGGCATGGATGAGCGCCGAGACCGGTGTGGGTCCGGCCATGGCGTCCGGCAGCCAGGTGTGCAGGAGGAACTGGCCTGACTTCGACATGACGGCGGCCATCAGGCAGCAGGACGCCACCAGCAGCGCCGTGTGCGAGAGCCGGCCGGCGCCCGCCAGGGCATTCGTCTCGGCGATCGAGAACGAACCGAACTGACCGGGTAGTGCCGAGCCGACGGTGAAGAACAGGATCGCGACACCGACGATGAGGCCCATGTCGCCGACCCGGTTGGTGAGGAACGCCTTGAGCGCTGCGTCGCTGTTCGGCTTCTCCTCCCACCAGTGGCCGATCAACACGAAGGAGCAGACGCCGACCAACTCCCACGAAACCAGGAGTTGCAGCGTGTTCTCGGAGACGACGAGCAGCAGCATCGAGGCGCTGAAGAGCGACAGGAAGGCGAAGAAGTGCGTGTAGCGCGGGTCGCCGGCGACGTATTCGGTGGAATACACGTGCACCAGCAACGAGACGAGGGTGACGACCACCAGCATCATCACGGCGGGCCCGTCGACGAGGGTGCCGGCGGTGAACGTGACGTCGTTGAGTTCGAACCAGGTGACGGTGTTGTGAACGGCCAGGGAGGGATGGCCGGCGGCGTGGCCCTCGTCGGCGTGG
>DCXR01000042.1:15317-40020 GCA_002329075.1 Candidatus Neomicrothrix sp. UBA2131
TCGTCGGCGTGGCCCTCGTCGGCGGCGACGGCCCGATGAACCTCCTCGCCCTCGAAGTTGTCGCGGTGGTCGATCCACGCGGCGGCGGTCAGCAGCGACAGCACGAAGGCGATGCCGACGAGGGCGATGCCGAGTTCGGAGCCGCCCCTCGGCATCCGCTTGCCGAAGAACAGGATCCCGAGGAACGACAGCGCCGGCAGCGCCGGGATCAGCCAGGCGTTGCGCAGCAGCCAACTCCCGCCCTCGGTGATCCCGAGGGACAGGCCGGATGCCGTCGTGGCGGCCAGGGTGAGCAGATCGGTCACGTCAGCCCCTCAACTGGTCGATGTCGGCGAGGTCGATGCTGCGGCGGTTCCGGTACAGCAGCAGCACCATGGCCAGCCCCACACCGACCTCGGCGGCGGCCACGGCGATGATGAACAGGGCGAAGATCTCGCCGCCGACGGTCTCGCGGACCGCCGAGAAGGCAACCAGGTTGATGTTGACGGCGTTGAGGATCAGTTCGATCGACATGAGGACGAGCACGCCGTTGCGTCGGGCCAGCACGCCGTAGACGCCGATGGCGAACAGGGCGGCGGCGAGGAGGAGGAACTGGTTGAGCAGCATCTCAGTCCTTCCTCGCCACGACGATCGCCCCGATGAGGGCGGCCAGCAGCAGGACGGACACGGCCTCGAACGGGACGATGTACTGGCTGAAGATCGTGTCACCGATCTCGGCGGTGAGGCTCGGGGCGGCACGGTTCACGGCGGCGTCGCCGAACGAGTCGAGCACTGCACCGCCGGTGACGACCAGTACCAGAACGCCGACCAGCACGGCCATGCGGCGCTTTTCGGTGTCGGCCTCCTCGTCCTCACCCAGGGCGCCCCGGGTGAGCATGATGCCGAACAGGAACAGCACGACGATCGCCCCGATGTAGACGAGGACCTGCGTGACGCCGACAAACTCGGCGCCCAGCAGGATGAAGATCCCGGACACGCCGGCCAGCACGATCACGAGGTAGAGCGCAGCGTGGACCACGTTGCTGGTGGTGACCATGCGCAGGGCCGCCACGATCATCACCAGGGCCAGGATCCCGAACGCGATGTTCTGGGCGACGACGGTGTCGCCGCTCATCAGCGAATCGAAGCCCTGGAGGGCGGCCAGCACGGTCACCGGGGCACCTTGGCCTTCTTTGCCTCGCTGCCGGCCTCGTACTCCGTGAAGTCGGGAACCGTCTCCATCCACTTGCCCAGGAGGGTCTTGTCGTGGAGCAGGTCGGCGATCCTGGGCTCGGAGTACTCGAACTCCGGTGTCCAGAACAGGGCCTCGAACGGGCACACCTCGACGCAGATGCCGCAGTACATGCACAGCGCATAGTCGATGTCGAAGCGGTCGAGGGCGTTCTTCTTGCGGGGCTTGCCGCCGGGACGCCGCGGTGGTGCCAGGTACTTGTGGCCCTCGATGTAGATGCACCAGTCGGGGCACTCCCTGGCGCACAGCATGCACGACGTGCAGTTCTCCTCGTGCAGGGCGATGACGCCACGCGCCCGGGTCACGGGCGCCTCCTTGACCTTCGGGTACTGGACGGTGTGGGAGCCCCTGGTGAGCGTGCGCACCATGGTCTTCATCGTGACGCCGAGGCCCTTGATGAGGCCGGGAAGCCCGGGAGCGGGCATCAGAACACCACCTTCAGCACGCCGGTTGCGATGATGTTGGCGAGCGACAGCGGGATGAGCACCTTCCAGGCCAGCGTCTGGAGTTGGTCCTCGCGAAAGCGCGGGTAGGTGAACCGGAACCAGAAGATCAGGAAGGCGACCAGGATGATCTTGCCCAGCAGGACCATCGGGCCGATGACGTTGAACAGGTTGTCAGTCGGGTCCAGGCCCGGCACGTACCAGCCCCCGAGGAACAGGGTTGCGGCCAGGGCCGAGAAGATGCCGGCGGTGGCGAACTCGCCGATGAAGAACATCAGGAAGCGCATACCGGAGTATTCGGTGAGGTAGCCGGTGACGAGTTCGGACTCGGCGATAGGCATGTCGAACGGAGGCTGCGTGAGCTCGGCCTGGACGGCGATCAGGAAGATCGCGAACCCCAGGAACTGCGTGATGATGAAGGGGCTGCCGATGCCGCCGAAACCGAAGATCTCCCCCTCGGCCTGCGCCATCACGATGCCCTGCATGTTGAGGGTGCCGGCCTGGATGACGACGCCCATGACCGCCAGGACCAGCGGCAACTCGTAGGCGATGAGCTGTCCCGTGGCCCGCAGGGCACCCAGCAGGGAGTACTTGGAGGCCGATGCCCAACCGGCCATGAGGATCCCGATCACAGAGATCGACGAGACCGCCAGGGCCAGGAAGATGCCCGTGTCGACGTCGATGAACATCAGGTCCGGTCCGCCGGGTATGACCAGAACGAGCAGGAACGTCGAGACCAGCACCACGAACGGCGCCGTCTTGAACACGATCCGGTCTGCGTTTTCCGGGACGATGTCCTCCTTCTGGAGGAACTTGCCGACCTCGGCGAGGAGCTGCAGCGATCCGTAGGGGCCGGCCTCCATGGGACCGAGCCGGCTCTGCATGAAACTCATCATCTTGAACAGGAACAGGTAGACGAGCGTGCCGGCAGGGAGCAGCACGGCCACGAGGCCGACGACCGCCCGGATGGTGGTCTGCTGCCAGTGGGCCAACTCGACGGCGAGGGTGAGGGTGTTCATCGGTCGATGTCCCCGAGGATGAAGTAGAGGCTGGCGAGGATCGAGATGACGTCGGGGACGTAGACGCCCTCGAGCAGCCACGGCGTGATCGAGACGTTGTTGAACGACGCCGAGCGGATCTTGACGCGGTACGGGACCAGCTCACCCTTGGAGACGATGTAGTAGCCCATGACGCCGAGCGGGTTCTCGGTCTCCACGTAGGCCTCTCCGGCTGGCACCTTGATGATGCGGGGCACCTTGGCCATGACCGGCCCGGAGGGGATGCCGTCGAGGCACTGCTCGACGATGGTGCAGGCCTCGCGGACCTCCTGGAGGCGCACCCAGTAGCGGGCGAACGAGTCGCCGTCGGGATGGGTCCAGACCTTCCAGTCGAGTTCCCGGTGGGCGAGGCCCATGTCGCTGTCGCGACGTAGGTCCCAGTCGACGCCGCTGGCCCGGATGTTGGCGCCGGACAGCCCGTAGGCGAGGCCGATGTCGGCCGGGACCACACCGATGTTGCGGGTCCGGGCCTCGAAGATCTCGTTGCCGGCGACCAGGTCCTCCATTTCGTCGCAGAAGGTCCGGATGCGGGCGAGAACGCCCCGGGTCTCCTCGATCCAGCCCTTGGGAAGGTCGTCCTTGAGGCCGCCGATGCGGTCGAAGTTGGGGTGGAAGCGGCCGCCGGTGACCGCCTCGATCTGGTTGAGCACGAACTCGCGGTCGCGAAAAGCGAAGAAGACGGGGGTGACGGCCCCCAGTTGCACGGCCATGTCTCCGAGGAACAGAATCACGTTGGCGATGCGGGACAGTTCGAACAGGGCGGTGCGGATCCACCTTGCCCGGGGCGGGGCCTCGACCTCCATGAGCCGCTCGGCGGCGAGGATGAACGGGACCTCGTTGGCGAAGCTGCCCAGCCAGTCGATGCGGTTCACCAGCGTGGTGACCTGCGGGTAGGTGCGGACCTCGGCCAGCTTCTCGTAGCCGCGGTGCATGTAGCCCATGACAGGTTCGGCGGCGACGACCCGCTCGCCGTCGAGGCGCACGATGATGCGCAGGGTGCCGTGGGTGGCCGGGTGCTGCGGTCCGATGTTGAGGGTCATGCCCTCGGTTTCGAGTTCGACGTTCACGCGTGCGTCGGCGGCCTGGGCGGCGATGTAGGCGATCTGCTGGGTGTCGGTCATGCGTCGTCGCCTTCTTCCGACGCCTCGTCGTCGCCCGGCATGAGTTCCACGTCGACGATGCCCGGCCACGGCTTGATGCGCCGGGCCAGCAGTGGGTAGTCCTTGCGCAGTGGGTTCCCCTCGAAGGCGCCAGGCAGGTAGAGGTGGACCTGGTTGGGGTGGCCCCTGAAGTTGATGCCGAACATCTCCCAGGCCTCCCGCTCGTGCCAGTCGGCACCCGCGTAGGCGGGTATCCACGAGTCGACCTCGGGCCGGTCGTCGGGAAGGTCGGCCTTGACCGTGATGCCGAGGCCCGACACGGGGTCGTGGACACGGGCGAGCACCTGGAAGCGGGTCTCTCCGCCGGTGGTGCCCCACTCCATGGGTCCAGGTTCGCTCACCTCGGGGCCATCCACCTGGGCGTCCATGTCGCGCCCGTAGGGCGAGGGCTTCCAGTCGATGGCAGACAGGAAGTTGAAGTACGACATGCCGCAGCGGTCGTGGAGGGCGACGCCTGCGGCCAGCCAGGAGTCGGCGGTCACCCGCACCCACACATCGACTCCGGGATGCACCTCGCCGGTCACGAACCCGTCGCCCAGGGCTTCGACGAGGGTCGACACGAGGGCGTCGCGTGCAGCGTCGACGGTGGGTGCCTCGACGTCGTCGACCGTGTCCACGGATTCCTCAGGAGACGACAATGGGGTCTCCGTTCCAGCGTTCGCCCATGTCCTCAGATCGGATTCGCTCCTGGAGAAGCACGATGCCCTCGAGTAGCGCCTCGGGGCGTGGCGGGCAGCCGGGCACGTACACGTCGACGGGAATGATCTGGTCGACGCCCTTGGTGACCGAGTAGGAGTCCCAGTAGGGGCCGCCGCAGTTGGCACAGGAGCCCATCGAGATCACGTACTTGGGGTCGGGCATCTGTTCATAGAGACGCTTGACCGCCGGTGCCATCTTGTCGGTGACGGTGCCCGAGACGACGACGAGGTCGGCCTGGCGGGGCGAGGCCGGGAACGGGATCACGCCGAGGCGCATGACGTCGTAGCGGGGCGAGGCGAAGGCGGCACCCATCTCGATGGCACAGCAGGCGAGGCCCCACTGGTACACCCAGAGGGAGTACTTGCGGCTGACGTTGAGCAGCGCTGTGAGTGGCTTCGGCAGTTTGCCGTTCTCTACGAGTCCCATGTCCAGTTCGTTGTCCTGCTCCTCAGATCCAACGCAGCAGTCGCTTGCGCCAGGCGTAGAAGAGGCCCAGAGCGAGGATGAAGATGAAGATGGCCATCTCGACGAGGCCGAACACGCTGTAGGACTCGAGTCGGGCGGCCCACGGGAAGATGAACACTGCCTCCACGTCGAAGAGCACGAACATGAGGGCGAACACGTAGTAGCGGATGTTCGACTGGCTCCAGCGGTCGCCCTGCGGGTCGACGCCGCTCTCGTAGTTCATGACCTTCTGGACGGTGGCTCGCTTCGGGCGGAGCAGGCTGCTGAGCCCGATGAAGATGCCGACCAGCACGACGGCGAGGCCGCCGAAGACAACGATCATCAACCAGTTTCGAAGGAACTCGGACACGAAGGGTGAACCTAACGGATTGCGGGAAGATGGACGGGCGTGAAGGGTGCCGGACAACGCTGTAGCGGCCCTTCAGGGAGGTTAGCGGGCGGCGTCACCTTCGCTGTGTGAAACGACCGCGAACCGGCTGTGACCCGGGTCATCTCAACCCCCCACCAGGACGGGGACGGCGTCCCTCGCCAGGTCGACGAGCGGGCCGGGGACGACGCCCAGGAACAGCACAAGGGCGACCGACGCGGTGATCACGATGCGGGGTCCCCATGGGGTGGCATCGGTGTCATCTTCCGGGCCTCCGTCCTCGATGTACATCGCCACGAGGATCCGCAGGTAGACGAAGGCGGCTACGGCGGCGGCCACCATGGCGACCCCGGCGAGGGCATAGGAGCGACCTTCCGCAGCGGCGGCGATCACGCCGAACTTGGCCACGAAGCCTGCCGTGAACGGCACGCCGGCCTGTCCCAGCAGCAGCACGGCGAATGCACCGGCCAACCACGGCCGACGTGCGCCGAGCCCCCGGTAGGCATCGAGGTCGTGGCGGTTGTCGCCGGTGCCGCCCACGACGGTGACCACGGCGAAGCTGCCGCAGGCCAGAAGCGTGTACGCCCCGAGGTAGGCGAGCACGGCGGCCGTGCCGCGATCGGATGCGGCCTGCACGCCGACCAGCAGGAACCCGGCGTGGGCGATCGACGAGTACGCCAGCATGCGCTTGACATCGGTCTGGACGACCGCCACGATCGATCCGCCCAGCACGGTGAGGATGGCGAGGCCCCACACGGCGGGCTGCCACTCCCCCGACCACGAGCCGAACGTCAGCACGAAGACCCGCAGCAGTGCGGCAAATCCGGCGGCCTTCACGCCGGCGGCCATCCAGGCGACCACCGGGGTCGGGGCACCCTGATAGACGTCGGGGGCCCAGGCGTGGAACGGCACGGCTGCAACCTTGAAGCCCAGGCCGACCAGCAACAGGCCGAAGCCGGCCAGCAGCATCCCGTCCTCGAGCAGGATGGTGGTCGACAGGTAGCCGGCGATGCGGGCGAGGCCGGTGGAGCCGGTGGAGCCGTACACGAGTGCGATCCCGTAGAGCAGGAACGCCGAGGCGAACGCCCCCAGCACGAAGTACTTGAGGGCCGCCTCCTGCGACTGGATGCGGCGCAGGTGTAGTGCGGCCATGACGTAGACGGCGATCGACAGCAACTCGAGTCCGAGGAACAGCACGATCAGGTCGTTGGCCGATGCCATGACCACGCCGCCTGCGGCTGAGAGGAGCAGCAGTACGTAGATCTCGACGCCCGGCAGGTCCTCGCGGGTGAGGTAGGCCCGGGAGAGCAGTGCCGTGGCTACCACGGCGACGGCGAGCAGGGCGGTCACGAACAGCGTCGAACCGTCGATCCCGACTGCGCCGGCCAGGAACGAGCGGGCACCGTCGTCCCGGACCTCGTTCCAGAGCGGGACGACCGACACGAGCACGGCAAGGCCGGCCACGATCGTCCAGGCGGCAGGCAGCCACTCGGGCAACCGCCGCACCAGCGAGGCGACGGTCAGCAGCAGCACAGCCGCACCGGCGAGGACCAGCAGTGGGACCAGCGCCCACCAGAGCACCTCGGGGGTGGCGACGGTTCCGGCCTGGGCGAACATCAGCGACCCTCTTCCGAATCCGCGCCACCTTCAGGGACGATGTCGACGCCCATGCGGCTGGTCGGCTCGTGGAAGCCGTCGACGTGTCGTTCAACGTGTTCGACGAGGGCGTCGACCGCCGGCTCCATGCGCTCGATGACCGGCTTCGGGTAGATGCCGAGCACCACGATCAACGCCAGCAGCGGTGTCAGGACCAGGCCCTCGCGCAGGCGCAGGTCGGGCATCTCCGCGTTGTCGCCCTCGGCGGGGCCGTGGAACACCCGCTGGTAGGCCCACAGCAGGTAGAGGGCGGCCAGCACCACGCCGCCGCCGGCCGCCACGGCATACCAACGGTGGGCGTTGAAGGTCCCGACCAGCACGAGGAACTCGCCGACGAAGCCGTTCAGGCCGGGAAGGCCGATCGACGACAGCATCACCACGGTGAAGACCGCTGCCAGGATCGGGGCCGACTTCTGGAGTCCACCCAGTTCGGCGATCTGGTGCGTGTGGCGTCGTTCGTAGATCATCCCGACCAGGAGGAACAGGGCGCCGGTGGAGATGCCGTGGTTGACCATCTGGAGCAGGCCGCCCTCGATGCCCTCTGTGTTGAGGGCGAACGTGCCCAGGATGATGAACCCCAGGTGCGCCACCGATGAGTAGGCGACCAGGCGTTTGAGGTCCTTCTGCATGGTGGCGACGACCGCCCCGTAGACGATGCCGACCACTCCGAGCACGAGGAAGACCGGGGCGAAGTGGTGGGTGGCCTCCGGGAACAGGTACAGGCCGAAGCGCAGGAACCCGTAGGTGCCCAACTTGAGGAGCACGCCCGCGAGGATCACGGAACCTGCGGTGGGTGCCTCGGTGTGGGCGTCGGGAAGCCAGGTGTGCAGCGGGAAGATCGGCACCTTGACGGCGAAGGCCAGTGCGAAGGCCAGGAACAGCCAGCGGGCGGTCTCGGCGGCGATGCTCTGCGCCTCGGCGATGGCGATGAGGTCGAATGTGAGCGGCCCGCCGGTGGCGTCGGCATGCAGGAACGCCAGCGACACGATGCCGACGAGCATCAGCGCCGAGCCGGCCATCGTGTAGAGGAAGAACTTGGTGGCCGCATAGGTGCGGTTGCCGTGGCCCCACCGGCCGATGAGGAAGTACATCGGGACGAGCACGATCTCGAAGCACAGGAAGAAGATGACCAGGTCGAGGCTGGCGAACACGCCCATCACGCCGCCTTCGAGGACCAGCATCCAGGCGTAGTAGGCGCGGCTGTCGTGCCCCGGGTCGGTGGCCAGGATGGCGATCGGGAACAGGATCCCCGTCAGGGCGACGAGGAACAGCGATATCCCGTCTATGCCGAACAGCCAGGAGATGCCGAGCTCCTCGATCCATGCGTGGCGGCTGCCGAACTGGAAGCCGTCGACTCCGGGGTCGAAGGCGGAGAGCAGCCACAGCGTGAGCGCTCCGGTCGCCATCGTGGCGAGCACGGCCACCAACTTCAACAGTTCCGGGCGGCGGCGGGGTCCGAGGATCACCAACAGGGCGCCGAGCAGGGGCGTGAGGACCAGTGCGGGCAGCACCGGGAAGGAGGGCGAGGCGGAGGCGAGCACGGGGATCACCAACTGGCCCTCGTGAGGAACCACAGCAGCAGTGCAACCGCTCCCAGCGCGGCGCCGACGGCGTAGGTGCGGACCAGCCCGTTGTGGAAGCGACGCAGCACGCCGGCCAGGCGGCGAACCGACGTACCGACCCCGTTGACGGCGCCGTCCACGATGCGCTCGTCGAAGGTGGTGGTGGCCTCGAAGCCGGCCCGTCCCGGGCCGCCCATGAAGTCGCCCACGGCCCGGTCGATGGCCCAGGCATCGGCCAGCAGTGGCTGTTCGAAGACCCGGTGGTCGATGCGACGACGCTGGTAGGCGGCGATGGCGACGGCGATTCCGACGAGGCCGCCGGCGATGGCGATGGCCGCCAGCACCCAGAGCATCCCGGCGCCGAGACCGAGGTGGACCTCGTTGCCGAACAGCGAGGGCTCGAGCCACTGCTCGAGGAACCTGAGCGATGGTGCGAACGGGAGCTGCATGATCCCACCACCGACCGACAGGACCGCCAGGACCACCAGCGGCAGGGTCATCGTCCACGGCGACTCGTGCGGGTGGTGGTCGGCACGGGCGGCCACCGCATCGGGCAGGTGGTCTGCGACGTCGTCGGTGTCGGGCGCGGCGTCGAGGGCGAGCGCGGGAACCTCCTCACGGCCCTCAGCGGCGGCGATGACGATGGCGTGGTCGGCGGCGGCAACGGTGTGCGCCGCCTGGGCGACGGCCAGCGATTCCTCGGCCACCTCGACCGCCATGACGGCAGCGGTCACGGCGTCCTCTGCGGCGAGCACCGCCTGGGCGAGCACCTCAGGATCGGAGGCGTCGTCCGCCGTGTCTCCGGAGGTCGCCGATCGGGCCGCTTCGATGGCCGAAGCGTGTGCGGACTCCGCCTCTGCACGAACGGCAACCGCCGACTCGCGGCCCGTGCGCGCCACTTCGACGGTTGCCACGGAGTCGTCAAGGTTGGCCGTCGCAGCGGCCAGGCGGCCGTCCCATGCGGCGACCACCTCGTCGGGTCGGGCGTCCGCGTAGCGGTGTCGGCCGAAGAAGGTGAGCACCACCTGGCGGGTCATGTAGAAGGCGGTCAGCACGGCGGTCACCAGGCCGACCGCCCACAGGGCGGGGCTCTCGTTCCAGGCGTACGCGAGGATCTCGTCCTTCGACCAGAAGCCGGCGAACGGCGGCACGCCGGCAATGGCCAGCCAGCCGATGATGAAGGTGGAGGCGGTGACCGGCATCCACTTCCGGAGACCCCCGTAGTGGCGTAGGTCCTGGTCGCCGTCCATGCCGTGGATGACCGAGCCCGATCCGAGGAACAGCAGCGCCTTGAAGAAGGCGTGGGTGACCATGTGGAAGATGGCCGGCACGTAGGCGCCACAGCCCACGGCGAGGAACATGTAACCGAGTTGGCTGATGGTCGAGTACGCCAGCACCTTCTTCATGTCGGTCTGCGCCATGGCGATGGTCGCTGCGAACAGCGCCGTGCCCACCCCCACCCAGGCGATGAGCGAGGGGACCCAGTCGGCTGCGTCGGCGATGATCGGGTTGACGCGGGTCAGGAGGTAGATCCCCGAGGTGACCATCGTGGCGGCGTGGATCAGTGCCGAAACGGGCGTGGGGCCGGCCATGGCATCGGGAAGCCACAGGTACAGCGGGAACTGCGCCGACTTGCCGATCGCCCCGGCGAAGAGCATCACGGCGATGAAGGTGGCCGTCGACTCGGCGACCTGCCCGGCATCCGTTGCATCGAGCACCTCGACGTACGAGAGCGAGCCGAACGTGAAGAACGTCAGGCACATGGCGACGAGGACGCCCCAGTCGCCGATGCGGTTCGTGATGAAGGCCTTCTTGCCGGCGGAGGCGTTGGCGGGGTCGGTGAACCAGAAGGAGATGAGCAGGTATGAACACGCCCCGACGCCCTCCCAGCCGAGGAACGTCAACAGCATGTTGTCGCCCAGGACGAGGACGAGCATGGAGAAGGCGAACAGGTTGAGGTAGGCGAAGAAGCGGCTGAAGTCGGTGTCGCCGTGCATGTAGCCGATCGAGTACAGGTGGATGAGGGCGCCGACGCCGGTGATGAAGAGGCACATCGTCAGCGACAGGGGGTCGGCGAGGAAGCCGATGTCGACGGACAGGTCGCCGGCCGGCACCCAGGAGAACAGCGTGGTGACCGAGCGGCGGTGGTGCTCATCGTGCGACAGCTGGTCGACGACCACGCCGACCGTGGCGGCGAACGACCCGACCATGGCGAGGGTCGCCACCCAGCCGGAGCGAGGCTCGCCGAGGCGTCGACCGGCCACCAGCAGCAGGGCGAAACCGGCCAGCGGGAACGCCGGGATGAGCCAGACGAGGTCGAGCATGCCCTAGCCCCTCAGTACCGACAGGTCGTCGGCGGTCGCCCCGGCGCGTCGGCGCATGATCGCAACGATGATCCCGAGGCCCACCACGACCTCTGCGGCCGCCACCACCAGCACGAAGAACACCGATACCTGGCCGCCCAGGTCGCCCAGGTCGTCACCGAGGCTGACGAAGGTGAGGTTGACGGCGTTGAGCATCAACTCGACGCACATGAACATCACGAGCGGGTTGCGACGTACCAGAAGGCCAACGGCGCCCAGCGTGAACAGGACGGCGCCGAGCGTCAGGTACCAGGCGACGGTGACCTCCATCAGGCACCTGCTTCTTCGTCCGGGGCCTCTTCCGTGTCTTCGGGCTCGTCTTCGGGTTCCGAAGCAACCGCCACGACCGGGAGGGGCTGGAGCGGTCCGGCGAGGCGGCGGACCAGCACGACGGCGCCGACCACGGCGACCGTGAGCAGCAGGGCGGTCAACTCGACGGCGAAGACGTGGTCGGTGAACAGCGCCTCGCCCAGGCGTCGGGTGTTGTCGCCGGCGTCCCCCAACGGGGAGTTGGCCGCCGGGGCACCGGTCGGGCCACCGACCGCCACCAGCAGGGCGGAGAGCGTGGTTCCCAGTATTCCGGCACCGATGAGGACGGCGAGCGGCCGTTGTCCGGCTATGGGCTCGACATCGAGGTTCTCGGCCCGGTCTACGCCGAGCAGCATGATCACGAAGAGGAACAGGATGACGATGGCGCCGGCGTAGACGATCACCTGGACGGCGGCGAGGAACGTGGCGTCCAGCAGCAGGAACAGCACGGCCACGCCGAAGACGGACTGGACGAGGAAGAGGGCGGCGTGGACCGGGTTGCGGGCCAGGAGCACCCCGAAGGCGCCCGAGAGCACGATCACGGCACTGACGATGAACACGGCGGCTTCCATCAGGCGACGTTCCCCTCGTCGTCCCCGGCTTCCGGGCCGGACCGGCCCTGCTCCGGGCGTCGCACCCCGTAGCCCAGTTCACCCGACCACGAGACCCTTCCGGCATAGGCGGCGGACCCCGACGGGGACGTTGCACGCATCCAGCCCGACGTGTCGGCGTCCTCCCCTTCGCGCCAGTCCTCCCATGGCAGATGTTGGGGTCGACCCGTTTCGTCGTCGACCAGCAACTCGTCCTTGGTGTAGACGGCGTCGGAGCGGCTGGTGAACGAGAACTCGAACAGCTTCGACTCGGTGATTGCCTCGGTCGGGCAGGCCTCGACGCAGAGGTCGCAGTGGATGCACCGTAGGTAGTTGATCTCGTAGACGTAGCCGAACCGTTCTCCCGGTGACACCGGGTCGTCGGGCCGGTTGTCGGCACCGCGTACGTAGATGCACCTTGCGGGGCACACGCCGGCGCAGAGCTCGCAGCCGATGCACTTCTCCATGCCGTCCTCGTACCGGTTGAGGACGTGGCGACCATGGAGACGCTCGGGCTTGTCGCGCTTCTGTTCGGGGTACGGGATGGTGACCCGCTTCTCCCAGAGCTTGCGGAACGTGACGGCGAAGCCGCGGAAGTAGCCCATCAGGCACCGTTCCCGGCGTCGAGCGCCTCGTCGGACCCGAACTCGAGGGCGCGCCGCTCGGCACGGGCCTTGCGCACGGCGCCACCCAGCATGGCGGTGCCCGCCCACAGCACGGCCACGCTGACGAGCACGACGGGCACCGGTGACCAGCCCCTGTCGCGGCCCACGTTGAGCGCCGCTACCAGGAGGAACCAGCCGAGCGCCAACGGGATCAGGACCTTCCAGCCCAGGTCCATGAGTTGGTCGTACCGGATCCTGGGCAGGGTCGCCCTGAGCCACACGAAGGTGAAGAGGAAGGCCGAGAGCTTCAGGGAGAACCACAGGATCGGCCACAGCCAGGCGACACGCTCCACGAGGATCGGGCCGTCGGGGCCACCGAGGAAGAGCGTGACCGCTATCGCCGACATGGTGATCACGTTCATGAACTCGGCGAGGGAGAACAGGGCGAAGCGGATCGAGCTGTACTCGGTGTGGAACCCACCCACCAGTTCCTGCTCGGCTTCGACCAGGTCGAACGGCGGCCGGTTCAACTCGGCGGTGCCGGCCACCAGGAAGATCAGGAACGGTACGACGCCGGTGGTGGCAACGTTCCAGTTCCAGTTCGACTGGCTGGACACGATCTCATGGGTGGAAAGGGAGCCGCCGGTCAGGAAGACCGTGGCGATGGCGAGGCCCAGCGCAGCCTCGTAGCTGATCATCTGGGCGGACGCCCGGACGGAGCCGAGCAACGGGTACTTCGAGCCCGATGACCAGCCGGCCAGCATCACGCCGTAGACGGCGACCGAGGAGAGGGCGAGGAACAGCAGGATGCCCATCGGCGGATCGGCCACCTGCAGGAAGGTGCGGTGGCCGAACCAGCCCACGGTGCCGTCACCGGTGCGGAAGTCGCCGCCGATCGGGACGATGGCGAAGACCAGGAAGGCCGGCACCAGCGACAGGTAGGGCGCCAACTTGAACACCGGCCGGTCGGCGTTTTCCGGGATCAGGTCCTCCTTGAAGAACAGCTTGATGCCGTCGGCCAGGGTCTGGAGGATGCCCCACGGTCCGGCCACGTCCGGTCCGATGCGGTTCTGCATGTCGCTGATGAGCTTGCGCTCGAACCAGACCGTCAGCATCACCGACACCATCAGCAGGGCAAACGAGACGACCACCTTGAGCAGGACGATCAGGAATACCTCGAGGCCGACGGGCCCGAGGAGGAGCGGATCAGCGGCGATGACCATCAGACCGGCACCACCGTCAGGTCGATCACCGCAGCAGTGGCCTCGATGAGGTCGCCGGCCGACACACCCTGCTGGTTGAACAGGAGGTGGGCGGTGCCCTTGGTGACCCTGGGATCGGGGCCGACGACGACGTCGGCGTTGCCCTTCGGTCCCCGTACCTCGATTCTGCCGCCCTCCGCCACCCCGAGGGCGGCAAAGTCGGTGGGCTCGAACGCCAGCCGGGTCACGGGGGCCAGGCCTGCCAGCGATCGGCTGTGCGCTGTGAGTACGCCGCAGTCGTACATCGAGCGCGTCACGACCAGGCGGTAGGAGTTCTTGTCGTGGCTGGGCACCTCGAGGGGCGCCGGGCGGACCAGGGCCGGGCCGCCGCTGATGAGGATGCCCTCCCGGGCCTGGCTGACGAGCGCCTCCGGGTCGACGTGGGCGTGGATCGGCGAGACGATGGCGAGTTCGGCCCACATGTCGTCGGGCGAGGAGATGCCCAGGTCGGCCCCCAGCCGACGGGCCAGTTCGACGGCGATCATCCAGTCGGGGCGGGCAGTCCCCGGCGGGGTCACCTTGCGGGCCACGATGCTCACCCGACCCTCGAGGTTTGTGACGGTGCCATCGGTCTCGGTCGGGGCGGTGGCGGGCAGGACCACGTCGGCGGCGGCCACGGTCGGTGTGGCGAACAGGTCCAGGGCGATGACCGTTCCGGCCCCTTCGAGCCCGCGACGCGCCAGGTCGTGGTCGGGGACGTCGGCCAGGACATCGGCGCCGAGCAGCACCAGTACGTCGACCTCACCGTCGGCGGCGGCCTGCAACGAGGCGAGGGCATCGCGGCCCCTTCTGGCCGGAGTGGTCGGCCAGGCGTCGGCGAACCGGGACCGGCCCTCTTCGAGGCCGACCCGCCCGGGAAGTAGGCCAGGGGCCAGCCCGAGGTCGAGGGCGCCGTGGACGTTGCCACGGCGCAGCATCGACAGGAAGCGGACGTCGGCGATCCTGTCGTGCAGGACGAGGGCCGCATCGACGACCGTCCCGGGTGCCTCAGCCAGCGACTGCCGGCCCAGCAACACGGTAACCGGCCGGTTCTGGCCGACTGCCGCCTCGGAGATGATCGCGCCGACCGCCTGCGCCTCTTCGACGGTTACCCCACCAATGGGTGCGGTGCCCCCCTCTCCGAACATGGCACGGACGACGCCGATCGCCTCTCCGGGGCGCACCCGGAGCGAATGGGAGGCGAATGGCGTGAGGCCCGTCGCCCTGGGCGACAGTTCGATCAGCGTGGCACCGTCGTGGACGACCGCATGGCGCAGGCGCAGGTACAACGCCCCCAGTTCCTCCTTGGGGTCGGGGCCGAGCAGCACGATGACGCCGCCGGGGATACAGGCCTCGTCGATGGTCGCCCTGGGCAGGCCGAGGACGAAATCGGCGCGAAGACCATCTCCCAACTGGGCGTCGACGTTGTCGGTGCCCAGCACACCCTTTGCCAGCTTGGCCCAGGTGTATTGCGACTCGTTGGTGAGGCGGGCTCCGCCCAGGACTGCGATCCGGTCGGGGTCGACGTCGGTGAGTGCGGCCGCCGCCGCGGCGAGCGCTTCGCCCCATCCGGTCGGTGCCAGGTCGCCGTCGTCGCCGCGCAGCAGCGGCGTCCCGAGGCGGTCCTCGTGGTCGTACGCCTCGAAGATGAAACGCTCCTTGTCGGAGAGCCATCCCCAGTTGACGCCGTCGGCGTCGACCCCCTGGAAGCGCAGCACGCGGTCGCGTGACGACTGCACGGCGATGCGGCTGCCGACGCTGTCGACGACGCTGGTGGATTCGACCTCCTCGAGGTCCCAGGGGCGGGCCTTGAAGCGGTAGGGCGCTGCAGTCAGTGCGCCGACAGGGCAGACCTGCACGGTGTTGCCGCTGAAGTAGGAGCTGAAGGGCTCATCGGGGAAGGTGTTGACCTCGGTGCCTGAGCCCCGGCCCTGGAAGTGGATCAGGGCGTCGCCGGCCACCTCGCTGGCGAAGCGGGTGCAGCGGTCGCAGAGGATGCAGCGCTCCCGGTCGAGGAAGACATTTTCGTTCACCGGGATGGGCTTTTCGAAGTGGCGCTTCTCCTCGACGAAGCGGCTTTCGCCCGGTCCGAACGCCACCGTCTGGTCCTGGAGCGGGCACTCGCCGCCCTTGTCGCAGACGGGACAGTCGAGTGGGTGGTTGACGAGCAGGAATTCGAGCACGCCGTCCTGGGCCTTGCGGGTGCGCTCGGATTTCGTGTCGACCTGCATGCCGGCGCTGCACTCGAGCATGCACGAGGCCTGCAGCGCCGGGCCCCGACCGGTGTCGACCTCTACGAGGCACGCCCGGCACATGCCCACCGGCTGCATCCGCGGGTGGTGGCAGAACCTCGGAATGTAGGTGCCGGTGCGTTCGCAGGCGTCGATCAGCAGTTCGCCGGGGTTCGCCACGACGGTGCCACCGTCGACGGTTATCTCCATGGACTGCCCAACATCGCTCATGCCGGAGCCCCGTCGGCGACCGGGGCCGACTGGACGGGAATGCCGTCACGGCGCGTGATCTTGGCCTCGAACTCGCTGCGGAAGCGCCGCAGCGCCGAGGTGATGGGTGCCACCGACGACGGGCCGAGTGGGCAGATGGTGGTCTGGTGGGGCGGGAACGGTACGGCGTCGAGGGCGGCGGCACCGTGGGCGGCGACGGGGTAGGGGCCGGGGCTGATGTTGTCGCCGATGTCGAGCAGCAGGTCCAGGTCGGATGGCCGACCGTGGCCGTCGAGGATGCGCTCGAGGATCTTCTCCTCCCAGCTGGTGCCCTCCCGGCAGGGCGAGCACTTGCCGCATGACTCGCGGGCGAAGAACCGCACGACCCGCAGGCACGCCTTCACGACGTCGGTGGTGTGGTCCATGACAACGATCGCTCCGGAGCCGAGCATCGACCCGGCGGCACCGACGTCCCGGGCCTCGAGGGGCAGGTCGAGTTGCTCCTCGAAGAACCACGGCGCCGAGGCTCCACCGGGAATGAAAGCCTTCAGGTCGTTGCCGTCCCTGATGCCCCGGCAGAAGTTGAGGCCGTAGATGAGATCCCGGTATGTGGTGACGCCCTGTTCGACCTCGTAGACACCGGGCCGCACGACGTGCCCGGATACGGCGAACAGGCGGGTGCCGGGCGATGCCTCGGAGCCGAATCCCCTGTAGGCGACGGCGCCGTGCTCGAGGATCCACGGCAGGTTGGCGAGGGTCTCGACGTTGTTGACGATCGTGGGCTTGCCGTACAGGCCTATGACCGCCGGGAAGTACGGCGGCTTGAGGCGGGGCACCCCCCGGTTTCCCTCGAGACTCTCGATGAGCGCCGTCTCCTCACCGACGATGTAGGCGCCTGCACCCCAGTGGAGGGTGATGTCGACGGAGAAGTCGGTGTCGCAGATGTTGCGTCCGACGTAGCCAGCTGCGTAGGCATCGTTGAGGGCGGCAGCGAGGCGCTCCTGGGCCAGGGCCATCTCGCCTCGCACGTAAAGGAAGCACTGCGACAGGCCGAGGGCGTAGCAGGCGATGAGGCAGCCCTCGATGAGTTGGTGCGGGTCGCGTTCCATGAGGAGGCGGTCCTTGTAGGTGCCGGGTTCGCTTTCGTCGCCGTTGGCGACGAGGTAGCGGGGCCAGACTCCCTCGGGGCAGAAGCCCCACTTGACACCGGCGGGGAAGCCGGCACCAGCGCGGCCGAGGAGGGTGGCGTCGCGGACCTCGGTGTGCACGTCGTCGGGGGTTCGACCGAGTGCGGCACGCAGGCCCGTGTAGGCCCCTGTGGCGAGGGCGCATTCGAGCGTGTAGGAGTCCTCGTAGGGGAAGCGGCCGCTGACCAACTTCGGACCCTCGTTGGCGACGAAGCCGGCAGCGTGGGGCACGTAGCCCATGTCGTCGGGGTGCACGGCCGTCGGTTCAGGCATCGGGAGCATGTGTCGTGGAGGTAGCCGCGGACGGTGCCGTGGCGGGGGTGGTCCGCAGCCAGACAGGTTCCTCGCCAGCCTCCTCGGGGGGCACGACGCCGGCGCGACGGTCGTCGGGGATGTGCTGGCGGAGGCGCCCGAGGGTTCCGTGGGCGGGAAGGTTCCCGTGGTCGCCCTGTGCGCCCCGGGCCAACGGACTGCGGCCGGCGTACAGGTCGGCGACGACGGCGTCGAAGGTGTCGCTGTCTGCCCGGTGGAAGTAGCGGTAGTTGACGGTGAAGCAGGGCGCCTCGGTGCATGCGGTGACGCACTCCACCTCTTCGACGGTGAACATCCCGTCGTCGGTGGTCCCCCCGGCATGGACCCCGAGGGATTCCTCTACATGATGCAGCAGTTCCTCGCCACCGAGCAGTTGGCAGGAGATGTTGGTACACACGTTGACCAGGTAGCGGCCGACCGGGTGGAACCTGAACATCTCGTAGAACGATCCTGTGCCGAGCACCTCGGCGGGCGTGATGCCGGTCAGGTCGGCGATCTCGACCATTGCGTCGCGGGTGACCCACCCCTCCTGCTCCTGTGCCAGGTGCAGCAGCGGGATGACGGCCGACCTGGGCCTGGGATATCGGGCTATGACCTCAGCAGCCGTGCGGGCGTTGGCCTCGGTGAAATACGACATCAGCGGTCGACCTCGCCCATGATCGGATCGACCGACGAGATGACGGCGACGGCGTCGGCAACGAGGCGACCGTGCATGAGGTGGGGCAGCGTCTGGAGGTTGGCGAAGCTCGGGCCGCGGATGTGCATGCGGTAGGGCTTGGGTCCGCCGTCGGACACGAGATAGCAGCCCAACTCTCCCCTGGGTGACTCGACGGCGGCGTAGACCTCGCCTTCGGGCACGTGGAAGCCCTCGGTGAAGATCTTGAAGTGGTGGATCAGCGCCTCCATCGACTCGTCGATGCGGGCACGCGGGGGCGGGGTGACCTTCTTGTCCTGTGTCCGGAAGTCGCCGCCGGGCAGGAGGTCGAGGATCTGTTCGACGATGTGCAGTGACTGCCGGATCTCCTCGAGACGGACAGCGAAGCGGTCGAAGGCGTCGCCACAGGTGCCGACGACGACGTCGAAGTCGACCTGGTCGTAGGCGAGGTACGGCTCGTCGCGGCGCAGGTCCCAGTCGTAGCCGGTGGCCCGCAGGATCGGTCCTGTCGCCGAGAGGGCCAGGGCCTCGGCGGGTTCGAGGACGCCTACGCCCTGGAGGCGGGCCCGGAAGATGGGCTGGTCGTTGAGGAGCACCGCGTATTCGTCGAGGCGGGGTGGGATGATGTCGAGCAGGTGGCGGATGTCGTCCTGCCAGCCGTCGGGGAGGTCGGCGGCGACGCCTCCTGGACGGATGTAGTTGTGGTTCATCCGCAGGCCGGTGACCTTCTCGAAGAAGCGCAGGACCTCTTCGCGCTCGCGCCAGCCGTAGATCATCATCGAGACGGCACCGAGGTCCATGCCGTTCGTGGCCTGGAAGAGCAGGTGGGAGGCGGCCCGGTTGAGCTCGCACATGAGCATCCGGATCCAGGTGGCGCGGGCCGGAACCTCGATGCCGAGCAGTTGCTCGGTGGCAAGGGAGAACACGAGTTCCGAAAACAGCGGTGACGCGTAGTCCATGCGGGTGACGTTGGTGGGGCCCTGTAGGAAGGTGAGGTTCTCGCCGGTCTTCTCCATGCCGGTGTGCAGGTATCCGATGACCGGCTTCGAGCGCAGGACGGTCTCACCCTCCATCTCGAGCAGCAGCCGGAGCACCCCGTGGGTCGAAGGGTGGGCGGGGCCCATGTTGAGGATCATGCGCTCGTCGGCCTGTTCGCCGGTGACCGGATCCCTGGGGGCGCTGGCCAGTTCGGCGGCTTCGACCTCGGTCATCCGGAGGACGGCGCTGCCGCCCCTGCGCCGGACGCGTTCGTCGGAGCCCATGTCGATGGTGCGGGTCGCCTCGTCCATCGGGTTCACCGTCGCTCCGATGCGGCCTTGAACTGGACGGGGATGGCTCCGATTCCCTCGTCCTTGCGCAGCGGATGGCCCGTCCAGTCCTCGGGGAGCAGGATCCGGCTGTGGTCCGGGTGGCCGTCGAAGCACACGCCGAACAGGTCGTAGGCCTCGCGCTCCATGGCCTCGGTACCGGGGAAGAGGTCGAACAGCGACGGCAAGGTCGGGTCCTCGGCGGGTACCTGGATACGGAGTCGGACCCGTTCACGACGGGTGTGGTCGAACAGGCCCACCACCACCTCGTAGCGCTCGGGCTCGACGCCCTCGGGAAGGTCGGTGCGGCCGGGGTGGGTCAGGTAGTCGACGACGGTGAGGTCGGTGGCGGTGCAGTAGCCCCCGTCGCGCAGGGATTCGACGGTGGCCATGTATGCGTCGCGGACGGGGTGCAGCACGGTCTGGCCGGACATGGTCGTCGAAGCGACCGGTGCGGCCACATGCTCATCGGTGGAGACGTCGTTTTCGCTCACGGAGCCTCTGCCGCCTCGTGATCGGGCTCCTCGGCCAGGTCGATGCCGGCGCCTGCACCGGTCTGCTCACGGCGGGTGGTGAGCTCGCCGGTGAGGATCTTGTCGTGGAGGGTGAGGATGGCATGCATGAGGGTCTCGGGACCGGGGGGGCAGCCCGGGGCGTAGACGTCGACCGGCACCACCTGGTCGACCCCCTGCACTATTGCGTAGTTGTTGAACATGCCGCCGCTGGATGCGCAGACGCCCATCGAGATGACCCACTTGGGCTCCATCATCTGGTCGTAGATCTGGCGTAGCACCGGGGCCATCTTCTGGGAGACGCGCCCGGCGACGATCATGAGGTCGGCCTGGCGGGGCGATGCCCGGAAGACCTCCATGCCGTAGCGGGCCAGGTCGTAGTGGGCGGCGCCCGTGGCCATCATTTCGATGGCGCAGCAGGCCAGGCCGAAGGTGGCCGGCCAGCAGCTGCGTGCCCGCGACCACTTGACGACGTCCTCGATGCGGGCGGTGACGAAGTTGTGCTCGAGGCCCTCGAGGCCCTCGTCGAGGACGCCGGATACGTCGCCGAGGATCGGCAGGCGTGCCATCAGGTGGCGCTCTCGCTTGTCGGGTTGCCGGCATCGCGTCCCTCGAGGCCGACCTGGCGAACGCCGGGTCCGACCACCTCGCTGCCGAACCTGCGCGACACCGCCTGACGGACCTCGGCGATCGGACCCCATTCGAGGGCCCCGTTGCCGATGAGGTACACGAACGACTCGAACACGGCGATCGAGAAGATCAGCACCGCCAGCAGGCCGAAGAGTCCTATTCCCCGGTGGGCCACGGCCCACGGGTAGAAGAAGACGATCTCGATGTCGAACACGATGAAGATCATCGCCACGAGGTAGAAGCGAACCGGGAACCGCTCGGGGGTCTCCCGCGAGGGGATGATCCCGCACTCGTAGGGGGCCAGCTTCCTGTCGTGGGGCCGTCGCGGCGCCAGGAGCCTCGACGCCACGAAGCTGAGTGCCGCGAAGAGAGCGGCGAGGACGAACAGTGCCACCACCGGCAGGTACTGGCCCAACATGTCAGGCACCTGTCCCTGTAGACGTGGCGGCGTTGGTGGCGGTGACCGCTGCAGTCACCGGCTCAGGCCCTTGCTGCTTCGAACTCCTTGCGGCGCGCCATGTCTTCCCGGTCCCGGACGTGCAGCCAGTAGCACAGGGCGAGGAAGACCATCAGGGAGCCGACCATTACGAGTGCCGGCCGCAGTCGGACGGACCCGAGGTCACGGACCATGATGACCGACACGACGGGCTCGGCCTCGTCGACGATGGGACGGGGCGGAGCCTCGCCGGGGATCGTCGGCTGGTCGAGCACCCGCTGGAGTTGAACGACCGAGTAGCGGGTCGGATGCGTGATGCGAGCCGAGTTGGAGATCCAGTGGGTGATGCGGTCTATCCGACTCGGATTCTCGGCGAGGCGGGGCTTGCCGCCCGTGGAGTAGGCATCGAGCAACTTGAACTCTGCAGCGCTGACGAACCCGATGTCGGGATGCGCGAGGATGTCGGCGACCGCCTGTGCCTGGGAGTCACCGGCCTCGGTGGTTGGCAGCAGCCGCCATCCGTTGAGATCGTGCCAGCCGGCGGCTTCG
Source organism: Candidatus Neomicrothrix sp. UBA2131 (assembly GCA_002329075.1). GTDB lineage: Bacteria > Actinomycetota > Acidimicrobiia > Acidimicrobiales > MedAcidi-G1 > S20-B6. The sequence goes on from DCXR01000042.1 coordinate 37,096, forward strand.
GTCATGTCGGGGGACACGGCGGCCAGTTCCGACCGGGTCACCGTCTCATTGCGGACCTGGCGGTCGGCCTGCAGGGCAGACAGTTCGTCGGCGCTGAGGTCGGGGTTGTCGGCGGCCGTGGGAAGCGAGTCGAACTCGGCCGTCGCACGGGCGTTGTCCGACAGGATCACCAGTTCGTAGCCGGTGTTCAGCTCGTCGGGGTTGGGCAGGTCGCGTGCCTTGGCGAGGCCGCTGACCCTGAGGTCGCCGACGTTGATGTCGACCGTCTGCCATGAGGGGCTGTCTCCCTGCCATCCCTTGCCGTACATCCACCATGTGGTGCTCATGATGAACATCCACCCGAAGAAGGCTGCGAAAGCGAGCAGGGTGCCGACGCGGATGCCTGAGTTGGTGGTGAGGAGGAACCAGACCGAGCCCATGAGGACGACAACGCCTGTGAGCACGGCCAGCGTGGCGGCGATGTTCGGATCCCAGGCGATGCCGGCGAGGGTGGCGGAAATGCCCATCACCGGCTCCTAGCGTAGGCCACGACCGCAGCGATCTGTTCGGGTGTCAGAACACGGCTGTAGACGGCGTCGCCTCCTGTGTCGTAGTCGACGACGTCGGGATCCACGCGTCCTCCGAAGCCGGGCATCATGCCGGTGCCGCTGCGGGCGTTGCCGAAGCCGACACCCAACTCGGAGCCGGTACGGACGAACTCCTCCTGGTGGGCCGCCGTCGGGAAGTGTGTCTCGACGCCCTCCAGGCTCGGGCCCACGTGGCCCTGGGCCGGTTGCCAGCCGGTGAGTATCCCGGATTCGACCAGGCGGGGCCAGGTCTCGAGCAGCGCTGCGGTCGAGTCCTCGTCGGCAGCACCGAGGGAGAAGCCGGGCGTGTGGCAGCGGGCGCACGAGTTGGCACCCTGGGCGGCCGGGTTGTTGAAGATCAACTCGCCGTAACGGAGGTAGTCGGCGCTGGTCGGGTCGGATGCCCGCTCCAGCCAGGCCTCGGCGGCGGCTTCGATGTCGACGGCGTCGGTGAGTTCAGCGTCGGCTGCGGTGACGATGGTCCTGGCACCTGCGACGATGCCGGCGTCGATCTGGGCCGTGGTGGCCCTCTGGTCGAGTTGGATGGACCGCAGGTAGACGATCAACTGTTCGACCTGCTGGGTGGTCATCGGACCGCCACCGGGCAGGCCCCATGCGGGCATCGGCGTGCCGGGGCGTCCGTAGTTGAGGATGTGTCGGACCTCGGCCTCGTCGAACTGGGACAACACGGAGGTGAGGGCGGGCGCCTTCCACTCGACCTGTGCGACGAAGGCGCCCTCGGCGTCGACCAGCGTGAAGGCGGCGACACCACCGACGCCGTCGGGGCCGTGGCAGGAGGAACACGCCTCCTCGAAGTTGCTGGCGCCGCGCTTCTCGAAGCGGTGGACCCAGTCGACGATTGCGTTCTCCTGGCGTGTCGGCTCCATCAGCCAGTACACGGGCAGGATCATCGAGACGGCGGTGAGGGTCACGAGGGACCAGACCAGTGCCCTGTCCAGTCGGAAGGTCTCGAGCTCGTCGTCGTCGAGGTACGGCTTGCGGTTGGCGGCCAACTCGACCTCGGAACCCAGTTCCCGCTTGCCGATCCGGAAGCTGAACAGCAGGTACACGACGAACCCGACCATCACGACGATGGCAAGGACCCAGCCGATGGTGCGCTGCGTGCTCGCTGCGAGGATCATCGGATTCATCTCGGTCTCAGGTCTCCTACCGGGGGGCTAGTGCCCGCCCGCCTCGCCGATACAGTGCGGGCCCTCGGCCTCCTGGCCGGTGGTGTTGGTGCCGATGGGCGGGCCCTGGACGATGGTGCCGGTGTCGACGACGAGGACACCGCCGTCGACGGCGACGGCGAAGCGGTCCATGCCGCGGGGAGAGGGGCCACCCCTCTTCTCACCGACCTGGTTGAACTGCGACCCGTGGCAGGGGCACTCGAACCACTGCGACGACACGCAGTTCGGGACCCGGCAGCCGAGGTGGGGGCACTTCTGGTACAACGCCACGATGCCGGCGTCGAAGCCCTGTTCAGTGCCCGCTGTCATGCCAGCCAGCTCGGCGGGCGAGTACGCGGCCCGGGCCTTTTCGACGGCACCGTTGGGGTAGGCGGTGATCCACATGCGACCTTCGGGCTTGTAGACAAAGCCGTTGTTGTTCTCGACGTCGGCGAGGACCTCGATGAGGTTCCCTACCCTGATCTTGGAACCGAAGCCGCTGACACCCTGTGGCCACAGGAACGCCAGGCAGGCGCCTCCGAAGCCCGACAGGCCGAAGCCCATCATCCCGACGATGCCGCGGTTGAAGAACTGGCGGCGGGTGACGCCGAGGGCGACCGGGTCGGGGGCGACGAACGGCACCGGCGGCGCAGATTCGACGATGGCCACGTCGCCGGCCGGGCGGGCCGCAGCCTCTGCGGCCTCGAACTCTCGGCCCGAGAGGGCTTCGTCGCCCCCGGTAGCGAGCGCCGGGTTGGAGCGATCGCTCCTGCGCACCTCGCGGGACAGCCCGGCCGCACCGCTGTCGCGGCGGCGGGAGGCACCTACCAGCACGACGCCGGCGAGGACGACGAGCACGATGACGGCGAGGACGACGGGCACGGCTCAGCTCCTGAGGTCCGCCGGGGGGCGGTCTGCGATCGTGGGGGTACGGGTCATGGCGGTCACAGTTCGAAGAACAGGCCGCTGTTCCACGGGAAGATGAAGTTGAAGCCGGGGCCCCGGAAGAACGAACCGATCATGACGAGCACGGCCCAGAACATGATGTGGATGGTCATGAGGGACACGGCGAACTTGCGGTCCTCGGGCTTCCGGGAGGGGTTCTTGTCGATGTAGGGAGCCAGGATCAGGACGAAGATTCCGATACCGGGGATGGTCACACCGGCCACCATCGGGTGGAACATGGTGAG